>NZ_JBJHAJ010000025.1:0-62044 GCF_054051015.1 Blastococcus sp. SYSU DS0616
CCCCCCCCCCCCCCCCCCCCCCCCCCCCCCCCCCCCCCCCCCCCCCCCCCCCCCCCCCCCCCCCCCCCCCCCCCCCCCCCCCCCCCCCCCCCCCCCGGGGCCGGTGGGCCGTGCCGTTCGTCGCCGTCGCCGTGGCGACGGGGATCGCCCTGACCGATCCTCCGGCGTGGCCCTGGGCGGCGGACGGCCTCCCCGCGCCGGGGACGGCCGCCCCCGCCGTCCCCGCGCGGCCGACCGACCGCCCTACGCCATCCGGGGCCACGACGCCGTTGGGTAGTCCGCCGGCACCGCCGGCAGCGGGCGGGGCGCACGCCTACGCGGCGCTGCAGGAGGACGGGGTGACGCCGGTCGCCTACGACCCCTGCCGCGAGATCCACTACGTCCTGCGCCCGGCCGCAGCGCCGCCGGGCACCGAGGAGCTGGTGCACGACGCCGTCACCGGGATCAGCGAGGTCACCGGTCTGCGGTTCGTCTTCGACGGCTACACCGACGAGCCGATGGGCGGGCAGCGGGCGCCCTTCCAGCCCGATCGCTACGGGGACCGCTGGGCGCCGGTGCTGATCGGCTGGCAGACCGAGGCAGAGGACCCCACCCTCGCCGGCGACGTGGTCGGAGCCGCCGGGAGCACCGCGGTCTCCCTCGGCGACGGACCCCGGGTGTACGTCACCGGCACCGTGAGCCTGGACGCCGGCCAGGCACCGCGCCTGCTGGCCGAACCGGGGGGCGCCGCCGCCGTCCGGTCGGTGGTGCTGCACGAGCTGGGGCACCTGGTGGGGCTCTCCCACGTGGACGACGACCGGGAACTCATGTACCCCGAGGCCCGGCGCGCGGTGGCCGAGTTCGCCGACGGGGACCGCACCGGCCTGGCCGCGCTCGGCCGGGGACCGTGCGTGCCCGAGCTCTGAGCGACGGGCGGGTCAGCGCCGGACCATGCGCGCGTGCAGCAGGGCGGTGGCGACGTAGCCCGCGCCGATGACGCCGAGCAGCGGAGGCGAGACGCCGGACGCCGGGAGGGTGAACGCCCCCGCCAGCAGCGCGGCGACGTAGCTGACGTTGAACACGGTGTCGTAGACGGAGAAGACCCGTCCCCGGTGGTCGTCGTCGATCGACTCCTGCAGCGTCGTGTCGACGCAGATCTTCACCCCCTGACCCAGGAGGCCCAGGACGAACCCGGCCGCCACGGCGGCCGGGGGCTGCACCAGCAGGCCCAGGCCGACCTGGAGTGCTCCGCCGACGGTCAGCAGGAGCCCGATCCACCGGTGCTTGCCGATGCGCCGCACGGCGGACGGCGTCACGGCTGCGGCGGTGAGCGTGCCCACGGCGATCGCGGCGACGACCTGCCCGAGCCCCACCAGGCCGCCGGGGAAGGCGCCGGCCTCGCCGACGAAGGTGTTCCGGTAGAGCAGCAGGGCCATCAGCGTCAGCAGGCCGAACCAGACGCGGTGCAGGCCGATCGCGGTGAGCGCGGCGGCGGCCGGGCGGTGCCGCCAGGCGTGCCGGGCGCCGGCGACCATGCCGGCCAGCACCTGCGCCGCGGACAGCCGGGCCGAACGCGCCATGTGGTCGGGCCCCAGGTACCCCCGCCGGAAGCCGGCGACGACGGTCGCTGCCGCGAGGTAGGGCAGGGCCGCCGACAGGGCCACCGTGGCGTACCCGGCGTCGTCGGAGCCGGTCAGCTGGAGGAGGACGAGGGCCGCCCCGCCCCCGACCACCGTGGCCACGGCGCCCGACGTCGTCGAGAGGGCGTTGGCCGGAACCAGCGACGTGTCGTCGACCGTGTGCGGGAGCCCGGCCGAGAGCGCCGCGAGCACGAACCGGTTGACCGAGAAGACGGCGAGCCCGGCCACGTAGAAGCCCGTTCCCTGGACGCCGGCGACCACCAGCGCGGCCACCACCGCCACGAGGCCCGCCCGCAGCACGTTGGCGAGGAGGAGGACCTGGCGCCGGCTCCAGCGGTCCAGCCAGACGCCGGCGAACGGCCCGACGAAGGAGTACGGCAGCAGGAGGACGGCGAAGCCGGCGGCGATGTCGACCGGGTCGGCGGCGCGCTGGGGGTTGAACAGCACCGTGCCGGCGAGGGCGGCCTGGAAGACGCCGTCCCCGAACTGCGAGAGCAACCGTGTGCCCAGGAGTCTCCGGAAGTCCCGGCGCGCCAGGACGCCCCGCACGGTCGTCCCCGCCTCCGCCACCCGGCCACCCTAGGCACAGGACCCCGTCCCCCTCCCCGCTCGCAGGCTCGCGGCGAGCCTCTGGACGGGGCCGCCTGCCCCCCGCCCCTCGCAGGCTCGCGGCGGGACCCTGCAGGGGGTCGCCGTCCCCCTCCCCGCTCGCAGGCTCGCGGCGAGCCTCTGGACGGGGCCGCCTGCTCCCCGCCCCTCGGAGGCTCGCGGCGGGACCCTGCAGGGGGCCGCCGTCCCCCTCCCCGCTCGCAGGCTCGCGGCGAGCCTCTGGACGGGGCCGCCTGCTCCCCGCCCCTCGGAGGCTCGCGGCGGGACCCTGCAGGGGGCCGCCGTCCTCCTCCCTGCTCGCAGCTCGCGGCGAGCCTCTGGACGGGGCCGCCTGCTCCCCGCCCCTCGCAGGCAAGCGGGGGCCGGCCGGTCCCCTGCCATCCGCGCGGCCGGGAAGCGACCGTCGGCGTCGAGGTGGGGCACACTGGGGAGGATGTCGCCGGTGCCTCCCCCGCCCGAGCCCGAGTCCGGTCCGCCCTCGCGGCCCGCGACCGGTCGCCGTCGTGCCGCTGCGGTCCCCCAGCTGTCGGTCGGCTGCCTGGACGACGTCCGGGCGGGCGCCCTCCTGGTGGCGATGCCGGCGTTGACCGAACCCACGTTCGCCGGCTCGGTCGTCTACGTCCTCGACCACTCCGACACCGGCACGCTCGGTGTCGTCCTGGGGCAGCCCAGCCAGGTGGAGATCCGCGACGTGCTGCCGGGCTGGTGCGATCTCGCCGTCGCCCCCGGGGTCTTCCACGTGGGCGGGCCGTGCGAGACCGACACGGCGCTGTGCCTGGCGACCGCGGCCGCCGACGTGGTGGCGCCCGCCCTGCGTCCCGTGGCGGGTGACGTGCACCTCGTCGACCTCGACACCGACCCCGAGGAGCTCGTCGGCCGGCTGCGCGGGCTGCGGGTCTTCGCCGGCTATGCGGGCTGGTCACCCGGTCAGCTGGCCGACGAGATCGCCGAGGGAGCGTGGGCCTGCGTCCCGAGCCGGCCCGGTGACGTGCTCAGCGACCTCTCGGGCCCGCAGCTCTGGCGCCGGGTGGTGGGACGGCAGACCGGTCGCCTCGCGGTGCTCTCGTCGGCGACGCCGGATCCCACCGTCAACTGACGCCCCACCTGCCACGCACCAGCAGCGCGATCAGCCGCCGTCTGGTAGGAAGGGACCCGGGAAGGGGCGGTCTGGGGAAGAGGCCGCCCCTTCCCGCTGTCTTCCGGCGGTGACGATCCCCGCCCCGGCCGGCCCGGTCAGATGCCGAACGCCTCGGCGATCTCCGGGTGGTCCGCAGCGGCTGCCGTCTCCCCCGCCGTGGGCAGCGCCAGCCGGCGGGTCCCGTGCTCCGCGAGCGTGACGGTCACCTGCATGCTGCCGTCGGCCAGCGGCGTCCGGTACTGCACGAGCGTCCGATCGGAGTCGTCGACCGCGACGGTGCGCTCGTCCCGGAGCCGGTACACCGTGGTCGGCCGGCCGTCGATCGCCTGCTCCCCGTGCCACTGGTACGGGCCGGTCAGGAAGTCCCCGGGCTCGTCGGGGCGCTCCGCGGAGAGGTTCTGCAGCACCCGGATGACCACGTCGAGCAGCGGCGGTTCCGCCTGCTCCGTCGACAGGGGCCGGCGCAGGTAGGTCGCGGCCGGCGCGCCGTCGGCGGCGAGCGCCTCGGTCAGCCCCGGCACGTCACCGGACCAGAGGTGGTCGCGGTCGAAGAAGAGGGTGCGGGTGTCCCGGTCCTCGCTGTCGACCTCGGTCACCGCCTGCACCTGGCCGACCGCGCGCTGGAAGTCGATCTGGCCGGTCAGCGTGAGCACCGCGTCATCGGAGAACGGCACCGTCACGACGAAATCCGCGCCGCCCTCCTCGTGGTTGCGGTGCAGCAGCTCCGCCAGCACGGCGGCGTCCTCCTCGGTGACCGGCTCACCGGCCTGCCGCGGCTCGGTCGTGCACCCGGCGAGGATCAGGAGTGCCAGCCCCGCCGCGCTCGCTCGGGGGACGAGGCGGGGGCGGGCAGGCATGACGGAAGCGTAGTGAAGGGACCGCCCCGCCCCCGCCACTCGCAGGCTCGCGGCGGGTCCCTGCAGGGGGGCCACCCATCCCCCGGCAGGAAACGCGACAGGGCCCGCATCCCCGGAGGGATGCGGGCCCGGTGACCGTATGGAACGGCCTCCCTGCAGGGCCCCGCCGTGAGCGGAGCGAGCGGGGGGTCCTTACGCGACGTCGCCGCGGATGAAGGCCTCGACGGCGTCGCGGGCCTCGCTGTCGCTGTACTGCACCGGCGGGCTCTTCATGAAGTAGGAGGACGCCGACAGGATCGGGCCGCCGATGCCGCGGTCCTTGGCGATCTTCGCGGCGCGGACGGCGTCGATGATGATGCCGGCCGAGTTGGGGGAGTCCCAGACCTCGAGCTTGTACTCCAGGTTCAGCGGGACGTCGCCGAACGCGCGGCCCTCGAGGCGGACGTAGGCCCACTTGCGGTCGCTCAGCCACGGCACGTGGTCCGACGGGCCGATGTGCACGTTGCCCACGCCCATGTCCCGGTCGACCTGGCTGGTGACGGCCTGGGTCTTGGAGATCTTCTTGGACTCCAGTCGCTCGCGCTCGAGCATGTTCTTGAAGTCCATGTTGCCGCCGACGTTGAGCTGCATCGTGCGGTCCAGCTGCACGCCGCGGTCCTCGAAGAGCTTGGCGAGCACCCGGTGGGTGATGGTGGCGCCGACCTGGCTCTTGATGTCGTCGCCGACGATCGGCACACCGGCGGCGGTGAACTTGTCCGCCCACTCCTTCGTGCCGGCGATGAACACCGGCAGGGCGTTGACGAACGCGACGCCGGCGTCGAGCGCGGCCTGCGCGTAGAACTCGGCGGCCTGCTGCGACCCGACGGGGAGGTAGCAGACGAGCACGTCCGCGCCGGACTCGCGCAGG
Source organism: Blastococcus sp. SYSU DS0616 (assembly GCF_054051015.1). NCBI lineage: Bacteria > Bacillati > Actinomycetota > Actinomycetes > Geodermatophilales > Geodermatophilaceae > Blastococcus > Blastococcus sp. SYSU DS0616. The sequence goes on from NZ_JBJHAJ010000025.1 coordinate 5,131, forward strand.
GCGGCGACGACGTCGACCGGCTGCTCGTCGGACTCCTCGACCATCTCGCGGTAGTACTTGCCGAGCCCGTCGAGGGTGGTCCCGCGCTGCACGGTCACGCCCAGCGGCGGGACGTCGCAGATCTTGATCGTGTTGTTCTCGCTGGCGACGATGGCCTCGGAGAGGTCGCGGCCGACCTTCTTGGCGTCGACGTCGAACGCGGCCACGAACTCGATGTCGGAGACGTGGTACTCACCGAAACGGACGTGCATCAGGCCCGGGACGGACGTGGTCTCGTCGGCGTCGCGGTAGTAGTGCACGCCCTGCACCAGCGAGGCGGCGCAGTTACCGACGCCGACGATGGCGACCTTGACTGACCCCATGACTCTCCTTACTCCTGGACCGTGGTGGTCCCCTGGGCGCGGACCAGGTGTGGTCCGTTGCTGTCTAGGCGGGCTGGCCCGCCGATAGGTGCTGGGTGGTGCAGTGACCGTTGCTAGGTCGGGACGTGCTCCGCAGCGGCCGGCCCGTCGTCCTCGCCCGAGTGGTGACCCGGCCGGTCGCCGGATTCCGCCCGTTCGCTGTCGATGAGCTCGGAGAGCCAGCGGACCTCTCTGTCCACCGACTCCAGACCGTGGCGCTGCAGTTCGAGCGTGTAGCGGTCGAGCCGTTCGCGGGTCCGGGCCAACGAGGCCCGCAACCCTTCCCGCTGCCGCTCCACGGTGCGCCGGCGGCCTTCGAGGATCCGCAGCCGGACGTCGCGCGCCGTGTGGCGGAAGAAGGCCAGGCGGACGCCGAAGAGACCACCGTCGTCGTAGGCCTCCGGGCCGGTCTGGCTGACCAGCTCGTGGAAGCGCTCCTTGCCTTCCGCGGTGATCGTGTAGACCACCTTCCCGCGCCGGCCGGTCAGCGGCGGTGCGTCGGCCGGCAGCAGGGCACGCGGCGTGGGCTCGTCGGTGGAGATCAGCCCGGCCGCCTGCATCCGCCGCAGCGCGGGGTACAGCGAGCCGTAGGAGATGCTGCGCAGCCCGCCGAGCACCGCGGCGAGCTGCTTGCGCAGCTCGTACCCGTGCATCGGGGCCTGGTGCAGCAGGCCGAGGATGGCGAACTCGAGCACGTCGCCCTCCCCGGTCGCGCCTTCAGTCGATGTATCGGCACGATACATCGGGCGTTCCTGCTGCTCCACCCCGGAGCCGTGGGGCGCGTGTGTCACCCGAGGTGAGACCCGAGGTGAGACCCGTGTTCGGCAGTCCCACGGACGCGGGGCCGGTGCGTACATTGGCCGCCGTGCCCGGACGTCGTTCCGTCGTGGACTACTCGCTGCAGCGGCGAGCCGTCCTCGCGGGAGTACATGCGGGCCGTACCGGGTTGTTCGAGGTGTGCGACGCCAGTCCGTACCTCTCGCGGGCGGCCAAGTACCACGGAGAGCCGACCGACACCGCCTGCCCGGTGTGCCGACGGGAACGTCTCACCCTGGTGAACTACGTGTACGGCGAGCACCTCGGGCCGGTGGCCGGCCAGGCCAAGACCGAGGTCGAGCTCGCCCGCATGGACGCCGCCCAGGACGAGTTCTCGGTGTACCGGGTCGAGGTGTGCCGCGGCTGCGGCTGGAACCACCTGGACTGCTCGTACGTCCTCGGAGCTGAGCCCGAGCCGGGCCGACGGCCCCGCCGCGGCCGGCGCCGGGCGGCACCCGAGCAGTGACGGGCCGGTCGGCAGGACCCCCGTCCCACGTGCTCCACCTGGCCCGCAACGCGGCGGGCCTGCTCCGCTGCCACAGCTGAAGACGAACCGCTGCGTCCGGGCAGGTGCCCGGCGTCGCCCACCACAGTCCAGGAAGGGGTGCGCTCGTGCCCAGCCACGACGAGACCTCGCCCGTCGCACCGCGGGCCGGCTCGGTGCGCCGGCCGCCGGCCGCCCGTACCCGCAGCACCGGCGGGGGTGGCGGTTCCGGCCGACCGCCCGCGGGAAGACGTCCTCCCGCGTCGCGGGGCGGCACCGGCTCCTCGCGCGGCGGGGCCGGCTCCTCGCGCGGCGCGACCGGGGCCTCGCGCGGTGGCTCGGGACGCCCCCCGGGCCGCCCGGCCGCCAAGGGCAAGGCGTCCCGAAGCACGAAGCAGCGCCGCAATCGCCGGCTGAAGATCACCGCCGCGGTGATGGGTGGGCTGCTCGCGCTGCTCTGCGTCTTCGTCGGTGTGGTCTATGCCAGCACCGAGGTGCCGAGCCCCGACTCGGTCTCCACCAAGCAGACCACGGTCATCCACTACGCCGACGGTGTCACGGAGATGGCGCGGCTGGGTGACGAGAACCGCACCAACGTGCCGCTGGACCAGATCTCCGAGCCCGCTCAGCGCGCCGTGCTCGCCGCGGAGAACCGGAGCTTCTACACCGACCCGGGTATCTCCTTCACCGGCATCGTCCGCGCGGCGTGGAACAACCTCACCGGGGGCTCCACGCAGGGTGGCTCGACGATCACCCAGCAGTACGTGAAGAACGCCTTCCTGACGTCCGACCAGACGTTCAGCCGCAAGTTCCAGGAGCTGTTCCTGGCGATCAAGCTGGACAACAACTTCTCGAAGGAGCAGATCCTCGAGAACTACCTCAACACCATCTACTACGGCCGCGGCGCCTACGGCATCGAGGCCGCGGCGAACACCTACTTCGGCGTCTCGGCGGCCGAGCTGACCCCGCAGCAGGGCGCCGTGCTCGCCGTCCTGATCCGAAGCCCCTCCGGCAACGACCCCGAGACGAACCCCGAGGGCGCGCAGAAGCGCTGGGGCCTGGTGCTCGACGCGATGGTCGAGGAGGGCTGGCTGACGGCCGAGGAGCGGGCGGCGTCGGTCTACCCCAAGGTGCTGCCCCGGGGCGACTCCCCGCTCGGCACCCCGGAGGGCCCGGAGGGCCACATCGTCAAGGAGGTGCGGCGGGAGCTCCAGGCGCGCGGTTACGACGAGCAGGAGATCAACGCCGGCGGTCTGCAGATCACGACCACGATCAGCAAGCCGGCGCAGGATGCCGCCGTCGCGAGTGCGCGGGCGGCGCTGGACGGTCAGCCGGACAACCTCCGGTCGGCCCTGGTGTCCATCGATCCCCGCACCGGTGGGGTGATCGCCTACTACGGCGGCGAGAACGGCGTCGGGACCGACTTCGCGCAGGCCGTGCGGCAGCCCGGTTCGTCGGTGAAGCCCTACGTCCTGGCCACGGCGTTGGAGCAGGGCATCGGCATCCGGGCGCGACGCGACGGCAGCTCGCCGCAGACCTTCCCCGACCGCCCGGGCCAGCCGGTCACCAACTCCGGCGGCACCAGCTGCGCGGCCTGCACGCTCACCGAGGCGATCACCCGGTCGCTGAACACCACGTTCTACGGCCTGGCGTACGAGGTCGGCCCGGAGAACGTTCGGGAGACGATCCGCGCGGCCACGGGCCTCCCCGAGACCTGGGAGAGCGGCAACCTCGAGGGCTACACGACGCTGGCCAACGCCGACGGGCTGACCGGCTCCTCTATCGGCATCGGCGAGTACGAGATGCGCCCGATCGACCAGGCCCAGGGCTTCGCCACGCTGGCGGCGGGTGGCGTCTTCCGGGACGCGCACTTCGTCTCCCGGGTCACCGACAGCGAGGGGACCGTGCTCCTGGAGAACGCCCCACCGCCCGGCGAGCAGGTGCTGCCGGCCGACGTCGTCAACGACGTGACCGTCGCGCTGAAGGACGTCGCCTCCTACTCCCGCCGGTCGCTCGACGGTGGCCGGGAGGTGGCCAGCAAGACCGGTACGCAGGGGCTGAACCGCGAGGACAACTCCGACGCCTGGATGGTCGGCTACACCCCCTCGGTCTCCACCGCGGTCTGGATGGGCACCGAGTACCGCGAGCCGATCCGGACGACCCAGGGCCAGATCATCTACGGCGCGGGGCTGCCCGGTGCCATCTGGCAGGACTACATGGACGCGGTGCACGCCGGCACCCCGGAGGAGGACCTGCCCGACCGGCCGCTCATCACCGGCGACACCGGTCAGGGCGTTCCCGAGCCGACGACCGAGGCGCCCGCGCCGGTGGACACCCCTGCGGCCCCGCCGTCCACGTCGACCCCGAGCGCACCGACCTCGAGCGCTCCGGCCACCACGACGCCGAGTACCGGCGACACCGGTGGCACGGACGGCACCGGTGGCACGGACGGCACCGGTGGCACGGACGGCACCGGTGACACGGACGGCACCGGGGGAACCGGCGGCACGGGCGGGACCGGCGGGACCGGGGGCACCGGGGGAACCGGGGGAACGGGCGGCACCGGGGGAACCGGGGGCACGGGCGGCACCGGGGGCACCGGGGGAACCGGCGGGACCGGCGGCACCGGGGAAGGCACGCCCGGCCCCGTCGTCCCGCCGCCGGTCGACTGACCGATCACGCACACTGCTGCCATGCGCAGCACGCCCACGGGCCCGTCCGCCACCGCGGACGGGCCCGTGCTCGTTCCACGTGGAACTCCGCGCGGGTCAGCGCCGGATCGCGTGGTGCCCTCCTGGACCGATCCGGTGGTCCGGCAGGCCAGCGAAGCCGTCGGGGGCCCGTGGGGCCGCTTCGCCCTCACCGGCCGTGCGCTCTTCTGGACGCCGCTGCGCGTGTGCCTGCTGTTCGCCACGCTCGCGCTGGCCGTGGCCTGGGTGAAGCAGGCACCGTGCGCCGACGGCGACTGGTCGGGCTCCGTCCAGTACACGCACTTCTGCTACTCGGACACGGTGCCGCTGTTCGGGCTGCACGGGCTCGGCGACGGCGCCCTGCCCTACCTGGACTCCGCCGTCGAGTACCCCGTGCTCACCGGTGGGTTCATGGCGCTGGCCGCCACCGTCGCCGCCGGCTACGACCGGGCCGCGGCGGCGTCCGGGCTGCTGCCCGCCGTCCCCCCGGTGCAGAGCTACTACGTGGTCACCTGTCTGCTGCTGACCGCGTGTGCCCTGCTCGTGGTGCGGGCCACTCTGGCGCTGGCCGGCCGCCGGCCGTGGGATGCGGCGATGATCGGGCTGTCCCCGCTGCTGGTGGTGCATGCCTTCACCAACTGGGACCTGTTCGCGGTGGCGCTGGCCACTCTGGGGATGTGGGCCTGGGCCCGGCGCCGCCCGGTGCTCGCCGGCGTCCTCCTCGGCCTGGGTGCCGCCGCCAAGCTCTACCCGGCCTTCCTGTTGGCAGTCCTCTTCCTGCTCTGCCTGCGGTCGGGGCGGCTGCGGGTATGGCTGCGCACCGCGGTGGCTGCCGTGCTCGCCTGGGCGGTGGTCAACGTGCCGATCGCGGTGCTGGCGCCGGAGAACTGGTCGCGCTTCTTCCGGCTGAACAGCGCGCGGCCGGCCGATCCCGACTCCCTGTGGAACCTGGCGCTGCACGTCGCCGGCGACCAGCTGCTCGACGGCCCGCTGGCCGAGGGGCAGACCCCGACGGTGCTCAACGCTGCCGTCGCGGTGGCGCTGCTGGCCGGGCTCGCGGCCGTCGCATGGCTGACCTTGGCCGCGCCAGTGCGACCGCGGGTCGCCCAGATCGCCTTCCTGCTGGTCGCGGTCTTCCTGCTCACCAACAAGGTGTGGAGCCCGCAGTACTCCCTGTGGCTGCTCCCCCTGGCCGTGCTCGCCCGGCCCCGATGGCGCTCGCTGCTGGCCTGGCAGGCCACCGAGGCGCTGCTCTGGGTGCCCCGGCTGCTCTGGTACCTGGGCACGGAGAACCGGGGGATCGACGTCGAGTGGTTCCTCCTCGCGGTGACCGTCCGCGACGCGGCCGTCGTCGTCCTCATGGCGCTGGTCGTGCGGGACGTGCTGGATCCGGACCGGGACGTCGTGCGCACCAGCTGGCCCGGAGTGGACGACCCGGCCGGTGGGCCGCTGGAGCACGCTCCCGACCGGTTCGTGCTGCGCCGGTCAGCCCAGCGCGTCGCGTAGCAGCCCGATTTCGGCCGCGTGCGCCGCAGCGTCGCCCGGGGTCTCCAGGATCACCGGGCAGTCGGCAGCGCGCGCCACCTCCACCAGCACTTCGCGGGAGATCTCCCCGCCGTCGAGCGGCGCGTGGCGGTCGCGTCCGGAGCCCGCGGCGTCCCGGCTGTTGTTCAGGTGGACCAGGTCGATCCGGCCCGTCACCGCGCGGACGGCGTCGACGGCCGCGCCGAGGTCCCAGCCGGCGGCCCAGCCGTGGCAGGTGTCCAGGACGAAGCCGGCCCCGTACTCGCCGACGGCCTCCCACAGCCGGCCGAGCGCGTCCAGGTCGCGGGCCATCGCGTTGCCGCCCCCGGCGGTGTTCTCGATCAGCACGGGCACAGGGAAGCCGCCCTGCTCGGCCTGACGGGCGAACGTCTTGCGCCAGTTGTCGACGCCCACAGCCGGGTCGTCGCCGGCCAGCACGTGCCCGCCGTGGACCACGAGGCCGCGCGCGCCCACCTCCGCCGCGGCCTGGGCGTGCTTGCCCAGCAGCGTCCGGCTGGGGATGCGGATGCGGTTCTTCGTCGTCGCCACGTTGAGCACGTAGGGGGCGTGGACGAACAGCGCGAGGCCGGACTCGCGCAGCTGCGCGGCATCGGGGCGGGGAGGTGGCGCCTTCCACCCCTGGGGATCGGCGAGGAAGACCTGCACCGCGTCGGCGCCGACCTCCGCCGCCCGGGCCAGCGGGCCGGGGACGGGTGCGTCGTCCGCTCCGGTGCCCACGTGTACGCCGATGGGGTGCACGGCCATGCTGATCTCCGGTTTCTCGACGGGATGCGGGTTCACCCGTATCGCGCACGTCACGTCATCGTCGAGGCCGTGACCGGGGTGATCCGCCGGTCGTGGTGTCGCCTCGACGTGGAGCTAGCAGAACATGGCAACGGGTCGCCTTCGTCGCTCGGCCCGCCGGGGCCGCCCCGAGCTCGCGAGGGGGTGGGGAGGGACGGGGTCCCCCACCTGTGGACAGCGCCTGGCCCGCCCTGCTCCGCCGCTGGTAGCCTGGGTGCGCGCGTTCCGGCTCCTGCCGGGGCGCGCGACGCGTGTACGACCCTCCTGCTGCAGATTCCCTGCAGCCGCGAAGACCAGAGGAGGTGGGGTTCTCCGTGCGTCACTACGAACTGATGGTCATTCTCGACCCCGACCTGGAGGAGCGCACGATCGCTCCCTCGCTCGACCGGTTCCTGACCGTCGTCACCAACTCCGGTGGCACCGTCAAGACCGAGATCTGGGGCCGTCGCCGCATGGCCTACGAGATCAAGAAGCACGTCGAGGGCATCTACGCGGTCGTGGACATCCAGGCCGAGCCGGCCGCGGTGGCCGAGCTCGACCGGCAGCTGAACCTCAACGAGTCGGTCCTGCGCACGAAGCTGATGCGGCCCGAGGTCCACTGACCATGGCCGGCGAGACCGTCATCACCGTCATCGGCAACCTCACCGCCGATCCGGAGCTGCGCTTCACGCCGTCGGGCGCTGCCGTCGCCAACTTCACCGTGGCCTCGACGCCGCGGACCTTCGACCGCCAGTCGCAGGAGTGGAAGGACGGCGAGGCGCTGTTCCTCCGCTGCAACGTGTGGCGGCAGGCCGCGGAGAACGTGGCCGAGTCGCTGACCCGTGGATCGCGGGTCATCGTCAGCGGTCGCCTCAAGCAGCGCTCGTTCGAGACGAAGGAAGGCGAGAAGCGCACCGTCGTCGAGCTCGAGGTCGACGAGATCGGCCCCTCCCTGCGCTACGCCACCGCCAAGGTCACCCGCGCCTCGCGCGGTGAGGGCGGCGGCGGCTTCAGCGGCGGCGGCGGTGGCGGCGGTGGTGGTTTCGGCGGTGGCGGCGGGGCGAGCGACCCGTGGTCGACGCCCGCCGGGCCGTCGGACGAGCCGCCCTTCTAAGAGGACCCTCCTGCCCCCCACGCCTCGCTCCGCTCGGCGTGGGCCCCTGCAGGAGGGCCACCCCAGGTCACCCACGCACTTCCCTCACTGGAGATATCAGTGCCCAAGCCCCCTGTTCGCAAGCCCAAGAAGAAGGTCTGCCAGTTCTGCAAGGACAAGGCGACCTACATCGACTACAAGGACACGACCCTGCTGCGGAAGTTCATCTCCGACCGCGGCAAGATCCGTGCCCGCCGCGTCAGCGGCAACTGCAGCCAGCACCAGCGGGACGTCGCCACGGCCGTGAAGAACAGCCGTGAGATGGCCCTGCTGCCCTACACCTCGACGGCGCGCTGATCATGAGCACGATGAAGCTGATCCTCACGCAGGAGGTCACCGGTCTCGGGTCCTCCGGTGACACCGTCGAGGTCAAGGGCGGCTACGGCCGCAACTACCTCCTGCCCCGCGGGCTGGCCATCGTCGCCACCCGGGGTGCGGAGAAGCAGGTCGAGTCGCTGCGCCGGGCGCGTGCCACCCGCGACGTCCGGTCGCTCGAGGAGGCGCAGGCCGTGGCCGGTCGCCTGTCCGGGCTGACCGTCCAGGTGCCGGCGCGCGCCGGTGACGGTGGCCGGCTGTTCGGCCGGGTCACCACCGCCGACGTCGCCGCTGCCGTGACCGCCGCCGGTGGCCCGGAGCTCGACCGTCGCCGGATCGAGCTGCCCAGCAGCATCAAGACCACGGGCCAGCACACCGTCACCGTGCGGGTGCACCCGGAGGTCAACGCTCAGCTGACCATCGAGGTCGTCGCCAGCTGATCGAGGCCCCTCTGCCGCCCGCCGCTCGCGACGGGACCGGGCAGAGGGGCGCCCCGTCCGCGCTCTCCCCGTGCTCGCTCGGGGTGAGCCATCGGACGAAGGCACCGCCCACGAGGGGCGTCGGACGCAGGTCCGGCGCCCCTCGTGGCGTCTGCGGGGCCTGGTCCCCTGACGCCTCCGCCGTGCCCCTGCCGGACCCCCCTGCTCGGCGTGGCCGGCCCGCCGGGTGCCCTGAGGACCGCTCTCGCGCCGTCCGACCGGGGCAGGGTGCCCGGGAGGGCGGGGATCAGCCGGAGCCCGCCACGGGGGCGCTGGGGCGGTCATCGCGCGCCGTCCACGAGGTGGCCGGCCGGTCACGACGCCACGTCCGGAAGGTGGCCGGCCGACCTCGCGGAGGGGACCGGTGCACCGGTGTGGCTCCTGGTACGACACCTCGGATTTTCTTCCTGGGTTTTCTCCGTCCACACCCGGTGGGCAGCGTCCCTGCAGGTCAGCTGGCGGATGACCGCCGGCGCGGAGCGGCTGTCCCCGTACTCCTCCACATGTCGACATGCGTCCGTCCACCGACTTGTCCACAAGTTGTGCAGATCGGTGTGCACACCGGTGGTGGACGTGGCCCGCGCTGCTTCCTAACGTCCTCTCCGGCCACCGAGCGGACGTGACTGTCAGTCCCCTCCGGTAGGCAGGAGCCGAACAGGTGTTCGGCATGGCGCCGTCCGCCGAGCTCGCGTACTTCCCCTGCGCGTGGTGGTGATGCGGGCGCGCCCGCAAGGAGATGGAGGTACCCCCGTGGCGGTGGCCGACGAGTTCAGCCGACCGTCCGCGACAGCGCCGGCGTACGACCGGCAGCCGCCGCAGGACGTCGCGGCGGAGCAGTCGGTGCTCGGCGGCATGCTGCTGAGCAAGGACGCGATCGCAGACGTCGTGGAGGTGCTGCACGGCAACGACTTCTACCGGCCGGCGCACCAGGTGATCTTCGACTGCATCCTCGACCTGTACGGGCGGGGTGAGCCGGCCGACGCGATCACCGTGGCCGCGGAGCTCAACCGCACCGACCAGCTGTCGAAGATGGGCGGCGCGGTCTACCTGCACACGCTCATCCAGTCCACGCCGACGGCGGCCAACGCCGGCTACTACGCCGCGATCGTCGCCGAGCAGGCGGTGCTGCGACGGCTGGTGGAGGCCGGTACCCGGGTCGTCCAGCTGGGCTACGGCGCAGCCGGTGGGAAGGGCGACGTCGACGACATCGTCGACCGGGCCCAGCAGGAGATCTACGACGTCACCGAGAAACGCATGAGCGAGGACTACTCGCGCCTCGAGGACGTCCTCCAGCCGACGATGGACGAGCTGGACGCCATCGCCTCCCGCGGCGGCACGGCCCGCGGTGTGCCCACGGGCATCCGCGACCTCGACGAGCTGACCAACGGCCTGCAGGCGGGCCAGATGGTCGTCATCGCGGCCCGTCCCGGCGTGGGCAAGTCGACCCTGGGGCTGGACATCGCCCGGTCGGCGACGGTGAAGCACGGGCTGCCCGCGGTCATCTTCTCGCTGGAGATGAGCAAGCACGAGATCACCATGCGTCTGCTGTCGGCGGAGGCGAAGGTGCCGCTGCACCACATGCGCGCCGGCTCCCTCTCCGACGAGGACTGGGCCAAGCTCGCGCGCCGGATGGGGGAGGTCGCCGACGCCCCGCTCTACATCGACGACTCGCCGAACATGACGATGATGGAGATCCGGGCGAAGGCGCGGCGGCTCAAGCAGCGCAACGACCTCAAGCTCGTGGTCATCGACTACCTGCAGCTGATGACGTCGGGCAAGCGCGTCGAGAGCCGCCAGCAGGAGGTCTCGGAGTTCTCCCGTGCGCTCAAGCTGCTGGCCAAGGAGCTCGAGGTCCCGGTGATCGCGATGTCGCAGCTGAACCGTGGGTCGGAGCAGCGCCAGGACAAGAAGCCGATGCTCTCGGACCTCCGCGAGTCCGGCTCGATCGAGCAGGACGCCGACATGGTGATGATGATCCACCGCGAGGACATGTACGAGAAGGAGTCCCCGCGGGCCGGCGAGGCCGACATCATGCTGGTCAAGCACCGCAACGGCCCGACCGCCAACGTCACGGTCGCCTTCCAGGGCCACTACAGCCGCTTCGTGGACATGGCGAACTGAGCCGCCCGGCTGTACGGCTGGGCGGGGCCCGGGACCGGTCGGTCCCGGGCCCCGCGGCATCTGGGGGGCACGGGGTCCGGTCGTGCTCGGCAATCCGTGCTGGTAGCCCCCGTGATGGGCTGCGAGCACCGTGCACGAACCCATCCGCGCAGCGCAGCGCCACGGTCTGCACCGATGCAGCCGGCAACCATTGTGGCCCGTGTCACCAGTGGGTTAGGAAGAGGTCCCCTCAGGCATAGGAGACCCGTTGTCCTCACATCCCTGGCGCCGGACGACCGCGTCGGTCATCAGCGCCCTGGCTGCGGCGGTGACCGTCACGGCCACCGCCTCCCCCGCGCTCGCCGCCCCCGCACCGGCCCAGCCGGTATCGGTCTTCCCCACGAACGAGCTGACCGTTCCCGACCGGCAGCAGCTCACCGGCCTGCGGGTCGCCCTGCCGACGGAGAACTGCGGCACCGTCGTCACCTGCGGTCTCGTCGAGCGGCTCAACCAGCTCGACGGCTTCGACCTCGACCCGCGCATCGCCGTCCGCTTCAGCGCCCCGGTCGACCCGGCCCAGGTCGCCGAGCGGATCACCGTGCGGCAGGAGCGCGGCGGGTGGCGCACCGGCGTCGACCGCGTCGTCTGGGACCCGGCCACCAACACGCTGTACGCCCACCCCGTGGAGCAGCTCGCACCGGGCACCACGTACCGCATCGACGTGCAGGCCGGGCCGGCGAACTCGGCCACCACCGAGACCTTCACGACGCTGAGCGCCACCGACGGACTGCTCGACCTGAACCGGCAGATCCAGTCGAACCGCGCGCTGCGCGAGCTCGGGATCGCGCGCCCCGGGCTGGAGATCGACGGCGTCGTCCCGGTGACGGGCTCGACGGTCACCTTCGTCCCCGACCGGCCGGCTCCCGGCACGCCGGGGGGCACCCCGGCCGGGCCGAGCGTCCAGCCGATCAACCTCCTGCCCGCCGGCAGCACGCTGGTGTTCGGTTCCTACCAGGCACCGTCCTGGCTCACCCCCGACGGCACCATCACCCAGACGCCGACCCGGGACGACGGTCCGGCGCCGGTCGAGGCCGACCGCCTGCCCTTCGTCGCCGTCCTCCCGCCCGGCCCCGCGCCGGACGGCGGCTGGCCTACCGCAGTCTTCGGGCACGGCTTCACCGGCTCGACGACCAGCGTGTTCCTCGCCGCCCTCACCAACGCCCGCAGCGGCATCGCGACCATCGGGACCAACGTGGTCGGGCACGGGTACGGCCCGGAGAGCACCTGGCAGATCACCACAGCAGCGGGCGAGACCCGGACGTTTTCGAGCTACGGCCGGGGCGTCGACCAGGACGGTGACGGGCTCTTCGGCAGCACCGAGGGCTCCTCGGCCACGGGCGCGGCCGGTGCGGTCTCGTCCCGGGACGCGCTCCGCCAGACCGCGGCCGACATCATGACGCTGGTCCGCTCGCTGGGCGGAACGGACGTCGACGGCGACCGGCGCGGCGACCTGTCCGGCGCGCGGGTCACCTACTTCGGGCAGAGCTTCGGTGGCATCTACGGCACCATGCTCGCCGGCGCCGACCGGGCGATTGCCCGCTCGGTGCTCAACGTGCCCGGGGGCCCGATCAGCGAGATCTCGCGCCTCTCGCCGGCCTTCCGGCCGCTCACCTTCCAGGCGCTCCAGGCCGCGGGTCTGGCGCCCAACAGCCCCGACGCCAGCCGCTGGTTCTTCGAGGAGCAGCTGCCGCTGCGCGGTGAGGGCCCGGTGACCGCGACCGCGCCCGGTGCCCTGGCCATCCAGGACTACCTGGCCAAGGCGACGTGGCTGACCCGACCCGGCAGCCCGGAGACGTTCGCGCCGCTGATCCGGCACGACCGGGTGCTGGTCCAGGTCGCGTTCGGTGACCAGACGGTGCCGAACCCGACGTCCTACACGCTGGTCGACGCCGGTGACCTGTGGTCGCGGACGAGCCTCTTCCGCAACGACGAGGCCACCACCGCCGCGCTCAACCCGCACGGCTTCCTGCTGGACGTCGCGCGGTTCCCGGTGGCCGCGATGCAGGCCCAGGGGCAGGTCGCGGCATTCCTCGGCCGCGGGGAGGTCGTCGACCCCGATCTCGACGGCCCGGTGTGGGAGGTGCCGATCAGCGACCCGACGTTGCTGTGGTCGCTGAACTTCCCCGGCCAGGGCTGATGCCCTGAGCGCCGGGGGGCGTTGCACGCGAGAGGCCCAGGACCACGACGGTCCTGGGCCTCTCCCGTTCACGGCCCTGCCCCGAGGCCCACCCTGAGCGAGCGAAGGGTGAGGTGGGCGGGGTCCTTTCTCAGGCGGCGGCGCGCATCAGCTCGCGGCGGACCTTGGGCCCGCCGGTGGTCATCTTGTACAGCTTGGCCAGCTGCGCCGGGGCGTTCTTCGGCGTCGTCTCGGCGAGCCAGCCGTTGGGCAGCGAGAGCCGGATGACCTTGTGCCACGCGCTCGCGACCTGCTTGTACAGCGGGGCGGAGTGGTAGGTCAGGTCGTAGCGGTCGAAGATCTCCTTCACCCGCGGGGCGATCTCGGCGTACCGGTTGCTCGGGAGGTCGGGGAACAGGTGGTGCTCCACCTGGTGCGACAGGTTCCCGGTCATGATGTGCATGGCCTTGCTGCCGGAGATGTTCGCCGAGCCCAGCATCTGGCGGAGGTACCACTCGCCGCGGGTCTCCCCCTCGATCGAGGTCTTCTCGAAGGTCTCCACGCCCTCGGGGAAGTGGCCGCACATGATGACCGAGTGCGACCACAGGTTCCGCACGACGTTGGCGGTGAAGTTCGCGGCCAGCGTCGGCAGGAACGACGGGCCCGACAGCAGCGGGTGGACGACGTAGTCCTTGGCGGCCTGGTTGCGGATCTTCTTCAGCACCTGCTTGGCGGCAGCCCGGAACTTCGGGTCGTTGCGCCGCTTCTTGGTTGCCAGGTTCTTGCCCAGCTCCAGGTCGTACGCGGCGATCCCGTACTCGAAGAAGCAGGCGTTGATGAAGTTCCACAGCGGCTGCGCCAGGTACAACGGGTGCCACTTCTGGTCTTCGTCGACGCGCATGATGCCGTAGCCGAGGTCGTTGTCCTTGCCGACGACGTTCGTGTACGTGTGGTGCAGCTCGTTGTGCGAGTGCTTCCACTGCGCGGCCGGGCTGGCCATGTCCCACTCCCACGTCGTGGAGTGGATCTTCGGGTCGCGCATCCAGTCCCACTGGCCGTGCAGGATGTTGTGCCCGATCTCCATGTTCTCGAGGATCTTGGCGATCGAGAGGCCGGCGGTGCCGAGCACCCACGCCGGGGGGAACTTGGAGAACAGCAGGACGGCGCGGCTGCCCAGCTCGAGCTTGCGCTGCACGTCGATGACCGTGCGGATGTACTTCGCGTCGTCCTCACCGAGGCTGTCGCGCACCTCCTGCCGGATGGTGTCGAGCTCCTTGCCGATGAGCTCGATGTCCTCGGCGGTCAGGTGGGCGATCGGGTTCTCGGGCTTCTTCTGCAGAACGGTCATGTGTCCGGCTCCTCGGTTCGGCTGGATCAGTGGTCGATGGCGCAGGCGCCGGCGGGGGCGCTGATGCAGGTCTGGACGAGAACGCCGTCGCCGACGTCCTCCGCGGTGGTGATCTCCCCGTTGCGCAGGTCGCGGACCGCGCCCTCGCGCAGGGGAAGCACGCAGCCGTAGCAGATGCCCATCCGGCAGCCGCTCGGCATGAGGACGCCGGCCTCCTCGGCGGCGTCGAGGATGGGGGTCGCGCCGTCGGCCTCGACGCTCGCGCCGTTCCTGGTGAAGGTGACGGTGCCGCCCTCGCCGGTGACGGCGATCCGCGGGCGGAAGCGCTCGGTGTAGAGCCGGTCGGCGATGCCGACCGAGGCCCAGTGCTCCTCCAGCGCCTCCAGCATGCCGACGGGGCCGCAGGCCCAGGTGGCGCGCTCGTGCAGGTCGGGCACCAGTTCGGCGATCGACCGCGCGTCGAGCATGCCGGCGCTGTCGGTGTGCTGCTCGATGAGCCGGATCCGGCCCTCGGCGGCCATCTGCCGCAGCTCGTCGCCGAAGACGACGTCGTCGGCGGTGGGCGCCGAGTGGACCAGCACGGTGTCGGCCAGGGAGTCGGCGTGGTTGCGCAGGATGCCCATGACCGGCGTGATGCCGGACCCGGCGGTGACGAACAGCGCCTTGGCCGGCACCTGCTCGGGCAGGCAGAACTCCCCGGTGGCCTGGTCGAGCTGGACGATCGTGCCCGGCTGCACGCGGTGCACCAGGTAGTTGCTGACCTTGCCGTCGGGGATGGCCTTCACCGTGATGGTGAAGCAGCCGTCGGCCCGGCCGAGGACCGAGGTGATCGAGTAGGCGCGCCACTGGCGGACCCCGTCGATGTCGACGCCGATGCGGACGTACTGGCCGGGCGTGTGCGGCAGCCAGTCGCGGCCGGGGCGGATCACGATGCTCGCCGCGTCCCGGGTCTCCCGCTGCACGGCCTCGATCCGACCGCGCAGAGCCGCACCCGAGCGGAGCGGGTCGAACAGGTCGAGGTAGTCGACCGGCAGCAGCGGGGTGGTCACCAGCTCGGCGAGCCTGAACACCCGGTCGCGCAGCGCGCTCCGCGTCGGCGGGCGAGCCGCAGCGGGGCGAGGGGCGGTTGCTGTCATGTACTCAGCTTTCCCAGTCCGAGCACCAGATACCTGTGCTCCGGATGTGAATCCAGCGGTAGCTTCTGTTCCGGCTGAACAAAGGAGACCCGATGTCCCCGGACCCGGCACCGTTCCCGGAGACCGTCGCGGAGGCGATGCGCGCCGAGCTGACGGCTGTCGCCGAGCGGGCGGTGGAGGAGATCATCGTGGGCGTCCCCAGCTACGCGGACGCGTTCGCCGGCCCGATGGGTCGCAAGATCTCCGCCGCCGTCGAGATGGCGTTGCGGGGCTTCCTGCAGGTCGCCGCCGCCGGGGGCAACGTGGACGCCGGCACCCCCGGGGGCCCGGTCGTCGAGGCCGCGTACGCCCTGGGCCGCGGTGAGGCGCGCAGCGGCCGCTCGATGGACGCGCTGCTGGCCGCCTACCGGGTGGGTGCGCGGGTGTCATGGCGGGACATGAGCGCCACCGCCGTCCGCACGGGAATGGACCCCGAGTCGCTCGCCCGGTTCGCCGAGCTGGTGTTCGCCTACATCGACCGGCTCTCCGCGGCGAGCGTCGCCGGGCACGCCGACGAGCTGGCCTCCAGCGGGCGCGCGCGCCAGCGCCTGCTCGAGCGGCTGGCGCGCGGGCTGCTGACCGGCAGTCCGCACACGGAGCTCACCGAGCTGGCGCAGCGGGCCGACTGGACGCCGCCGCGCACGCTGACCGTCGCGCTGCTCCCCGAGGGGCGGGTCCGCGGCGCGATGGTCTCCCTCGATCCGCGCACCCTCGTCGCGGCCGAGGACCTGCCCGGGCTGGACCCGGCCGGGGAGACCGCGGTGCTGCTCGTGCCGGACGCCGACGGCGCCCGACGCGGCGCCCTGCTGCGCGGCCTGGCGGGCCGCCGGGCCGTGGTCGGGCCGGCGCGCCCGTGGTGGAGCGCGCAGGCGTCCTACGGCCGCGCGGTGCGTGCCCTGCGGCTGGGCATGGCCGGGGCGGAGGACGGACCCCTGGACACCGATGCCCGGCTGGCCGAGCTGCTGCTGCGCGCCGACGAGGAGGCGCTGGCGGATCTGCGGGCCCGGGTCCTGGCCCCGCTGGAGGCGGTGGGCGAGGCCGCCCGGGAGAAGCTCACCGAGACGCTGCGCTGCTGGCTGCTGCACCACGGCCGGCGCGACCAGGTCGCCGCGGCGCTGTTCGTGCACCCGCAGACGGTCCGCTACCGGATGACGCAGCTACGTCAGCTCTACGGGCGCGGCCTGGAGGACCCGCAGACGGTGCTGGAGCTGACGATCGCGCTCGGTATCCCGCTGGCACCACCAGCGGGTGGGGCGCCGTCCCGCGGGCCCGGTGGGCCCGGGTGACCCTCCCGCCGGGCGCGGCCCGGCTGGTCGACGAGGTGGGGACGGCGATCGGCGCCGCATGGGACGTCGGCGTTCCACTGGTGCGCGCACGCACGGGGCTGGCCGGCCGCCTGGACGTCCCGGGGCTCGCGATCGGTGCGGTCGCCGCGCAGCTGCTCGCCGCCCGTGACGTCGGCGAGGTGGCGGAACGACCGCTCCACCTCGACGCGGGGCACGTGGCCGCATCCTTCGCCGGCGAACGGCACGTGAGGTTTCACGGGAAACCAGCCGGCGGCGGGTTCGCCCCGCTGTCCCGCTTCTGGCGGACCGCCGACGGCTGGGTCCGGCTCCACGGCAACTACCCGCAGCACCGCGCTGCCGCGACGGCGGTGCTGGGTGAGGACGTGGCGTCCGCCGCGCTCCGGTGGCGTGCCGAGGAGCTGGAGACGGCGGTGGTCGAGGCAGGTGGGGCGGCGGCGGCCGTCCGCAGCGAAGCCGTCTGGGCGGCGCACCCCCAGGCGGCGGCGGTGCGCGAGCAGCCCCTCGTCGCGGTGACCCACGTCGCCGAGCATCCGGGGCGCTGCGTCGCGCTGCGCGGGATGCGCGTGCTCGACCTGACGCGGGTCATCGCCGGCCCGGTGGCCACCCGGGCGCTCGCGGCGCACGGAGCCGACGTCCTGCGGGTCGACTCCCCGCAGGCGCCCGACGACCTCGGTCTGCTGCGCGACACCGGCGCGGGGAAGCGGCACGTGCTGCTCGACCTGGCCGACCGGCACGACCGCACCCGGGTGGAGGAACTGGTCGCCGGAGCCGACGTCGTCGTCCAGGGCTACCGGCCGGGGGCGCTCGACGGCCACGGCCTCGATCCCGGGTCACTGGCCGAGCGGCACCCGCACCTCGTCGTGGCCCGGCTGTCGGCGTGGGGCACGCGCGGCCCGTGGGGGAGCCGCCGGGGCTTCGACTCGCTGGTCCAGGCGGCGACCGGCATCGCGACGGCATACGGCGAGGGCGACGTGCCGGGCGCGCTGCCGGTGCAGGCGCTCGACCACGCGACCGGCCACCTGGCCGCAGCCGCCGTCCTGGGGCTGCTCGGCCGCCAGCGCACCGAGGGCGGCGGCTGGTGCGCGGACCTCTCGCTCGCCGCGACGGCCCACTGGCTGCTGGACGCCCGCCCCGGGGACGAGCGGCCGGGACCCCCGATCGATCCCGGGCCATGGTTGGTCGAGCTGCCGTCGCCGGCCGGGCCCGTCACGGTCGTCGCCCCGCCGGGGCGTCCTCCGTGGACGGCGGGAGCGCTGCTGCCGCCGAGCACCCGGCCGCGGTGGCTGCCCCGCTGACACCGTCCGACCCGTGGGACGAGCGGCACGACGGCGCCCGGGCGGCTGCTCAGGCGGGGCGCAGCACCGCCACCAGGAAGTCGGAGTCGGGGGTGAACGGCCGCAGGTCCCACGTGGAGAGCAGCAGGTCCGGCTCCCAACCCGCCGCACGGGCGTCGGCGAGGAAGTCGTCGAACGCGTAGCCGCGGCCCGCGCCGAAGCCGATGACGGCCCGGCCGTCCGGCGCGATGTGGGCGCGCAGCCGGCGCAGCACCGCGCCGCGGGTGGACGGCGCGAGGAACGCCATCACGTTCCCGGCGCTCACGATGGCGTCGAAGGGCTCGTCGATGCCCTGCTGCGCGGGGAGGTCCAGCTCGGCGAGGTCGCCGACCAGCCACCGCGGACCCGGGTGGTCCTCCTCGGCCGCGGCGATCAGCACCGGGTCGACGTCGACGCCCACCACCTGGTGTCCAACCTCGTGCAGGTGGGCGCCGACCCGTCCGGGGCCGCAGCCTGCGTCCAGGACCCGCGATCCGCGCGGCAGCATCGCGTCCACGAGCCGCGCCTCCCCCACCAGGTCCATCCCCTGCTCCGCGAGGGTGCGGAACCGCTGGACGTACGCGGCGGAGTGCTCGGGGTCCTCCTGGGTCATGCGGGTCCAGGCGCTGGGTTCGGGACGACCGGTCATGGAGCCGTTCTACACGGGCGCCGGCCGCACCCGGAGCGCGCCGCCCGTCGCGGTCAGCCGGGTGCCCTCCAGTCGGGTGGCTCGGCGGGGTGCAGTGCCGGGTCGTCGGCGGCCAGCGTGCGCACCGGGCCCGGCGGCGTCAACGGGCCCTCGAACCGCACCGTCACCCGGCCCAGCCCGCGGCCCCACACCCAGCCGGCCCCCAGCTCCTCGTGCCGCACGTCCTGCCCCGGCCACCAGCGCTTCTCGACCGGCAGCTCCGGCTCCGCGGCCGCCTCCGGCTCGGGCGCCGCGGCCTCGTCGGGCGCGTCGTCCTCGGTCGCGAACAGGTCGCCCTGCGCGTAGAGGGACAGCCCCGACACACCCACCCCGAGCAGGCGCAGGCCCCCACCGGTCCCCGCCTCGGTGAGCAGGCGGCGGGCCGTGGCGGCGATCAGCCGGGCGTCGTCGGTGGGCTGGGCCAGGGTCTGGGACCGGGTGATCGTGGTGAAATCGTACCGGCGCAGCTTGAGGGTCACGGTGCGGCCGGAGTGCGCCGAGGCGCGCAACCGGCTGCCGACCCGCGCCGCCATCGAGTCGATCTCCCGATTCAGCACGGCGAGGTCGGTGAGGTCGCGCTCGAACGTCTCCTCGTGCGACACCGATTTCACCCCCCGGTCGGGGACGACGGCGCGGTCGTCCTCGGCGCGGGCCAGGGCGTGCAAGCCGGCGCCGTGGGCGCGGCCGGCGAGCGCCACGAGGTCGGGCAGCGACTTGGCGGCCAGGTCGCCGACCGTGCGCACGCCGACCTGGTGCAGCCGCTCCGCCGTCGCCGGGCCGACGCCACCGAGCCGCGTGACCGGCAGCGGGTGCAGGAGGTCGAGCTCGCCGCCCGGCGGGACGACGACGAGGCCGTCGGGCTTCTGCAGGTCCGAGCCGATCTTCGCCATCAGCTTCGAGCTGCCCACGCCGACCGACCCGGTGACGCCCCCCGTGGCAACGGCGATGCGCTCCTTGAGCCCCCTGGCTAGTTCCGTCACACCGGAAACGGAGAGGTCGTGCCCGGGCCCGGCGGCGAGGTCGACGTACGCCTCGTCGATCGAGACGGGTTCCACCAACGGGGAGAGCTCGCGGAGCAGGTCCATGACGACGTCGGAGGTGCGGCGGTAGGCGGGGAACCGGCCACCGAGGAACGCCGTCCCCGGAGGGCACCGCCGGCGCGCCTCCGCGGTGGACATCGCCGACCGCGCCCCGTACGCCCGGGCCTCGTAGGAGGCGGTGGCGACGACGCCGCGACCGCCGACGCCACCGACCACGACCGGCCGGCCGCGCAGCGAGGGCTTGTCGCGCTGTTCGACGGCGGCGAAGAAGGCGTCCAGGTCCAGGTGCAGGATGCTCGCCTCCCGCCTCATGCCCCCGATGATCGCCCGCCCCGCGCAGGCGGGGGTCGCCGGGCTCCCCCGGGCGAGCGACTTCCTTGCCTGGGCGGTCACGGAACTGCCAGGCTCCCCGACGACGACACGCGGAGGGAGCTGGGTGGACACGACGACGGTGACGTTCCTCGTCGTCGGCGCGCTCGGCCTCGTCGTGCTGCTGCTGGCGACGGTCGTGGGGGAGATCGGCGACCTCGGCGGCGACGTCGACGGTCCCTTCTCGGTCCCGGCCATCGCCGCACTGCTGGGCGGCATCGGTTTCGGCGGCGCCGCCGCGACCGCGCTGCTGCCCGCCGGGCTCCCGACCGGCGTCACCGCCCTGCTCGCCGCCGTGGCCGGGCTGGTGGTCGCCCTGCCCCTGGCCTGGGGCGCGGTGCGCCTGTCCCGGGCGCTGCGCGACATGCCGACGCAGGAGACGCTGACCCGCCACCACCTCGCCGGGGCGCAGGGCGTCGTCGTCTCGGCCGTCCCCGCCGGCGGCTTCGGCGAGGTCCGGCTGGCGCTGGCCGGCCAGCCCCTCAAGTTCTCTGCCCGCAGCGACACCTCGCTGCCGGCCGGCACCCCCGTCTACGTCGTCGAGGCACTCAGCGAGACCGCCGTCCAGGTCGTCTCCACCGCGACGGATCCCCTCACCGAGCCCGGAGGCACCCACACGTGACGCTGCTCTACGCGATCGGCGGCATCGTCGCCCTGATCATCCTGCTCGTCCTGCTGGTGCTGTCCCGGATCAAGGTGGCCGGCCCCAACCAGGCGTTCATCGTCACCGGGCGCCAGGGTCGCCAGGTCACCGACACCAGCGGCGTCGTCTCCCGCGACCAGTCCGGCCAGAAGGTCGTGATGGGCGCGAGCGTCTTCGTGCTCCCGGTCGTGCAGAAGCTGCACACGATGGACCTCTCCAGCCGCCGGATCCCGGTCGGTATCCGCGGTGCGGTCAGCAAGCAGGGCGTGAAGTGCGACCTCGAGGGCGTCGCCATCGTGAAGGTCGGCGGCACCGAGAGCTCGATCCGCGCGGCCGCCCAGCGCTTCCTCAACCAGCAGGAGGGCATCGACACCTTCACGTCGGAGGTGCTCGCCGGTGCGCTGCGCTCGATCGTCGGCCGGCTGACCATCGAGGAGATCATCCGCGACCGGGCCGCCTTCGCCTCCGCCGTCGCCGAGGAGGCCGAGTCCTCGCTCACCGGCCAGGGTCTCGTGCTGGACACCTTCCAGCTGCAGGACATCCAGGCGGAGGGGTCCTACCTGGCCGACCTGGGCCGCCCGGAGGCCGCCCGGGTGCTCAAGGAGGCGAGCATCGCCGAGGCGCGCGCCCGGCAGGCCGCGCAGCAGGAGCAGTTGCTGGCCGACGAGGCGATCGCGATCGCCCAGCGCCAGCTGGCGCTCAAGCAGGCGGAGATCACCGCCGAGACCGACGCCGCGAAGGCCCGCGCGGCGGCCGCCGGGCCGCTGGCGCAGGCCGCGCAGGACCAGGCGGTCCTCATGGAGCAGGAGAAGGTCGCCGAGCGGACGGCGGCGCTGACCGAGCGCCAGCTCGACACCCAGGTCCGCCGCCCGGCCGACGCCGAGCGCTACCGGGTCGAGCAGGAGGCCGAGGGGCGCAAGAACTCCGCCATCCTCACCGCCGAGGCGGAGCGCCAGGCCACCATCGCCGCCGCCCAGGCCGCCGCCGAGCAGGCCCGGCTCTCCGGGGAGGGCGAGCGGGCGCGGCGCTCGGCGCTCGCCGAGGCGGAAGCGATCGAGGGCGCCAAGCGCGGTGAGGCCGAGAAGCAGCGCCGCCAGGCGATCGCCGACGCGGTCGAGCGCGAGGGCGCCGCCGAGGCGGCCGCGATCCTCGCCCGCGGTCAGGCCGAGGCCGAGGCGCTCGATGCGCGCTCCGACGCCTTCGCCAAGTACGGCGAGGCGGCGATCCTGGAGATGCTGGTCAAGGTGCTGCCCGAGGTCGTGGGTGCGGCGGCCGCCCCGCTGTCCAGCGTGGACAAGATGACCGTCATCTCCTCCGACGGGGCGGGCTCGCTGGGGAAGTCGGTCGCGGCGAACGTCGCCCAGGGGCTGCAGCTGTCCGGTGACCTCACCGGCATCGACGTGGCAGCGCTGCTGCGCCGGCTCAGCGGCTCGGCGGCGCAGGGCGTGACCACCGTGCCGATCTCGTCGGACGGGGACGGCGCCTCCCGGGGCTGACGCCGGTCAGATCGCGACGGCCCACGCCTCGCCGGCGTGGGCCGCGCGCCAGAACTCCAGCTCGTACCGGGTGGCGATGGCGAACGCGGTGAGCATGGCGGCCTCCTGGTCGGGCGCGGTGCGCGCCGCGGCGTCGGTCAGCCGTCGGGCGGCGGCCGCGGCCTCCTGGAACGGGGCGACGTCGTAGGTGGCCACCCACCGGCGGTACGGGTGGTCGGCGGCGGCCCGCGCGGCGGGGGCCAGCCGGGCGCCGACGTCGGCGTACACCCAGTAGCAGGGCAGGACGGCCGCGGCGGCGACCGGGTACGGCGCGGTCGCCGCCGTCGCCACGAGGTAGGAGGTGTACGCCAGGCAGGTCGGCGACGGCTCCGGCGGGGCGCCGGCCTCCCCCAGCAGCTCCGAGCCGAGCAGGTCGGCGTGCAGCTGCGTCTCCACGACCGCGCAGTTCTGCGCCGAGCCGGCCCAGAACGCGGCCGCCTCCGGGTCCGGGGCGCGGGCCGCCAGCAGCGCCAGCGCGCGGGCGTAGCCGCCCAGGTACAGGGTGTCCTGCTCCAGGTAGTGGCGGAACGCCTCGGGTGCCAGGGTGCCGGCGGCCAGCTCGGCGAGGAAGGGCAGCTCGTCGATCGCCCGGCGGAGGTCGGCGGTCGCCGCCCAGGCCCGGTCGCCGAACCCCCTCACGCGGGCCAGATCCCGGCGAAGTGGTGCACCGGGCCGTGGCCGGACCCGATCCCCAGCGCGCCGCCCCCGGCCAGAGCCCGCTGCAGGTAGTCGCGGGCGGGCTCCACCAGGGCTGCCCAGTCCGGGGGCGCACCGGCGCGGGCCGCCAGCGCGGTCAACGCCGACGAGAGGGTGCAGCCGGTCCCGTGCGTCGCCGTCGTGGTCACCCGGGGGCGGCGGGTCTCCGTCGTCCCGGCGGACGTGGCCAGCACGTCGACGCTGTCGGGGCCGCCGAGGTGGCCGCCCTTCAGCAGCACCGCGCCGGGCCCGAGGTCGAGCAGTGCCCGCGCCTGCTCGTGCAGCCCGTCCACGTCGGTGGCCGGCTCGCCGTCGAGCAGCGCGGCGGCTTCGGGCACGTTCGGGGTGATCAGGTCCGCGAGCGGCAGCAGCTCGGTGCGGACGGCGGCCACCGCGTCGTCGTCGATGAGCCGGTGCCCGCTGGTCGCCACCATCACCGGGTCGCAGACGACCGGGCCGGGGCGCCGCTCGGCCAGCACGCCCGCCACCGCCCGCACCACGTCGGCGCTGCCCAGCATGCCGAGCTTGGTGGCGTGCACGTCGACGTCGTCGAGCAGGGTGTGCAGCTGCTGGGCCACGAAGTCGGCTGGCACCGGGTGGACCCCGGTGACTCCCCGGGTGTTCTGCGCCGTGAGCGCGGTGAGCACCGCCGTGCCGTACGCGCCGAGCGCGCTGAAGGTCTTCAGGTCGGCCTGGATGCCCGCTCCGCCGCTGGGGTCGCTGCCAGCCACGGTGAGCGCCGTGGGCGTCATCGCGCACCCACCGGGGCGAGCTCGGCACGGAGCGCCGCGGCCGCAGCGCGTGGGTCGGGGGCGGCGCAGACCGCGGAGACCACGCAGACGCCGTCCACCCCGGTGGCGGCCACGGCGGCGGCCCGGGCGGCGTCGATGCCGCCGATCGCCACGGCCGGCAACCCGCCCGCGTGCGCCGCGCCCGTCAGCTCCCGCACCGCGTCGAGGCCCAGCCCGGGGCCTGCCTCCGGCTTCGTCGGCGTCGCCCACACCGGGCTCAGGCCCACGTGGTCGACGGTGCCCGGCGGCAGCCGCAGGGCGGCGGTCAGGTCGGCGGTGCTCTCCACGGAGAGGCCGAGCAACCGGTCGGGTCCGAGCGCCGCCCGCACCTCGGCCGCCGGCAGGTCCTCCTGCCCGATGTGCACGCCGGAGGCGCCGGCCAGCAGGGCGACGTCGAGGGCGTCGTTCACCAGCACGGCCACGTCCGGCCGGTCGGCGAGCGCGGCCTGCACCGAGCGGGTCAGCGCCAGCAGGTCCCGGCGGGAGGCGTGTTTGTCGCGCACCTGGACGGCGGTGACCCCACCGGCCACCGCCGCGCGGACCACGTCGGCCACCGACCGTGGCCGGCACAGCTCCGTGTCGGTGACCAGGTAGAGCGTCGGGTCGAACGCCGGTCGCATCAGTCGCTCCGCACGTCCGCGCCCGCGAGGTCGTCGGGGCCGACGGCGTCCAGGGCGTCGAGCCAGGCGGGCGCGAACGTGCCGGGCCCCGTGGCGGTCTCGGCGGCCCGCTCCGCGGCGAGCGCGACGTGCGCGTGCCCTGCCACCGCACCGGTCAGGGCGTCGCCGGTCGCGGCGACGTAGGCCGCCACCAGGGCGCCGAGCGCGCACCCGGCACCCGTGGTGCGGGTCAGCAGCGGTGAGCCGCCGCCCACCCGGATGGTCCGCGCGCCGTCGGTGATCAGGTCCACCGCGCCGCTGACGGCCACCACACCCCCGGTGCGTGCCGCGAGCTGTGCGGCGGCGGTCGCCGCGTCATCGGCGCCGGCGGTGCTGTCGACCCCGCGGCCGCCGGCGCCGGCGCCGGCCAGCGCCATGACCTCCGAGGCGTTGCCGCGCACCACGACCGGCGAGAGCTCGACCAGCTCGCCGGCGAGCGCCGTGCGGTAGGCCAGCGGACCCACGGCCACCGGGTCGAGCACCCAGGGGGTGCCCGCCGCGCCGGCCGAGCGGGCGGCCAGCCGCATCGCCGCGGCGGTGCGCTGGTGCACGGTGCCCACGTTGACCAGGACGGCGGAGGCGACGGCGGCGAAGTCCTCGGCCTCCTCCGGGGCGTCGACCATCGCCGGCGCCGCGCCGACGGCCAGCAGGGCATTGGCGGTGAGCGTCTGCACCACCGTGTTGGTCAGGCAGTGGACGAGCGGTGCGTTCTCGCGCAGCGCCGCGCGGGCGGCGCGCAGGTCGACGACTTCCACAGCATCGGACATGCCGGTGACATCCCTTCGCCAGTGCGAACTGGAGCAGGTTCGACGGGTGTGTTCTCAGTCCCGGGCGGGACACCCCGTGCCACGTACGGGCTCGAACCTAGCGCAGCGGGCCGGGGGCCGTCACCACCGACCTCGTCGACGGACGGGCGGGTGCCCTACGGTCGGCCCGTGGACCACCACCTCGCCCAGGTCAACGTCTCCCGCCTGCTCGCCCCGCTCGACAGCCCCGTGCTGGCCGATTTCATGGCCGCCCTGGACGAGGTCAACGCCGAGGCCGACCGGGCGCCCGGATTCGTCTGGCGGCTGCAGACCGAGGACGGCAACGCCACCTCGGTGCAGGCGTTCGGCTGGGACGCCGCCGGCAGCCACGGCGTGATCGTGAACCTCACCGTCTGGCGGGACGTCGAGTCGCTGGCCGCCTACGTCTTCGGCGGGCGGCACGTGCAGATCATGCGGCGGCGCCGGGAGTGGTTCTCCCGCGCCGCCGAGGCGACGCCCGCGCTGTGGTGGATCCCGGCGGGCACCCTGCCGACCACCGACGACGCGGAGGCGCGCATCCGGCACCTGCGAGCGCACGGCCCGACCCCCGAGGCGTTCACCTTCCGCACGCACTTCCCGCCGCTGGAGGGAGCCGTGGCGCCGTCGTCGGACGACTGGCTCTGCCCGGCATGAGGCTGCTGCTCACCTCCGCCGGCCTCTGCGACCCGACGCTGGTCGCGGCGACGGAGGAGCTGGCCGGACGCCCGCTGAGCGGGCTGCGGGCCGCCGTCGTCCCCACGGCGGCCAACGTCATCGCGGGCGACAAGGGCTGGCTGATCGCCGACTTCGTGAA
The DNA here is from genome assembly GCF_054051015.1 of Blastococcus sp. SYSU DS0616. Classification (NCBI taxonomy): domain Bacteria; kingdom Bacillati; phylum Actinomycetota; class Actinomycetes; order Geodermatophilales; family Geodermatophilaceae; genus Blastococcus; species Blastococcus sp. SYSU DS0616. Next base: position 31,215 of record NZ_JBJHAJ010000025.1, read on the forward strand.
CTTGCAGCGCGCCGGGTTCGCCGAGGTCGACATCGTCGACGTCTCGGCGCTGGAGGCCGAGGTGTGGGAGTCGCGACTGGAGGCGGCCGACGTCCTGGTGCTCACCGGTGGGGACACCACGCACCTGCTGCGGTGGCTGCGCCGCTCGGGCCTGGCCGACCGGCTGCCCGATCTGCTCGGTGAGCGGCTGCTGATCGGGATCAGCGCCGGCAGCATGGTGCTCGGGCCGCACCTCGCGCTGAGCCAGTCGGAGCAGCCGCGACCGGAGGACACCGTGGGCCTCGGCCTGGTCGACGTCCTGGTCGTGCCGCACCTGGGCTCGCCGTACTTCCCGAACGCGTCGGAGGAGGCCCTCCGGGAAGCGGCGCGCGACCTGGGGCACCGCGTGTTCGGGCTGGCGGACGGCACCGCGCTGGCCGTCGACGGCGACCGCGTGGCGGTCGTCGGCGCGGGTCCGCACCTGGAGCTCGAGCCGGCCGCGTCGCGATGAGCGCAGCCGCCACGGAGCCCGCCCGCGCGGTGTGTCGCGGTCTGCCGGATCGGGTCGGTGGTGGTCCCTTGCCCGCTCGTCGGTCGCCCGCCACGCTGGGCGGATGGTGCAGAGCGGAACGAGCGTGGGCACGGTCGTCCGGTGGGACGGCGACGAGGGGGGCGGCCTCGTCGAGTCGCCGGACCTCCCCGGCCACTGCTGGGTCGAGGTGGGAGCGCTGCATCCCAGCGCCCGTGGCTCCCTTCGCGCGGGGCAGGTCGTGGAGGTCTCCTGGACCGAGACGGGCGTCGGCGACCATCCCGTCCGGGCCGACCTGGTGACGCCTCGCGATGACCTGCAGGCCACGCCGGGAGCCTGAGCCCGGTGGAGCTCAGGCCTCGGTGAGGGCGGTGCTGGGCAGCCAGTCGGCGTCGAGCAGCTCGGCGATCTCCCGCAGCGCCGAGGTGTCCGCCCCGGCCGTGGAGCCGCTGACCGCCAGCCGCTCGACCATCACCCGGGCCACTTGCTCCTCGACCGTGTCGGCCGCGAACGCCACCCGCCACGGAGAGGCCTTCCCGTCGCGGTGGGTGCGCCCGGTGACCTGCCGGGCCTGGATGCCGGAGAACCGCGGCTGGTGGAACAACCCCACGCGGGGCGCCTCCGACGCCGTCGACCCGTCGGGCAGCAGCTCACCGGCGTGCAGGCTGATCGACGCGGTCACCGTGAAGACGCACACCGCCGCGTCGCCGCGCTGGAACCGCAGCCGCTCGGCCTCGACGTCGAAGCGGTCGCGCCCGTAGATGCCGGCCACCGGGATGCCGGCGTCCAGCAGCGCCTCGCGGATCGGATCAGCCGCCGTCTCCACGAACTCGACCGAGACCGCGACCTGCCGCTCCGCCTCCACCTGCGCCTTGATCCAGTCGACCGTTGCCTGCACGCGGATCAGCCCGGCCTTCTGCCGGAACCGCAGCAGGGCCGCGCGACCGCGGGCGGACTGCCGGCCGCGCCGGGCCAGTTGCATCTCCGCGCGGAACTCCGACCACTCGGCCTCGTACTGCGCCCGCTCGGCCGGGCTGAGCAGCACCGGCGTCCCCGTCACCGACACCGGTCCCCACGGGGCCGGGCGATGCAGCGTCGCCGGTGGATCGGCGTCGGCGAGCCAGGACTGCAACCGGGCGAGGTCGGCCCGGCGCTCGTCGGCGTCCTCGGTCCACTGCCAGCCGTAGCGGCCACGTTCCACGTGGAACGTGTGCCGCTCGAGCGCCTTCGGTAGGTCGGCCCAGTCCTTGATCGACTCCTCGTGCCGGTCGGCGAACTCCGGCGCCAGGTAGGGCAGCTCCAGGGGGGTGTGCGCCGGCGTCGCGGTCGCGGCCAGGACGTACGGGGTGTCCTTGACCCGCGCGGCGCCGGAGACGGCCTTCCAGTGCTTCCACCGCTGCGTCGTCGTGTGCCGCACCATGTGCGCCTCGTCGGCGACGACGACGTCGAAGCGCAGCTTCGCCACCTTGCTCAGCCGGTCCCAGGTGGTCACGCACCAGCGCAGGCCACCGTCGCCGAAGCCGGCGATCGAGCGCGCCCAGTGCGGGATGGTGATGGCGGCCGGCCGGTCGGCGATGACCAGCGCGGTGCGGACGTCGCGCTGCTCGGCGATCGCCTTGACCGCCAGGATCGCGGTTCCGGTCTTGCCGACGCCGGGATCGTCACCGAGGAGGAAGACCCTGCCCCCGGCGGCCGCATGGGCCGCCACCACGTCGGCGCCGTCGCACTGCTGGTCCCGTGGCGTGAGCGGCCGGGCCTCGGGAAGGGGGCGGGGCGCCTCGTTGAGCTCGTCCTCGAGGAAGCGCTCGAGGCTGTAGGGCGGCGGGTCGTAGGGCGCGAGCTCGGGCGGCAGGGACCGGCCCACCCACACGTGGGCCTGCAGGCCCGGGTGCCAGACCGCTCCCGGCGCGGGCGCGCGGAACGGCACGGCCAGCACCCACACCCTCTCCCCCGGGCCCGCGCTGGGCAGCTCGGGCGCGGCCTTCTTCGGCGTGGGCTTCCGCGCTGCCGGCTTCCGTGACGCGGCCTTCCTCGTGGTCCCCGTCGACCGTCGAGTGCTGGTCGCGCTCCGGCGTCGTCCTGGCATCTGCTCCCCCTCGTGGACCTCCCGGCACGGTAGAGGCGGGAAGCGACGCCGCCCCGCAGGAGCCGAGCGCGCCGCCGTCGGATCGTCGTGGACGTGTCGTCCCCGGATGGCGACCCCGCCACGTCGACGGCGGGTGCCTCGCGCTGGACGGCGACACCGGCGAGACGGAGGTGGTGCTGGACTGAGCGGGGCGCGGCGCCGGGCGTCTGGTGGAATCGCCGGGTGACGTTGAACCCCGAGGAGGCCCTCGCCGCCCGGACGCTGGGCGAGGCCGGACCGCGCGTCGTCTTCGTGCACGGGCTCTTCGGCCAGGGGAAGAACTGGACGACGATCGCCAGGGGGCTGGCCGACGACCACCGGGTGACCCTGCTCGACCTGCCCAACCACGGTCACTCGCCGTGGACCGAGCGTGTCGACTACGTGGACATGGCCGAGATGGTCGCCGCCGAGCTGGAGTCCTTCGGCGAGCCGGCCACCCTCGTCGGTCACTCCATGGGCGGCAAGGTCGCGATGCAGCTGGCGCTGCGCCGGCCGGAGCTGCTGCGCGCACTCGTGGTCGTCGACATCGCCCCGGTCGAGTACCCGCTGCAGGGCGGGCGGACCGAGGACCCCGACGAGGAGGCCTCGCCGTTCGCGGCCTTCATCGCCGCGATGCGGGCGATCGACCTGGGTGCGCTGGAGTCCCGTTCCGACGCCGACGCCGCCCTCCGCACCGCCGTGCCCAGCCGGATGGTGCGCAGCTTCCTGCTGCAGAGCCTCGGCCGGGAGGAGTCGGGGGACGGCTGGCAGTGGCGGCTGAACCTGGAGTTGCTCGAGCGAGACCTCGGCGAGCTGCGCGGCTTCCCCGATCCCCCGCCCGGTGCCGTGTTCGACGGGCCGGTGCTGTGGATCGCGGGGGCGAACTCCCACTACGTGCTCCCCGAGGACCGGCCGCACATGGACGCGCTCTTCCCGTCCACCCGGCTCGTGCGGATCAAGAACGCCGGCCACTGGGTGCACTCGGAGCAGCCCGAGGTGTTCCTCGAGACCCTCCGCCGGTTCCTGGCGGCCGTCGAGTGACCGTCGCCCGGTCCCTGGTCCTCTTCGCCCTCGCGGCCGTCGCCGAGATCGGCGGTGCCTGGTTGGTGTGGCAGGGGGTCCGGGAACACCGCGGCTGGGCCTGGATCGGCGCCGGCGTCATCGCGCTCGGGCTGTACGGGTTCGCCGCCACGCTCCAGCCGGACGCGAACTTCGGCCGGATCCTCGCCGCCTACGGCGGGGTCTTCGTGGCCGGCTCGCTGGCCTGGGGCATGGTCGTCGACGGCTTCCGGCCGGACCGGTACGACGTCGCCGGCGCACTGATCTGCCTCGTCGGCGTCGCGGTGATCATGTACGCCCCGCGCGGGGTGTGAGCCGAGCGGCGTCGCCGCAGCGGTCACGGGCCGGCGCGGCTCAGGATCTCCGTGCCGTCGGGCCGGTAGGTGCGCCAGCGGCCGGTGCCGGGATCTCGTCGAATCGTGAACCCGCCCTCGTGGCAGGACGTGTGGTGCCGCTCGCAGAGCAGGGCGCCGTTGTCGCAGCTCGTCGGCCCGCCGTGTGCCCAGTGCACGACGTGGTGGACGTCGCACCACTCCGGCGGTGCATCGCAGCCGGCGAAGACGCAGTGCGCGTCGCGAACCTCGATGGCCCGGCGGATCGCCGCGGATGAAGTCCGCTGCGCTCGGCCGACGTCCAGGGGCAGCCCGTCCGGGCCGGTGATGACGCGGGCGATACTGGCGTCGCAGGCCAGCCGGCGTGCCGTCTCGGGGTTGATGGGACCGGACCAGCCCAAGGAACCACCAGCGACACCGGGAGCGCCGCGCGCGGCGCACAGGGCGAACCAGTCGATCGTCACGCGCACGTGTGGCCGCTCCCCGCGGACGTCGGGGAGCGAGCCGCCGTCGAGAGCCCCGCGAGCCAGCGCGACCAGCGCGTCGGCCTGCCGCTCGGCGTGGGACCGGAGGTCACCGGCAGGGCGGTCGCCGTTCATGAGAGCGGCGAGCGCGGTGTGCAGGTACTCGCCGCCGACGGCATCGAGGTCACCGCGCAGGTGCACCCGGCCGTCGAGCCCGGACGCCATGGTGAACCGGCGGCGCACGTCGGCGGCGTCGTCCAAGGTCCCGTCGGGGTCCACTCCGGCGACCCACTCCTTCACGCCCCGCGCGGTCTCGTGCGGGGCTGTGGCCCGGGCCAGGTCGGCCAGGATGCCGTCGGTCTCGCCGAGGTCGATACCGATCTCGGCGGCCTTGGCGATCCGGCCGGGCGTCATGGCCTTCGTGATGACCCGAGCGTGCGCGGCACTGATCGCCCCGGCGGCGAAGGCCGCCGCTGTTTCCGGGAGCTGCTCGAGCCGCCGGCCGGTGGAGACCGTCGCGGTGGCCTGCTCGGGCGCCATGCGGCAGCTGCCCCGCAGCCAGGCCTTCATGGAGACGGCGCCGTCACGGCGGTAGGCCTCCCGGCGGTCGGCCGCACGGACCGCCGTGGTCAGCGCGGCCGCCATGCGGTTCGTCGCGGCCACCAGGCTGCCGACGAGGTCGAGCAGACCGTCGTCGGAGAACTCGGCGAGATCGGTGGCGGCCAGCTCGTCGAGGGCGGACAGCAGCTCGGACACCGTGCCCTCCTCCCGGTCCGCGACCTCGTCGTTGCACCCAGGCTAGGCCGCGGGTACGACAGAAAAGGCCAGTTCAGCGGCCGTATCGCGTCCTTGATGTGCACGGGCGCGGCGCTCGCCCGGCGACGACATGGCGGTGGCACGCCTCGCCCGTCCCTGCCTCATCGGGGTGGCCTGGACCGCGCGCCGCGTCGGCACCACCGCCGCGGCGCGTCAGGATGACGCCGACGCCTCGGGACCGGAGCCCCCGGCCGGCGCGCAGCCACCAGGAGTGAGTCGATGACGTACCCAGGTCCGCACCAGCCGGGCGCCGGCGACCCGTACGGCGCCCCCGGCCCCGCCACCTGGGGACAGGCGCAGGCCCCCTACGGCGGCTACCCCCAGGCCGGCGTTTACCAGGGCCCGCCGCCACCGCACGGCCCCGGCTACCCGCCCTACAGTCCGCCGTACGGCTATCCCTACGCGCTGCCCCAGCGCACCAACGGCATGGCCATCGCCTCGATGGTGCTGGGGATCCTCTGGCTGTACTGGATCGGCAGCATCCTGGCACTGGTCTTCGGCTACACGGCCAAGCGGCAGATCCAGGAGCGCGGCGAGGCCGGTGGCGGCATGGCGACGGCCGGCATCGTGCTCGGCTGGATCGGGGTCGGGTTCTTCGCCCTGTTCGTCCTCTTCGGGATCGCCTCCACCGCCGGCTACTGAGGCCGCCTCGGCGCCCCGGACCGCCGCCCTGCGCGGGTTCGGCCTGCCGGTGTCCGCAACGCCCTGGAGCCGCGCCCTCGTCGCTGCGATGCTGGTCGGGTGCGGCAGGAGTCGGTGGTGCACCGCCCGCACCCGGCGCTGCGCCGGTACGTCGCGGCGGCCCTGGGCTACCGGCACGAGGGGTTCCCGCCCGGCGAGCACCTGGGCCTGCCCTCCCCCTGGCTGACCGTCGTCCTCACCCTGGACGACCCGCTGGAGATGGCCGCCCACCCCGACCCCGCCCAGTCCCCCGGCCGGTTCGACGCGCTCGTCGGCGGCCTGCACACCCGTCCGGCGCGGATCGTGCACCCCGGTCGGCAGGCCGGCATCCAGCTCTCGCTCACGCCGCTGGGGGCGCGCGCCCTGCTGGGCCTGCCCGCCGGCGAGCTGGCGTCGCTGGACGTGTCGCTGACCGACCTGCTGGGCCCGGCCGGCACCGAGCTGGTGGACGGGCTGCGGACCGCCGCGGGGTGGCCCGCACGGTTCGCCGTGCTGGACGCGGCGCTGCTGCGCCGACTCCGGGACGTCGACGGCGTCCCGGCGGAGGTCGCGGAGGCCTGGCGGCTGACGACGGCGGCCGGGGGGCGGCTGCGGGTGTCCCAGCTGGCCGCCCGGGTCGGCTGGTCCACCCGGCACCTCGAGCAGCGGTTCCGCGCCGAGACGGGGCTGGGACCCAAGGAGGCAGCCCGGGTCGTGCGCTTCGACCGGGCCCGCCGTGCGCTCGCGGGGCGAGTCTCCCGCGGCCTGCCGCCCGATCTCGCCGGGCTCGCCGTCGCCGCCGGCTTCAGCGACCAGGCGCACCTGACCCGGGAGTGGCGGGCCTTCTCCGGGCTGCCGCCCACCCGCTGGGTGGCGGCGGAGTTCGGATACGTTCAAGACACCGCCGCGCTCGCCACGGCACTGTCGTCGCCATGACGACGACGCAGCAGACCGACCAGCAGCAGACGGCGCCGGCCCCCGTGGTGTGGCCGGCCTTCCGGGCCCGGGACGCCCGCGGGCTCATCCGCTTCCTCGTGGACGTCCTCGGCTTCGAGGAGACCGTGGTGTACGGCGAGGGCGACCGGGTCGACCACGCCCAGCTCGACTGGCCCGAGGGCGGCGGGGTCATGCTCGGCTCCGTCCGGGACGACGGCGGCCAGTGGCCGGTGGAGGCGACCGGCTGCTACGTGGTCACCGCCGATCCGGACGCCGTGCACGCGCGGGCTGTCGCCGCCGGGGCGGAGATCGTGCGGGCCCCCTACACCACTGACTACGGCTCCCGGGACGTCACCATCCGCGACCCCGAGGGCAACGTCTGGCAGTTCGGCACCTACCGCGGCGAGCCGCGCCGGTCGAGCTGACCGGGGCAGGAACCGCGCACCGGCCCGGGTCGGAGCACCGGCCCGGGCCGGCGCGCACATCTCGCGCGGACCCGTCGCGCAGGCCAAGATCAACCACATGAGCGACGCCCGCGCCGGACAGCCCGCCCAGCCCGCCGACCTGATCGACGTCGCCTCGCTGGTCAGCGCGTACTACACCGTCGAGCCGGACCCGGCCGAGCCGACGCAGCAGGTCGCGTTCGGCACCTCGGGCCACCGCGGCTCGGCGTTCGACGCGGCGTTCAACGAGGCGCACATCCTCGCCACGACGCAGGCCATCTGCGAGTACCGCGCCGAGCAGGGGTACGACGGGCCGCTCTTCCTCGGCCGGGACACCCACGCGCTCTCCGAGCCGGCCTGGGCGACGGCGCTGGAGGTCCTGGTGGCCAACGACGTCACCGTCCTGGTCGACGCCGGCGAGCGCTACACCCCCACCCCGGCGATCAGCCACGCGATCCTGCGGGCCAACCAGGGGAAGCGCACCGGGCTCGCGGACGGCATCGTCGTCACCCCGTCGCACAACCCGCCGCGCGACGGCGGCTTCAAGTACAACCCGCCCTCCGGTGGGCCCGCCGACACCGACGCCACGGGGTGGATCGCCGGGCGGGCCAACGACCTCCTGCGGGCCGGGCTCTCCGGCGTCCGCCGGGTACCGGTGGAGCAGGCGCGCGGGACGGCGCAGGCCTACGACTTCCTGGGCACCTACGTCGACGACCTACCGCAGGTCATCGACCTCGACGCGATCCGCGACGCGGGCGTGCGCATCGGCGCCGACCCCCTCGGCGGTGCCAGCGTCGACTACTGGGCGGCCATCGCCGAGCGCCACCGGCTCGACCTCACCGTGGTCAACCCGCTGGTCGACCCGACGTGGCGGTTCATGACGCTGGACTGGGACGGCAAGATCCGGATGGACTGCTCCTCCCCCGCGGCGATGGCCTCGCTGGTCGACCGCCGGAACGAGTTCCAGATCGCCACCGGCAACGACGCCGACGCCGACCGGCACGGCATCGTCACCCCCGACGCCGGGCTGATGAACCCCAACCACTTCCTCGCCGTCGCGATCGCCTACCTGCTCAGCCACCGGCCCGGGTGGGCCAAGGACGTCGCCGTCGGCAAGACGCTGGTGTCCAGCTCGCTGATCGACCGGGTCGTCGCCGACCTGGACCGAAAGCTGGTCGAGGTCCCGGTCGGCTTCAAGTGGTTCGTGCCGGGGCTGCTGGACGGGTCGGTCGGCTTCGGTGGCGAGGAGTCCGCCGGCGCCTCGTTCCTGCGCCGGGACGGCGGTGTCTGGACGACGGACAAGGACGGCCTCCTGCTCGCGCTGCTGGCCGCCGAGATCCAGGCCGTGACGGGCCGGTCCCCCTCGAAGCTGCACAAGCAGCTCACCGACCACTTCGGCGAGTCCGCCTACGCCCGGATCGACGCGCCGGCGACCCGCGCGGAGAAGGCGGCGCTGGGCAAGCTCTCCCCCGAGGACGTCGCCGCCACCGAGCTGGCCGGGGAGCCGATCACCGCGAAGCTCACCCGCGCCCCCGGCAACGACGCCCCGATCGGCGGGCTGAAGGTGACCACGGAGAACGCCTGGTTCGCCGCCCGCCCCTCGGGGACCGAGGACGTCTACAAGATCTACGCCGAGTCCTTCCGCGGGCCGGAGCACCTCGCGCAGGTGCAGGAGGAGGCGCGCGCCGTCGTCGCCACCGCGCTCGGCAGCTGACGCCTCCGCCGCGGTCAGCGGGCGAGCAACCCGCCCACGGCCATGGCGGCGAGCATCAGGAACGGGAGGCCGAACAGGACGACGCCCGCCCACCGCGGGAGCGGCACCATCTCGGCACCGGTCCGCGGGTCGACGACCTTGTCCCCGGAGGCGTCGTGCCGGACGGTGCGGACGATCCGGGCGACGCAGGCGGCGAGCACGAGCGCGGCGACCACGCACACGGCCCACGCGGGCAGGTCGAGCACGGAGGTCTCCCCGGCACCGAGGGCCCACAGGGAGTCGGCGAGGAGGAAGCAGGCCAGCCCGATGGACGCCACCGTTCCCAGGTCCCGCCAGGTCAGCCCCCGCAGCGTGTCCCGCCAGCCGCGGCTGGGGGCGGCCCCGAGCACGTCGGCGACCCGGTCGGCGTACTCCGCGGCCGGGCCGAACGCCTCCCGCGGGTGCTCCCCGGTCTCGGCGACGTGGCTCTGCACCTCCGCGAGCACCTCGCCGATCCGGGCACCGGGGACGTCGCGCATCCGCAGGCGCAGCAGGAGGGCGTCGTGCCAGGCCTGCTCGCTGCTGTTCAGGACCTTCCCCATGGTGGGCTCCTCAGGCGGGGACGGACGGGGACGAGAGCAGGCCGGCGGCCCGCTCGGTGAACGTGCGCCACTGGTCGGCGCGCTCGCGCAGCGCCTGCTCGCCGGCGGTGGTCAGGGTGAAGAATTTTCGGCCCGGCCCGCCGTCGCCGGCCTCCCAGGACGAGGAGACCAGCCCCTCGGTCTCCAGCCGGGTCAGGATCGGGTACAGCGTGCCGCCCTTCACCGAACCGAGGCCGGCCTCGGCCAGCCGGGCGGCGATCGCGTAGCCGTACGTCGGGCCGTCGGCCACCACGCGGAGCACGCACAGCGAGAGCACGCCGCGCATCCACTCCCCGGGCCAGCGGTCCTCCGTCACGTGCTACACAGTACGACCGACTAGTCAGGCGCACAACCTACTGAGAGGCCCGTCCCCCTCGGCCCCGTCCGGAGGCTCGCCCCGAGCCTGCGAGGGGTGAGGAGGACGGGGTCCTTCTTCAGCTGACGTCCTCGTCGACCCAGTCCAGCGACTTGGTCACCGCCTTCTGCCAGTTGCGGTAGTTGCGCTCCCGCTCCTCGGCAGGCATCTGCGGCTCCCAGCGCTTGTCCTCGGCCCACTTGGCGGTCAGCTCGTCGAGGTCGGACCAGAAGCCGACGGCCAGGCCGGCGGCGTAGGCGGCGCCCAGCGCGGTGGTCTCGGCGATCTTCGGCCGGATCACCGGGACGTCGAGCAGGTCGGCCTGGAACTGCATGAGCAGCTCGTTGCCGACCATGCCGCCGTCGACCCGCAGCTCGGTCAGGTCGACGCCGGAGTCGGCGTTCATCGCGTCCAGCACCTCGCGGGTCTGGTAGGCGGTCGCCTCCAGCACGGCCCGGGCCAGGTGCCCCTTGTTGACGTACCGGGTGAGCCCGACGACGGCGCCGCGGGCGTCGGCGCGCCAGTGCGGCGCGAACAGCCCGGAGAACGCCGGGACGAAGTACGCCCCGCCGTTGTCGTCGACCGAGCGGGCCAGGTCCTCGATCTCCGGGGCGCTCTTGATCATGCCCAGGTTGTCCCTGATCCACTGCACCAGCGAGCCGGTCACGGCGATCGACCCCTCCAGGGCGTACACCGGCTTGGCGTCGCCGAGCTGGTAGCACAGCGTGGTGAGCAGGCCGTTCTCCGAGGGGACGGCCTCCTCCCCGGTGTTGAGCAGCATGAAGTTGCCGGTGCCGTAGGTGTTCTTGGCCATCCCGCGCTCGAAGCAGACCTGGCCGAAGGTCGCCGCCTGCTGGTCGCCGAGCGAGCCGGCGATCGGCACGCCGCCCAGGAAGCCGGCCTTGCGGCCCCTGCCGTACTCCTCGGAGTTGGAGCGGATCTCCGGGAGCATGGACGTCGGGATGCCCATCTCCTCGGCGATGGACTCGTCCCAGGCGAGCGTCCGGTAGTCCATGAGCATCGTGCGCGAGGCGTTGGAGACGTCCGTGAGGTGCTGGCCGCCGTCGGCCCCGCCGGTCATGTTCCAGATCAGCCAGGAGTCGATGGTGCCCATCAGCAGCTCGCCGCGCTCGGCCCGCTCCCGGGCGCCGTCGACGTTGTCGAGGATCCAGCGCACCTTCGGGCCGGCGAAGTAGGTGGCCAGCGGCAGCCCGACCTTGTCCTTGTACCGGTCGGCGCCGCCGCCGAGCGCGCCGAGCTCGTCGATGATCTTCGTCGTGCGGGTGTCCTGCCAGACGATGGCGTTGTAGACCGGCTGCCCGGTCGCCCGGTCCCAGACGACGGCGGTCTCGCGCTGGTTGGTGATCCCGATGGCGACGATGTCGGAGGCGCCCGCGTCGCTGCGCGCTATCGCCTGCCCGACCACCTCGCGGGTGTTCCGCCAGATCTCCAGCGCGTCGTGCTCGACCCACCCGGCCCGCGGGAAGATCTGCTGGTGCTCCTTCTGCCCGACCGACACCACCGCGCCGTCGTGGTCGAAGATCATGCAGCGGGTGCTGGTGGTGCCCTGGTCGATGGCTACGACGTACTGCGGCATGGGGAGTTCCTCTCGATCGGAAGTGGTCAGAGCGGGACGTGCGACAGGCCGCCGGCGAGGACGGCACCGAGGAGCGGGCCGACGATCGGGACCCAGGCGTACCCCCAGTTGCTGTCCCCCTTGCCCCGGATCGGCAGGACGGCGTGGGCGATGCGGGGCCCGAGGTCGCGGGCGGGGTTGATGGCGTAGCCGGTGGGGCCGCCGAGGGAGGCGCCGATGCCGACGACCAGCAGGGCGACGGCCAGCGGGCCGAGCTGGGTGGGCGTGTCCCCGAACCGCAGGATGATGTAGACCAGCACGAACGTGCCCACCATCTCGCTGATCACGTTGTCCTTGACCGTGCCGGTGGCCGGCCCGGTCGCGAAGGTGCCCAGCTGGGTGCCGGCGGCCTCGGGGTCGTTGTAGTGCCCGTAGTACGCCAGGTAGGCCACGACCGCGCCGAGGAAGGCCCCGACCAGCTGCCCGGCGAAGTAGGTGAACGTGGTGGCGACGGTGACGGGGACGCCGATGGCGTACGTGTCGGTCCCGCTGACCAGCAGGCCGACGGTGACGGCCGGGTTGATGTGGGCACCGGAGCTCGCTCCGGCGAAGACGCCGGCGAAGACGGCGAGCCCCCAGCCGAAGATGATGACGATCCAGCCGCCGCCGTTGCCGAACGTCTTGGGCAGGGCGACGTTGGCGACCACCCCGACGCCGAGCAGCAACAGGATGCCGGTGCCGAGTACTTCACTCCCGAAGACGGTCCAGAGACCGAGGGTGTCCACGTGTAGGCGCTCCTCGAGGCGGGCCCGCCGTACAGCGGACCGTGGATGTCGGGGACGCGGCGGTGGTCACCACCGCCGAGCCCGTTCTGCGGACCGTAGGAGGGCTCCTGTGACCTGGACAACAGTCGCGGTTCGACATCATCGGACGGTGACGATCACGGCGCGCCCCACGCGATGCTGAGCTGCACCGCGCGCTCCCAGCGCGGGTACTCCGCGGTCAGCGCCTGCGCCCGCCCGGGCGACGGCGTCCACTGCGCCGCGCGGTGCCAGTTGCGGCGCAGCGCGGCGACGTCGGACCAGACCCCGACCGCCAGACCCGCGGCGTACGCGGCACCGAGCGACACGGTCTCCCCGACCATCGGGCGCACCACCGGGGTGTCCAGCACGTCGGCGATGAACTGCATCAGCAGGTTGTTGGTGGTCATCCCGCCGTCCACCCGCAGCGCCGGCAGCGACAGCCCCGAGTCGGCCGCCATCGCCTGGATCACGTCCCGGGTCTGCCAGCCGGTGGCCTCCAGCACCGCCCGGGCCAGGTGCCCCTTGGTGACGTAGGAGGTCAGCCCGGCCACCAGCCCGCGGGCCTCGCCCCGCCAGTGCGGGGCCAGCAGGCCGGAGAACGCGGGGACGACGTAGCAGCCGCCGTTGTCCTCCACCGTGCGGGCCAGCGTCTCGACCTCCGGCGCGGTGCCGATCAGCCCGAGCCCGTCGCGCAGCCACTGCACCAGCGCGCCGGCGACGGCCACCGATCCCTCCAGCGCGTACCGGGGCGGCTCCCCGGCCAGCTGGTACGCCACCGTGCTGATCGAGCCCGAGCGCGTGCGCACCAGTTCCGTGCCGGTGTTCTGCAGCAGGAAGCTCCCGGTGCCGTAGGTGCACTTGGCCTCCCCCGGCGCGAAGCACGCCTGCCCGAACAGCGCCGCCTGCTGGTCGCCGAGCGCCCCGGCGATGGGCAACGGCTGCGCGAGCGCGGTCGCCGGGCCGAGCACGCCGACCGAGGGCCGGATCTCCGGGAGCATCGGGGCGGGGATGCCGAAGAAGTCCAGCAGGTCCGGGTCCCAGCGGCAGGCGCGGACGTCCATCAGCAGGGTGCGGCTGGCATTGGTCACGTCGGTGACGTGCAGGCCACCGTCCGGCCCGCCGGTGAGGTTCCAGATGAGCCAGGTCTCCATCGTCCCGAACAGCAGCTCCCCGCGCTCCGCCCGTTCCCGGGCGCGGGGCACGTGCTCGAGGATCCAGCGCAGCCGCGGCCCGGAGAAGTAGCCGGCGATCGCCATGCCGCTGCGCTCGGGCACCAGCGGTGCCTCCGGGCGCGCGCCGAGCTCGGCGACCAGGTCCGCCGTCCGGGTGTCCTGCCAGACCAGGGCCCGCAGCACGGGCCGGCCGGTGGCCCGGTCCCAGACGACGGTGGTCTCCCGCTGGTTGGCGATGCCGAGGGCGACCACGGTGCCCGCACCACCGACGTCGGCCAGCACCTGGTCGGCGGTCCACCGGGTGTTCGCCCAGATCTCCATCGGGTCGTGCTCGACCCATCCCGGGCGGGGGAAGTACTGCCGGTGCTCCCGCTGCCGGACGGCGACCATGCGCCCACCGCGGTCGAAGACCAGGGAGCGGGTCGACGTCGTCCCCTGGTCCACGGCGAGGACGTACCGGTCAGGCACCGCCGTACCCCAGCTCCCGGGAGACGGCGGTGGCCGCATCGGTGACCATGCCGAGGAGCAGGCTCCGGGGCGCGCCACGGCCGTCGAACAACGAGGTCACGGGGCCGTTCACGCCCAGCGCGGCCACGACCGGCCCGCCGGGCCCCCGGACGGGGGCGGCGATGCACCCGCGGCCGGGCTCGTGCTCCCCCCGGTCGGCCGCCCAGCCGCGGGTCCGCACCTCGGCCAGCCCGGCGGCGCGGTTCCCGGTGGCGGTCCGCGCCGGCCGGGGCTCGAGCGCGTGCGCCAGGAGGACCTTGCCCAGTCCCGTCGTCCGCGCGGGCAGCGCGACCCCCACCTCGAGCACCTGGGCCGAGTCGTCGGGCCGGAAGACGTGGTGGACGACGACCACCTCGTCCTCGCCGGCGAGCGTGGCCAGCCGCACCGTGTGCCCGCTGCGGGCGGCGAGTGCGTCGGCCCAGTTCGATGCGCGCGCGCGGAGCTCGTTGACGTCCAGGGAACTCCCCAGCCGCAGCAGGCCCGGGCCGATGCTGTACCGGCCGGTCGCCCGGTCCTGCGCCACGAACCCCACGTGCAGCAACGTGCGCAGCAGGCCGTGGGTGGTGGTCTTGGCCAGCCCGACGGTCTCGGCGATCTCGGTGACCCCGAGTGCGTTCCGCGCCCCGGCGATCACCTGCAGGATCGCCGCGGCCCGCTCGATGGACTGCACGGTGCCCGGCATGGCGCCCGACGGTAGGGCATCCGGGACGCTGTCGTTCCCTCTTCCGGTGCGACGATGTAGGACGCCGCACGTCGACGGGCGTCCGGGGTCGACCTACCGTGGCCGGTAGCCGGGGGTGGCGGAGGACGCCTGCCCGCGGCGGAGAGCAGTGACACGGAGGTGCACCGGTGCCCGGGCACCTCCCAGCGCGTTCCCGTCCGGTGGGCGGGCATCCCCCGGGGAGTGCAGATGACGGCAGTACGCCCGCTCGGGCCGGAGCAGCGCGCCCAGGCCTGGGCCGAGCTCGCGGAGGAGGGCTTCGAGGTCCTCGTCGTCGGCGGCGGGGTGACCGGGGCCGGGGTGGCGCTGGACGCCGCCACCCGCGGTCTGCGCACGGCCCTGGTCGAGGCCCGCGACTTCGCCAGCGGCACCTCCTCCCGCTCCTCGAAGCTGTTCCACGGGGGTCTGCGCTACCTGGAACAGCTCGACTTCGGCCTGGTCCGGGAGGCGCTGCACGAGCGTGACCTGTCGGTCAACCGGCTCGCCCCGCACCTGGTCCGGCCGGTGCCCTTCCTGTACCCGCTGACCCACCACTGGGAGCGGCCCTACGTCGCGGCGGGGCTGACCCTCTACGACGGGCTGGCCCGGCTCGGCGCGCTCGCCGACCCGATGCCGGCGCAGAAGCACCTCACCCGCACCGGCGCCCGGCGGCTGTTCCCGGCGCTCAAGCCGGACTACCTCGTCGGCGCCATCCGCTACTTCGACGCCCAGGCCGACGACGCCCGGCACACGCTCACCGTGGCCCGCACCGCGGCGGCGTACGGGGCCACCGTGCTGACTTCCGCCGAGGTGGTCTCCTTCGCCCACGCCGGCGGCCGGGTCGTGGGGGCCCGGGTGCGGGACGTGGAGACCGGCCGGGAGGTCGACGTCAGGAGCGAGGTGGTGGTCAACGCCACCGGTGTGTGGACCGACGACATCCAGACGCTGGTCGGCGGGCGCGGGCGGTTCCACGTGCGGGCCAGCAAGGGCGTGCACGTGGTCGTCCCCCGCGACCGGATCAACGGGGAGACCGGGCTGATCCTGCGCACGGAGAAGTCGGTGCTCTTCGTCATCCCCTGGGGCAGCCACTGGATCATCGGGACGACCGACACCGACTGGGCGCTGGACAAGGCGCACCCGGCGGCCAGCAAGGCCGACATCGACTACATCCTCGAGCGGGTCAACGAGGTGCTGGCGGTGCCGATCACCAACGACGACATCACCGGCGTCTACGCCGGCCTGCGCCCGTTGCTGTCCGGCGAGAGCGAGTCGACCAGCCAGCTCTCCCGCGAGCACGCCGTCGCCCGCCCGATGCCCGGCGTGATCGCCGTGGCCGGCGGCAAGTACACGACGTACCGCCCGATGGCCGCGGACGCGGTGGACGCCGTGGCCGTGGACGTGAGCCGCACCGTGCCCCCGAGCGTCACGGAGAACATCCCCCTGGTGGGCGCCGAGGGGTACGCGGCGATGCTGAACTCCCTCGACGGCCTCTCCCGGCGGTGGGACATCCCCCGGTTCCGCGCCGAGCACCTGCTGAAGCGGTTCGGGTCCCTGACCCCCGACGTCCTCGCGCTGGCCGAGGGGCGACCCGAGCTGCTGGACCCGGTGCCCGGGGCCGAGGAGTACCTCATGGTCGAGATGGTGTGGGCGGCCGCGCACGAGGCGGCGCTGCACCTGGACGACCTGCTGGCCCGCCGGACGCGCATCTCCATCGAGACCGCCCACCGCGGCGTGGTGTGCGCCGAGCCGGTCGCCCGCGCGGTCGCCGACGTGCTGGGCTGGGACGAGCAGCGGATCGCCAACGAGGTGGCCAGCTACACCGCACGGGTGGAGGCCGAGCGCCGCTCGCAGACCGAACTGGGCGACCAGGAGGCCGACGCTGCCCGGGTGGCCGCGCCGGACACCCGCGCCATCGCGGTGGGCCGCGCCCTGGGCTGACCGCAGCCCGCCGCGGCCCTGCTCCGCGGACGCGGGTCAGCGGCGGCGGCCGGCCCGGCGGCGGCGGGCCTTGTCGGCGTACATGTCGTCGTCGGCGGCCCGCACGACCCGCTCGTAGACCTCTTCCGGCTCCTCGCCGCCCCTGGCCGTGCCGATGCCGATGCTGATCCCCACGGGCACCCGGGTGCCGTCGAGGTCGAGCGGCTCGGTGACCGTGGTGCGCAGCCGGTCGGCCAGGGCCTCGGCGTCGCGGCGCTCGGTGTTCTCGCAGACGATGCTGAACTCGTCCCCGCCCAGGCGGGCCGCGGTGTCGCTGGCCCGCAGGACCGAGCGGAGCCGGTCGGCGAAGGAGACGAGGACCAGGTCACCCATCGGGTGGCCGAGCTCGTCGTTGATCGCCTTGAAGCCGTCGAGGTCGATGATCAGCACGCAGGTGGGGGTCTTCTCGCGACGGCCCCGGTCGAGCGCGTGCCGCAGCCGGTCCTGGAAGAGCAGCCGGTTGGGCAGGCCGGTGAGGGGGTCGTGCAGCGAGCGGTGCACCAGCTGCGCCTCGAGCGCCTTGCGCTCGGTGATGTCTTCCACGATCAGCACCAGGTGCGCCGCCTGCCCGTCGGGCGTCTCGGGCACCCAGGACGCGGTGATCTGCACCGGGATGTGCGAGCCGTCGACCCGGGTGAGCCGGGTCTCGTGCCGCATCGGTCGGCCGGGCTCGGCGGTGAGGACGCCGTGCGCCTCCTGGGCAGCCGCGACGGCGTCGGGGTGGACCAGGTCCATCACCGAGCGCCCGTGCAGCTCCTCGGCGGAGCGGCCGACCATCTCCGCGAGCGCGGGGTTGACGTCGACGAGGAGGCCGCCAGGGGTCGTCAAGGCGATCCCCATCGGCGCGTTGGCGAAGACACTCCGCCGATCCGCCGGGGGCAGCGCGTCCGCCACCTCGCCCACTGCACACCTCCAGTGCCACCTCCATCTTGCGCGACGAGGACGACGGTTCGCTGGCCGGGCCGCCTGTCGCCGTTCCGAGACGCCTGATCGGGGGAACGACAGGGCGGAGGGGGAGGATGCGGGGGGAGCAACGTTGCCGGTGCCGAGGAGACGCAGATGAACGAGTTCGACCTGGTCCTGCCCAGCTCGGTCGACGTCCGCGAGGTGGGCATGCGCGACGGGCTGCAGCTGGAGGCACCCGTGCCGCTGGCCGGCAAGCTGGCGATGCTGGAGGCGCTGGTCGCCACCGGCGTCCGCCGGATCGAGGCGACGTCGTTCGTGTCCCCGAAGGCCGTGCCCGCGCTCGCCGACGCCGATCAGGTCGCCGCCGAGCTGGCGCGGTGGCCGGAGGTGCACTGGTCGGCCCTGGTCGCCAACCCGCGCGGTGCCGTCCGGGCGGTGGACGCCGGCGTCGCCGACCTCGAGTACGTCGTCTCGGCCTCCGACGGCCACAGCCGCGCCAACGCCGGCCGCGGCACCGCCGAGGCCGTCGCCGCGGTGGGCGAGATCGCCGCGCTGGCCCATGGCGCCGGTGGCTCGCTCGAGGTCATCATCGCCACCGCCTGGGACTGCCCGTTCGACGGCCGCACCCCGGTGGCCCGCACCGTCGACGTCGCCCGCGCCGCCGTCACCGCCGGCGCCGACCAGCTCTGCCTCGGTGACACCATCGGGACGACGACGCCGCTGCGGGTGGTCACCCTCCTCGACGCGGTCCGCCGGGCCTGCCCGGGCGTCCCCGTCGGCGTGCACTTCCACGACACCCGGGGTACCGGCCAGGCCAACGCGCTGGCCGCCGTGCAGGCCGGGGTCACCCAGCTGGACGCGTCGGTCGGCGGGCTGGGCGGCTGCCCGTTCGCCCCGGGCGCCAGCGGCAACATCGCGACCGAGGAGCTGGTCTACATGCTGGAGGAGTCCGGGGTGCGCACCGGCCTGGACCTCGACGCGCTGCTGGACGCTGCCCGGGTCACCGAGCAGGCCGTGGGCCACGAGCTGCCGAGCTCGCTGTACCGCGCCGGCGGCCGGTCGGTCCCGCGCTCCGGCGGAGCCCGCTGATGCCGGCCGACGCGGTCTCCGAGCCGCCGCGGATCGTCGATCCCCGGGTGATGCGGGACGTGCTCGGGCACTTCGCCTCCGGGGTCACCGTGGTCACCGCGGACACCCCCGACGGGCCGATCGGCTTCACCTGCCAGTCGTTCAGCTCGCTGTCACTGGACCCGCCGCTCGTTGCCCTCGCCCCGGCCCGCACCTCGCGCACCTGGGCCCGGCTGCGGGAGATCGGCCGGTTCTGCGTGAACGTGCTGGCCGAGGGGCAGGACGCCGTCTCGCAGAACTTCGCCCGGTCCAGCGCCGACAAGTTCGCCGGGGTCCCGTGGACGCCCAGCCCGCAGGGCTCGCCGGTGCTCGACGACGTCGTGGCCTGGATCGACGGGGAGCTGTGGGCCGAGTACGACGGCGGCGACCACACGATCGCCGTCGCCCGGGTGCTCGACCTGGGTGCGGCGCCCGACCGCCGTCCGCTGCTCTTCCACCGTGGCGCCTACGGCCTGCTGCGCAGCGGCGGGGACTGACCGCGGTTCCCCGGGCCGGCTCGGCGGTGACCTCCGAGCCGGCCCGCCGGTCACCGGGCCGGCCGTCGGCGCCGCGCCAGCAGCGCCAGCCCGAGGACGGGCAGCACGAGCGGCACGTAGCCGTAGCCCCGGCCGTAGCCGGACCACACCGTCTCGTCGGGGAAGGCCGCTGGGTCGGCCACCGACAGGGTGCCCACGACCAGGACGCCGATCAGCTCGACGACGATGGCGGCCAGCGCGGTTCGTCGGCCGCGCCCCCCGCGGGCGAGGCCCACGGTGGCCACCACGTAGACCGCCGCCGCGAACGCCGACAGCAGGTATGCCAGGGGAGCCTCGTCGAACCGGGTGGCCAGCTGCACCCCCGCGCGGGCCCCGGCCGCGAGGGCGAAGATCCCGTAGACCAGCACCAGCACGCGCGCCGGTCCGGCGGTGGTCCCCGTCGCGGTCGGCTCCGCGGGGCGGCCGAGCCCGCGCTCACGCACCGGTCGCCTCCCACAGCTGCAGCAGGCGCCAGAGCATGACGGCGACGGCGGCCGCCGCGACCGCCAGGACGGTGCCCGCCCAGCGGGTGCGCTCCGCCTGTGCCCACAGCACGCCGGCGACGGGGATGAGCAGCACGCCGAACAGGTAGCCCAGGAACGTCGGGGTGTCGGCGGGCGTGCCGTCCTCCATCCGCGCGAACGCGAGCACGGCCTGCACCACGAGCAGCGCCTCCAGCAGGCCCGCCCCGGCCAGGTGCAGGACGCCGATCCGCCGGCCGGCGGCGCTGGAAGCGAGTCCCAGCACGACCACGACCACGGCGACGACGGTGGCGGCGACGACGAGGACGGGCGTCACCGCAGCCCTCCGCGGGAGAGATCGGGTGCCGGCACGGGGTTCATCCTCCCGCCGGGCCGTCCGTCCCCCGGGATCGGGGGCCCGTGTGCCCCCCCCCGCTGGTGACCATCCGGGACCGGTATGACACCTTAGGCCCGCCTAACTAAGGCGTGCCTGACCTTTGTCGTGATCGGAGACCCATGCGTACCAGCGCCCGGCCGCTCGCCGCCCTCGCCCTGCCCCTCTCCGCCGTCCTGGCGCTGTCGGCCTGCGGCGGCGACGACACCGAGGCCGAGACCGCGTCGACCGGGGGCTCCGCCGAGGTCACGGTCACCCACGCGCAGGGCGAGACCACCGTGCCGGTCGACCCCGAGACGGTCGTGGTGTTCGACCTGGGCAGCCTGGCCACGCTGGACAGCCTCGGCGTCGAGGTCGACGGCGTGCCGGAGGCCGCCTACCCCGAGTCCCTGAGCCAGTACGGGGGCGACGAGTACGCGAAGGTCGGCTCGCTGTTCGAGCCCGACTACGAGGCCGTCAACGCCCTCGGGCCCGACCTGATCATCGTCGGTGGCCGGTCGGCCGCGGTGTACCCCGAGCTCGAGCAGATCGCTCCGACCATCGATCTCAGCGTGGACAACACGAACTTCCTGGAGTCCTTCACCGAGCGCACCACCGCCCTCGCCGAGGTCTTCGGCGAGGAGGACGCGGTGGCCGAGCGCCTCGAGGCGCTCGACGCGCGGACGGCCGAGGTCGCCGAGGCGGCCGAGGGCGCGGGCACGGGCCTGATCGTCCTCACCACCGCCGGCGAGGTCAGCGCCTACGGCCCCGGCTCGCGGTTCGGGGGGCTGATCCACGACGTCCTGGGCGTGGCCCCGGCCGACGAGAACGTCAGCGACGCCACCCACGGTGACGCGATCTCCTTCGAGTTCATCGCCGAGACCAACCCGGACATCCTCTACGTCATCGACCGGGACGCCGCCATCGGCGAGGCCGGCGAGGCGGCCGAGCAGGTGCTGGACAACGACCTGGTCCGCAGCACGACGGCGTGGCAGGACGACGCCGTCTACTACCTCGACTCGACCGACTGGTACCTCACGCCGAACGGGCTGCCGTCGGTGGAGGCGATGGTCGAGGAGATCGCGGCCAGCGTCGAGTGACGCGACGAGCATGACCGGCACGCTCTCTCCGCGCGGCGTGCAACGGTGGCACATCGCGGTGGCGCTCCTGCTGCTGGCCGCCGCCTCGTTCGGCTCGCTGTTCATCGGGGTCAGCGACCTCACGCCGCTGGACCTCCTCGACCCCGACGAGGCGCAGGCGCGGGTGTTCCTCACCAGCCGGGTGCCCCGGCTGCTGGCGATCCTGCTGGCCGGCTCGGCGACGGCGGTGGCGGGCCTGGTGATGATGTCGCTGACCCGCAACCGGTTCGTCTCGCCGCAGACCGCCGGCACCACCGAGTGGGTGGGGCTGGGGCTGGTCGTCGCCACGCTGTGGTTCGGCGGCGCCTCGCTGCTCGGCAAGATGACGATCGCGACGGTGTTCTCGCTGGCCGGCACCTTCTTCTTCGTCTGGCTGCTGCGCCGCATGGTGCTCACCGACATCCTCGTGGTGCCGCTCGTCGGCATCCTGCTCGGTGGCGTGGTCAGCGCCGCCGCGGCCTTCCTCGCGTACCGGTTCGACCTGCTGCAGTCCATCGACGCCTGGATGAACGGCGACTTCTCCGGCGTGCTGTCGGGCCGCTACGAGCTGCTGTACCTGGTGCTGGCCGCGACCGTGGTGGCCTACCTCTTCGCCGACCGGTTCTCCGCGGCCGGCATGGGCGAGAGCTTCGCGATCAACCTGGGCGTCTCGTACACGAAGGTGGTCACGACCGGGCTGGCCATCGCCTCGGTGGTGACCGCCATCGTGGTGGTGACCGTGGGCAACATCCCGTTCCTGGGCCTCGTCGTCCCCAACATCGTCACGCTGGCGATGGGGGACAACCTGCGCCGCGTGCTGCCGGTGACGGCCCTGACGGGAGCGGCCTTCGTGCTGGTCTGCGACGTCCTCGGCCGGATCATCCGCTACCCCTACGAGGTCCCCGTCGGCATGGTCGGCGGGGTCATCGGCGGGGTGCTGTTCATCGCGCTGCTGCTGCGGGCGCGCAGCCGGGGGGTCTCGTGAGCGTCCTGGACCGCACCGGGTCACCGACCGCGGCGCAGCAGGCGACCCGCCGGCGTCGCACGCTGGTCGTGCTGGCGGTGCTCGCCGTCGTCGCCGTCGCCGCCTTCCTGACCGTCGGGGTGAGCGGGTCCTGGAGCTTCGCGCTGCAGATGCGCGGCCGGCGGGTCGCGGCGATGGTCGTGGTCGGGGTGGCGATCGCGGTGTCGACCGTGCTGTTCCAGACGGTCGCGAACAACCGGATCCTCACCCCCGAGATCATGGGGTTCGACCGGCTCTTCGTGCTGATCCAGACCCTCGGCGTCTTCCTGCTCGGCGCCTCGACGGTCACCTCGACCGACCCGCGGCTGCGGTTCCTGGTCGAGGTCGTCGTGCTGGTCGCCTTCGGCGCGGGCCTCTACCGCCTCCTGTTCGGGCGCACCGCGCGCGACGTGTACGTCCTGGTGCTGCTCGGCGTGGTGCTCGGCGGCCTCTTCCTCAGCCTCACGCTGCTGGTCTCCCGGCTCATCGACCCCAACGAGTTCCTCACGCTGCAGGACCTGATGTTCGCCAGCTTCAACTCCGTCGACGTGCGGCTGCTGACGCTGTCGGCCGTGGTCGTCGGGCTGGTCACGGTCGCGGTGTGGCGGCTGCTCCCCCGGCTGGACGTCGTCGCGCTCGGCCGTGACACCGCGATCGGCCTGGGCGTCGAGCACCGGCGGGTGGTCAACCGGGCGCTGCTGGCGGTGGCGGTGCTCGTGGGCGTCGCCACGGCGCTCGTCGGCCCGGTGACGTTCCTGGGGCTGCTCGTGGCGAACCTCGCCCGCCAGCTGCTGGGCACCCACCGGCACGCCTGGGTGCTGCCCGGGGCGGCGCTGCTCGCGGTGCTCGCCCTGGTGGGCGGCCAGCTGGTGCTCGAGCGGGTGTTCGGTTTCAACTCGGCGCTGAGCATCGTCATCAACTTCGTGGGCGGGATCGTCTTCATCGCCCTCCTCGTCCGGGAGCCCCGTCAGTGAGGGAGCACGGCCAGTGATCGAGATCGAGAGCGTCTGCAAGTCCTACGGCGGCACCCGTGTGGTCGACGACGTCTCGCTGACCGTCCCCGCCGGCGGCATCACCTCGCTGATCGGCGCCAACGGCGCGGGCAAGTCGACGCTGCTGTCGGTCGCGGCGCGGCTGCTGCCCCCCGACAGCGGCCGGGTGCTCGTCGACGGCATGGACGTCGCCCGGACGCCGGGCCCGGTGCTGGCCCGCCGGCTGGCGGTGCTGCGCCAGGAGAACTCGATGACCGTGCGGCTGACCGTCCGCGAGCTCGTCGCCTTCGGCCGCTTCCCGCACTCGGGTGGGCGGCTGACCGCCGAGGACCGCGCACGCATCGACGAGGCGCTGGACTGGTTCGAGCTCGGCCCGTTGGCCGATCGGCACCTGGACCAGCTCTCCGGTGGGCAGCGCCAGCGCGCGTACGTCGCGATGGTGATGTGCCAGGGCACCGACTACGTGCTGCTCGACGAGCCGCTGAACAACCTGGACATGCGGCACGCCGTCCAGATGATGCGGATGCTCCGGGGCATGGCCGACGAGCTGGGCCGCACCGTCGTCCTCGTGGTGCACGACGTGAACGTCGCCTCGGCCTACTCCGATCGCATCGTCGCGATGCGCGACGGCCACCTCGTCGCCGCCGGGCCCACCGCCGAGCTGATGACCCCGGAGCTGCTGCGGAAGGTGTTCGACGTCGAGGTGGACGTCCACGACCTCGGTGGGCGGCGGGTCGCGGTCCCGTGGAGTTGAGCCCACCGTCGCCGGGATCGCCGCCCCGCTGTTGATCAGGTGACCTGATCGTCCGGGGTCCTGGCTCACGGTGGACGGTGAGCCAGGACCCCGTCAGGTGAGCCAGGATGCGGCGGTCGGGACGGCGGCTCCTGCTTCGTCGTTCCACGTGGAACCGCGCGTGAGGTGCGCCACGACCGCCCCGCCCGGGGGAGTCTCGACGAGCGGATTTCCGCCGAGAGGGGTTAGATCATCTTGCATGTGCGGCCTCAGTGGCGAGATCACGTTCGACGGTTCGATGGCCGACACGACAGCGGTCACCCGCATGGTCGAGTCCCTGGTCCCCCGCGGTCCGGACGGCCAGGGCTTCTGGAGCAACGGGCGGATCACCTTCGGGCACCGCCGGCTCTCGGTCATCGACCTCACCACCTGCGGGTCCCAGCCGATGGTCGACAACGAGCTGGGCCTGACCGCGGTCTTCAACGGCTGCATCTACGACTACCAGGAGCTGCGGGCCGAGCTCGAGGGCCACGGCTACCGGTTCTTCTCGCACAGCGACACCGAGGTGATCCTCAAGGGCTACCACCACTGGGGCACCGACGTCGTCTCGCACCTGCACGGCATGTTCGCCTTCGTCATCGCCGAGCGGGACACCGGCCGGGTGGTCATGGCGCGCGACCGGCTGGGCATCAAGCCCCTGTACCTCTCCGAGACGCCGGGCAAGCGGCTGCGGTTCGCCTCGACCCTCCCGGCCCTGCTGCGCGCCGGTGAGGTCGACACCTCCGTCGACCCGGTCGCCCTGCACCACTACCTGACCTGGCACGCCGTGGTCCCCGCGCCCCGGACGATCCTCAACGGCGTGCGCAAGCTGCCGCCGGCCACCGTCCGGGTCATCGAGCCCGACGGCACCAGCCGCGAGCACCGCTACTGGGAGGCCACCTACGAGCGCCGTCCCGAGCACGCGAACTGGTCCGCTCGCGACTGGGAGGACGCGATCGAGGAGGCGCTGCGGGTCGCCGTCCGGCGCCGCCTGGTCGCGGACATCCCGGTCGGCGTGCTGCTCTCCGGCGGGCTGGACTCGAGCCTGATCGTCGGCCTGCTGGCCCAGGAGGGCCAGACCGGGCTGGCCACCTACTCCATCGGCTTCGAGTCCGTCGGTGGCCGCGAGGGCGACGAGTTCCAGTACTCCGACGTCATCGCCGAGCGCTTCGCCACCGACCACCACCGCATCCGCGTCGGCTCCGACGAACTGGCCGGCTCGCTCGGGCACGCCATCGGTGCCATGGCCGAGCCGATGGTCAGCCACGACGTCGTCGCCTTCGACCTCCTCTCGGAACGGGTCAGCCAGTCGATCCGGGTGGTGCAGTCGGGCCAGGGTGCCGACGAGGTCTTCGCCGGTTACCACTGGTACCCGCCGCTGGCCGGCGTGGACCGCGACGAGGCGGTGCGCACCTACGCGAAGGCCTTCTTCGACCGCGACCATGCGCAGATGCGGCACGTGGTCTCCGGCCGGTACGCGCTCGACCAGGACCCGAGCCTGGCCTTCGTGCGCGAGCACATGTCCGCGCCCGGGGCCGAGACGGCCGTCGACGCCGCGCTGCGGCTGGACAGCGAGGTCATGCTCGTCGACGACCCGGTGAAGCGGGTGGACAACATGTCCATGGCCTGGGGCCTGGAGGCCCGGGTGCCGTTCCTCGACCACGACCTCGTGGAGCTCGCGGCCCTCTGCCCGCCGGAGCTGAAGCTGGCCGACGGCGGCAAGGGCATCCTCAAGGCCATCGGACGGCGCATCATCCCGCCGGAGGTCATCGACCGGCCCAAGGGCTACTTCCCCGTGCCCGCGATCACCCACCTGCAGGGCAAGGTGCTGGACCTGGTGCGGGACGCCCTCTCCAGCGATGCGGCCCGGGACCGCGGGCTGTTCCGTCCCGAGTACGTGCGGGAGCTGCTCGCCGACCCGAACGGCGAGCTGACCCCGTTGCGCGGGAACAAGCTCTGGCAGCTGGGCCTGCTGGAGCTGTGGCTGCAGACGCACTCGGTCTGAGGGAGATGACCATGGCACCCCGGCTCGCCGGCCACCGACGCCGGACTGCGGTGGCCAGCACGCCCGCGCTGACCGACCACTCGTGGCGGGAGCCGTCGGAGCACCAGCTGCAGGGCATGCAGTCCGACGTCGTGCTCGACATGGGGTGGGGGCGGCTGGTCTACGGCCAGACCTTCTCCGACCTGGAGGGCATCGTCGACGCGCTGCGCGCCGAGGAGACCGGCGAGCGCGACATCTGCATCTACCCCCGGGACCCGCACGTGCTGGTGGGGCTCGCACCCGACGAGCTGTTCATCGACCCGAGCTACACCTACCGGCTGGACCTGCACCGCTACCGGGCGCGGCACGAGCTGATCCGGGGGGTGTTCGTCCGCACCGCGACCTCGCGCGCGGACATGGACCGGATCAACGAGATCTACGCGCTCAACGGCATGGTCGTGGGCGACGCCGACGTCATGTGGCGCAACCACCGCACGCGCTGCTTCACGTACCTGGTGGCCGAGGACCGGCGGACGGGCGCCATCGTCGGCACGGTCACCGGGGTCGACCACGTCCTGGCCTTCGACGACCCCGAGGGCGGCACCAGCCTGTGGTGCCTGGCCGTGCACAACCAGGACGCCCCGCCCGGGACGGGTGAGGCGCTGGTGCGGGTGCTCGCCGAGCGCTACGTCGGCCGTGGCCGTTCCTACCTCGACCTCTCCGTCATGCACGACAACAGCGGCGCCATCGCGCTCTACCGCAAGCTCGGGTTCACCCGGGTGTCGGCGGTCTGCGTCAAGCGGAAGAACCCGATCAACACGCCGCTGTTCGCCGCCCGGCCCCCCGGCCTGGAGAACCTGAACCCCTACGCGCTGATCATCGCCGAGGAGGCGCTGCGCCGGGGCATCCGGGTGGAGGTCACCGACGCCGAGTGGGGCGAGATGCGGCTGTCGGTCGGTGGCCGGACCGTGCTCACCCGCGAGTCGCTCTCGGAGTTCACCACCGCGGTCGCGATGAGCCGCTGCGACGACAAGCGCGTCACCCGCCGCATCATGGAGCGGGCGGGGGTCCGGGTGGCCCGGGGCGCCCGCGCCACCGCGGAGGACCTGGCGGCCGCCTCCGCCCTGCTGCGCGAGGTGGACGCCGTCGTCGTCAAGCCCGCGCGGGGAGAGCAGGGCAAGGGCATCACCGTCGGGGTCAAGGGGGACGCCGCCCTGCAGCGCGCCGTCCACCACGCGGCCCAGTTCTGCCCCGACGTCCTCGTGGAGGAGCTGGTGCCCGGCCAGGACCTGCGGGTGGTCGTCATCGACCGGGAGGTGGTCGCGGCCGCGGTCCGGCGGCCCGCGGAGATCATCGGCGACGGCCGGAGCACCGTCGCCGACCTGGTCCGCTCCACCAGCCGCCGCCGGGAGCGGGCGACCGGTGGCGAGTCACGGATCCCGCTGGACGACACCACCGTCGAGGTCATCGCCGCGGCCGGCTACGACATGGACGACGTCCCGCGCAACGGCGAGCGGATCCAGGTGCGGCGGACGGCGAACCTGCACACCGGGGGCACGATCGAGGACGTCACCGACCGGCTGCACCCGGAGATCGCCGATGCCGCGGTGCGCGCCGCCACGGCGCTGGACATCCCGGTGACGGGGATCGACTTCCTCGTGCCCGACGTCGGCGGGCCCGACTACGTGTTCATCGAGGCCAACGAACGGCCGGGGCTGGCCAACCACGAGCCCCAGCCGACCGCGGAGCGCTTCGTCGACCTGCTCTTCCCGGAGACCCGCCGCCGCGGCTGACGCCCGGGCCGGGATCAGACCCGGCGCCGCCGCACGCGCTCGGCGGCGAGGGCCAGGGTCGGCCCCGGGTCGCGGACGTCCCAGACGCTGGAGACGGCGCCCGGGAACCAGCGCAGGACCGAGGCGCCGTCGGCGAGCAGTCCACCCCGGCGCTCGGCCGCGGCCCGCCGCAAGTCGCCCGCCGTCCAGAGGTAGCGCACCCCGGCGGTCCCGTCGGGCAGCGGCGGCAGCGGCAGCCCGAGCGCCTGCCGTGCCCAGGCGTCCGGGAGGTTGGGCCCGGCCGCGGTCGACAGGGCCATCGACCCGAAGAACCGGCCGTTGAGGTCGATCAGCCGCAGGCCACCGTCATCGTCGCGCAGGAACTGCAGCTGCACGAGCCCCGACCAGCCCAGCCCGGTCAGCAGCCGGGTCGCACCGGCGGCGAGCTCCTCGTCGACCGGCACGGTGACGGCGCGGCTGGTGACCCCGCTCGGCGTCGGCCACAGCCGCAGCGCGCGTTGCTGGACGCGCCCGTGGAGCCGGCCCTCGTGCAGCAGCCCGACCAGCGCCTCCAGCTCCCCGTCGACGGGTTCCTGCAGCACCGCCTCGAAGCCCGCGTCCTGCAGGAGCCGGACCCGGGGCCGTGCCTGCTCGACATCGGGGTAGCGGCGCGCCTCGATGCGCAGCCGCTGCCGCAGACCCGGCTGCCAGTGGGCGCGGCACTTCACCACGACCGGTCCGGTCCAGCCGGCGAGCGCGGCCGGGGTCGCCAGCTCCGTGCGGGGGGAGGGCAGCCCCGCGTCGGTGGCGCGCTGCGCCAGCTCGGCCTTGTCGAGCGCGGCCAGGGCGACCTCGGCCGGCGGGTGGACGACCACTGCGGGTACCGATCCCGCGCTGACCGCCAGGGCCGCCATCCAGTCATCGCCGCTGCCGAAGACGACGTCGTACCCGCCCCCGGCGACGGCGCGCCGGACCGCCGCCACGAAGTCGTCCATGTGCCCACGCGGGCGGGGTACGTGGTGGGTCCGCCGGCTGGAGCGGGAGGCGGCGACCATGCCACCCGCGTCGGGCGACCCGACGCCGACGTGCCAGCCGGCCCGGTCGAGCGCGCGGACGGCCGCCAGTGCCCCGCGGTCCCGGCTCGACGTGAGCACGAGCGCGCGACCGGCAGAAGGCATCGCGCAACCCTATGAGGTCGGGTCGGGCTGCGGGTGGGCGCACCGTCCCGCTCGCCCGCACGGGGGGAGGTCGGTGGGCGGCTCAGGAGACCGGGCGCCGCAGACGGCGGCGTGCGAGGTCGCGCAGCTCGCCCAGCTCCGGCCCGCGCAGCGCGGCCAGGGCGGCGGCGTAGACGGCGGCCCCGATGAGGCCTCCCGAGACGATCTGACCGGCCGCGGTCAGCGTGTCCGCCGGCTCGCCCGCCCACCCCGCGAGCACGGCCGTGGCGGCGAGCCCCCCGGCGGCTGCCGCCGCGGAGGTGCGCGCGACCGTCCCCACCAGTGCCCGCGGGGTGACAGCGGCGTGCCGGCGCGCGAGGAGGGCCACGGCGAGCGCCGCCGCCAGCAGCAGGGACAGGCTCGTCGACGCCGCCAGGCCCGCGATGCCGAAGGCGACCCCCAGGGTGAGGTCGCCGACGACGTTGACGACCATGGCGGCCACGGCGACGACCGTGGGGGTCCGGCTGTCCCCGACCGCCAGGCTGGCCCGAGCGGTGGTGGACCGGAGCGCGATGCCGAGGACCGCCGCGGCCGAGAAGGCGACGGCGGTGGCCGTCGCCGTCACCGCGGCCTGGTCGAAGTCGCCCCGGCCGTACAGGAACTGGACGACCGGCCGGGCCAGCACGACCAGCGCGGCGACCACGGGGACCAGCAGGGCGACGAGCAGCCGTGACGTGCGGTCCACGAGGGCGCGCAGGTCGGCCCGGCGGTCGGGTGCGCCCACGGCGCTGAACGTCGGGTACAGCGCGGCCACGACCGTCGCGACGAGCAGCGCGTCGACGAGGTGGATCACGCGGAAGCCGAGGCTCAGCGCGGTGATGACGCCCTCCCCCTGCGCCGAGCCGACGGCCCGGTCCACGAGCGTGTTGACGTTGAGGACCGCGCTGCCGACCAGCAGGGGCGGGGTCAGCCGGAGCACCTCGCGGACGTCCGGATCGCGCAGGGCCAGCCGGGGCCGCAGCCGCATGCCGGCGGCGCGGACGGCAGGGAGCTGGACGAGCATGCGGACGGCGGAGCCGACGACGAAGCCGACCGCGAGCGCCTCGATCCCGAAACGCGCGCCAGCCCAGAGCGCCGCGCCGATCATGACGAGGTTGAAGGGGACGCCCTGCAGCCCGGAGGCGAAGAAGCGGCCGTGGGCCTGGCAGGCGGCCGCGAGGATGTCCGTGGCGGCGATGAAGACGGCGGCGATGAGCACGATGCGGGTGAGCTCGACGGTCAGCGCTGCTGTCGCCTCGTCGAAGCCGGGGGCCAGCACCGCGACCACCTGCTCGGCGGCCAGGAACATCAGCACCGAACCGGCGACGAGCACCAGCGTGCCGAGGGTCAGCACCGTGCGCACCGTGCGATCGGCCCGCGGGCCGTCGTCCGCGGCCACCGCACGGGCGACGGGGGGCACCACTGCCCGCGCCAGCGCGCCGGCGACCAGCGCGAGCACCAGGTTCATGACGCCCTGGGCGACGAGGTAGGCGTCGAGCGCCGCGCCGGCACCGAAGACGGCGGCGATGACGGCGTCCCGGACGAACCCGAGGAGCTGGCTGACGGCGGTGAGGGAGATCAGGAGCGTCGCCGCCCGTGCCACTCCCCCGCGCCGGGGCCCGCGCCGGGCGTCCCCGGGTGGGGGTCCCCCGTCACGTGTCACGGGGTCCGATCATGACGGTCGACCGGGCCGGGGCTGCACCGGACCCGCCGCCACCCTCGACCTCATCGGTGATCAGGTGACCTGATCGTCGGGGGGGGGGGGGGGGGGGGGGGGGGGGGGGGGGGGGGCGGGCGGGGGGGGGGGGGGGGGGGGGGGGGCGGGGGGGGGGGGGGGGGGGGGGGGGGGGGGGGGGGGGGGGGG
>NZ_JBJHAJ010000026.1:0-57782 GCF_054051015.1 Blastococcus sp. SYSU DS0616
CCCCCCGCCCCCCCCCCCCCCCCCCCCCCCCCCCCCCCCCCCCCCCCCCCCCCCCCCCCCCCCCCCCCCCCCCCCCCCCCCCCCCCCCCCCCCCCCCCCCCCCCCCCCCCCCCCCCCCCCCCCCCCCGGCCGGGTCAGCCGCCGAGCTCGGTGAGCAGCTGCTGCATCTCGGCGATCTCGGCGTTCTGGCTGTCGCGGATGGACTGGGCCAGCTCGAGGGCCTCCTTGTTGCGGCCGTTCGCGGAGTGCTCGGCCGCCATCTCCACCGCGCCCTGGTGGTGCACGATCATCTGCTCGAGGAACAGGCGGTCGAACTCCGGGCCGGTGGCGGACATCAGCGCGTGCATGTCGCCCTCGGACATCATCCCGCCCTCGCCGTGATCCATGCCGCCCATGCCGCCCCCCATGCCGTGGTCCATGTGGCCGCCGTCGGCGTCCCAGTCCTCCAGCCAGCCGGACATCGTCTCGATCTCGGGGTCCTGCGCGGCCTGGATGCGGGTGGCCAGGTCGAGCACGCGGGGATCGGCTGCCCGCCCTTCGGCCAGCTCGGCCATGGCGATCGCCTGCCGGTGGTGCGGAATCATGCCTCGGGCGAAGGCGACGTCGGCGTCGTTGAACTCGGCCTGCACGGCCGAGGAGTCGGCCGAGGAGTCGGCCGAGGAGTCGGCCGAGGAGCTGCTGCCGTTCATCATCGAGCCATGCCCGACGGCGTCGGTGTCGTCGTCGGCGCAGCCGGCGAGGACGAATGCGCCGGCGAGCAGGGCGGCCGTGAGGCCGGTCAGGCGTGCGGTGGTGCGGGTCATGGTGGGTCTCTCCTGGAACTGCGGAACTGGGCCGGTGGACGTGCGCGTACACCGCCGCCGGGCCAGTCCGGTCGCTGAGGGCGGGGCGGTGCAGGCGGTCGGCCTAGATCCGCAGCAGGCAGAGGGCGTGCAGGTCCGGCGGGCGCAGCGGTGCCAGGCCCGCGGAGGCGTGCGTGCGCAGCCGCGCCCACGCCGCCGGTAGGAGCGTCAGCAGGCGGGGCAGCAGCAGGGCGACCAGCACCGCCAGCCCGGCGGCGAGCACCGCCAGGCACAGCGCCCACAGGTGCCCGACCGCTCCGGCCGGCGCGCTGCCGTGGTCGGCGGCGAGCAGGCCGGCCAGCGGGGCGGCGGCGACCATCGCGGCGGTGTCGTGGACGGTGCTGTGCGCATCGAGGCCGTGGCTCACCGCGCCGGTGCGCAGGCCGCCCTCGAGCACCCCGGTGGGGGCTGCGGCGACCGCGGCGCCGTCGGGACCGGCTGTGTGCCCGGTCCCGACGGCGGTGCACTGCAGGCCGTGCATCGCAAAGACGGCGGCCAGCAGCAGCAGCGCTGTCCAAACTCGTGCCGCCATGCCCACCCCCTCCTGAGCGAGGCTACGGCGACCGGGTCGGTCAGTGCCGGCCGGCGGCGGTCGGCTCCGCGGCCGCCCCAGAGCGCCGGGCCGGGGCCGCCGGGCCGGTGGTGACCTCGGCGACGCTGGCCTCCGGGCGCAGGTCCAGCCGCCGCAGCAGCTGGGCGTTGGACGCCACGACGACGGTGGACAGGCTCATCAGCAGCGCACCGACCTCCATCGGCAGGACGAAGCCGATCGGGGCGAGCACCCCGGCGGCCAGCGGGACCGCGATCAGGTTGTAGCCGGCGCCGGCCCAGAGGTTCTCCTGCATCTTGCGGTAGCTGGCCCGCGACAGCCGGATCACCGACACCACCGCACGCGGGTCGGAGGAGGCCAGGATGATCCCGGCGGACCCGATCGCGACGTCGGTGCCTGCACCGATCGCCAGGCCCACATCGGCGCGGGCCAGGCTCGGGGCATCGTTCACCCCGTCGCCGACCATGGCCACCGCCCGACCCTGTTGCTGCAGGGCGGCGACCTTCTCGGCCTTGTCCTCGGGGCGCACCCCGGCGAACACCTGGTCGATGCCGAGCTCCGCAGCCACCGCGCGGGCGACCGGCTCGGCGTCACCGGTGATCATGACCACGTCGATGCCGAGCGCGTGCAGCGCGGCGACCGCCTCCCGGGACGCCGGCCGGATCTCGTCGGCCAGGGCCAGCGCCCCGACGACGTGCCCGTCGACGAGCACGTGCAGCACCGTCGCGCCCTCCTCTGCCCACGCCCGGGTGTCGGGCAGCGGGGTCAGGCCGTGCTCGGTGAGCATGTGCGGGCCGCCGACGGCGACGGTGTGCCCTTCGACGGTGGCGGTGACCCCGACCGCGGCCGACGCGCGGAACTCCGTCGCCGGGGACACGGGAAGATTCCGCTGCCGGGCGGCGGCGACGATCGCACGCGCCAGCGGGTGCTCGCTGTCGGTCTCCGCGGCGGCGGCCAGCGCCAGGACCTCGTCCTCGGTCCGGCCGACCCCGGCGATGTGGTTGACCGCCGGCTCGCCCTTGGTGAGGGTGCCGGTCTTGTCGAAGAGCACGGTGTCGACGGTGCGCATCCGCTCCATCGCCCCGCGGTCCTTGACCAGCACGCCGCCGCGCGCGGCCCGCTCGGTCGAGATGGACACCACCAGCGGGATCGCCAGGCCCAGGGCGTGCGGGCACGCGATGACCAGCACCGTGATCACCCGAACCAGCGCGCTGTCCGGCGCGCCGTAGAGGCTCCACACGACGGCGGTGATCCCCGCGGCGGCCACGGCGAACCAGAACAACCAGCCGGCCGCCCGGTCGGCCAGCAGCTGCGCGCGCGTGGTGGAGGACTGCGCCTCGGCGACCAGCCGCTGGATGCCGGCCAGCGCGGTGTCATCCCCGACCGCGGTCACCCGCACCCGGATGGCGGTGTCCGTGGCCACCGTGCCGGCCACCACGGTGTCGCCGACCCCGCGGCGGACCGGCTTGGACTCTCCGGTGATCATCGACTCGTCCACGTCGGCGGTGCCCTCGATCACCTCGCCGTCGGCCGGCACCCGCCCACCCGGACGGATGACGACCACGTCACCGACGGCCAGCTCGGCCGGCGGCACGGTGACCACCTGGTCGCCGACGACCTTCTCCGCCTCGTCGGGCAGCAGCGCGGCCAGCGAGTCCAGCGCCGAGGAGGTCTGGGCCAGGGAGCGCATCTCCAGCCAGTGCCCGAGCAGCATGATCACGATCAGCAGCGCCAGCTCCCACCAGAAGTCCAGCTCGTGGGAGAGCGAGCCGACCGTGGCACCCCAGGAGGCGATGAACGCCACGGTGATGGCCATGCCGATGAGCAGCATCATCCCGGGCCTGCGGGTCCGGATCTCCCCGACCGCGCCGGTGAGGAAAGGCAGCCCGCCCCAGACGAAGATGACCGTGCCCAGCACCGGGGACACCCAGGTCAGACCGGGGACGTCGGGCAGCGGGTAGCCGACGATGTCGGCGAACATGCCACTGAACAGCACCGTCGGCACCGCCAGCGCCAGCATGATCCAGAACAGCCGGCGGAACATCGCCACGTGGTGACCGCCGTGACCGCCGTGACCGCCGTGGCCGGCGTGCCCGCCGTGCGCCGCGTGACCGCCGTGGTCCCCCCGGCCGCCGTGGTCTTCATGCCCGCCGTGCACCGCGCGGTCGCCGTGGCCGTCGGGGGCGGAGCCGGCGACGGCGCGCAGCGGGTCCTCCACGCCCAGGTGGCTGTCGCCGGGAGCGACCGGCAGTCCCTGTCCGTGCGTCGGCCCGTGGCCGGGGTCGTGGTGGTGGTGGCCGGGCGCTGCCGCGTCCGTCTGCCCCGTGTGGCGGCCCGGGCGGGTCGTCGGATCTGACATGACCGTCTCCTCTGCCTCGCGCTGCTCCACCGACCGGCAGCCGAATCCCGCGGAAGACGGGTGAGTGGCAGCGCGGCGGCCCTGCACCGCCGTCAACCCTATACCCCGCCGGGGTATTTCCCCGACCCTGCTCAGCTCACGATTCAGCCGGTGACGCCGGCCGGTGGGCCGATCGCGCCGCCGTCGCGTCGGCACCGCTCCGTATCCCAGGGCGACGAGCACGGCCGGCGGCAGGGTCAGCCGGCGGTGGACGTCGACGGGCACCCGGGTCAGCAGCGGGCTGTCGGCGGCGGCGCGGATGACAACGTGCCCGTTCTCCCGGGAGGCGACGAGCAGGGTCTGCGGCGTCCAGCCCAGTGCGCCCAGCGCCTCGCCGAGGTTGACCCGGTTCTGCGCGTCGATGCGCGGCGCGTGCGCGTGCCGGACAGCGCCGTCACGTGACAGCCGCGGCGTGCGGTCGGAGATGTGCACGACCGGGGCCGGCACCTCGGCGGCGGCACCGCCACCGGCGCTGTGCGGCGCGGCCTTCGGGTGGAGCGCCCAGGTGCCCGGGTGGGCGCGCGGATGGCGGCGGTGCGGTGGCCGGTGTGGCCTGCCGTCGACGGCGCGGGACGGGGTCCCGGCCATCTGGAGGGACCGGGGAATTCCCGGTCTGGAGTGGGCAAGGGGGGAGTTGAACCCCCACGTCCTTTCGGACACACGGACCTGAACCGTGCGCGTCTGCCATTCCGCCACTTGCCCTGGCGAGGGAGAACAGTATCAGCTGGCACGCCCACCGCCGCCGGGGGGTTCCGAGACCGCTCGCCCCGCGGACGACGTGCGGGGCGTCGCGTCTTCCTGGGCGGTCATGCGCGCCCGGCCCGGCTACGATCACGGGTGGCAGAGTGGGACGTCCGGCGAGCGCAAGGGAGCGACTGTGGGTGTGCTGCAGCGCTTCGAGCGCCGGCTCGAGGGGATGGTCGGCCTCGCCTTCGCGCGCCTCTTCAAGGGCAAGGTCCACCCCGCCGAGATCGCCAAGGCGCTCCAGCGCGAGGCCGACGAGCAGCGCTCCATCCTCGGCGAGGGCCGGGTGCTGGCGCCCAACGTCTACGTCGTCCGCCTCGGGGAGACCGACTTCGAGCACCTGGGCCAGTGGTCCGACCAGCTGGCCGGCGAGCTCGCCGACATGGTCACCGAGCACATCGAAGACGAGGGCTACCAGGTCTTCGACAAGGTCACCGTCGCGCTTGAGCGGGACGACGAGCTGACCACCGGCGTCTTCGAGGTCAGCTCGCAGGTCGCCGACCCCGCGCGCCCACCGGTCCGGGCCGACGCGCCGCCGCTGGCCTCCGCCCCGGTCGCCGGCCACCCCCCGCTGCCTCCGCTCCCGCCGCTGCGCGGGCGGATGGCCACCGACACCGGGAAGCAGAACCCCTCGGTGCTCGGCCGCGCGGGCTCCCGCACGACGATGACCCACGTGCTGGTCGTCGACGGCCCGGGCACGCGGCACGAGCTCTCCACCGGCCGCAACGTCATCGGCCGGGGCACCGAGGCGGACATCCGCATCCCCGACACCGGCGTCAGCCGCAAGCACGTCGACGTCGTCCTCGACGGCGACGTCGCCACGGTGGAGGACCTCGGGTCGACCAACGGCACGCTGGTCAACGGCCGGCGCGTCAGCCGCCAGCCGCTCAGCGACGGCGACGTCATCCGCATCGGTCACTCCGTCCTCGTCTACCGGCAGGACGGGGCGTGACCGGCTCCGTGCGGTCAGGAGAATCCGGCATCCGGGAGCAGACCTCCCGCCGCGATGCCGGGCAGGTGTCTGCCGGGGTGCGGCCGTGACCGAACTCGTCGTGCAGATCTTCCGCTTCGGCTTCCTCCTGCTGCTGTGGCTGTTCATCTTCGCCGCGTTCCGCGTGGTGCGCGCCGACCTGTTCGGCGGGCGTCCGGGTCGCGTCGCCACCGTGCCGCCCCGCTCGGCCACGCCGAAGAAGCGCGGCCACCGCGGTCCCAAGTCCCTGGTGGTCACCGCCGGGCCGCTCACCGGCACCAAGATCACCCTCGGTGACCAACCCATCCTCATCGGCCGGGCCGACGACTCGACCCTGGTCCTAACCGACGACTTCGCCAGCTCCCGGCACGCCCGCCTGACCAACCGGGGCGGCCAGTGGTACGTCGAGGACCTGGGTTCGACCAACGGCACCTACCTGGACCAGCAGCGCGTGCAGGGCCCGCTGCAGGTCGCCCCCGGCCAGCCGATCCGCATCGGCCAGACCGCACTGGAGCTGCGTTCGTGACGTTGGTCCTCCGCTACGCCGCGCGCTCCGACCGCGGCCTCATCCGCGGCAACAACCAGGACTCGGTCTACGCCGGGCCCCGGCTGCTGGCCGTGGCCGACGGCATGGGCGGCCACGCCGCCGGCGACGTCGCCAGCAAGGTGGTGATCGCCGCCCTCGAGCACCTCGACGAGGACACGCCGAGCGGCGACATGCTGCAGTCGATGCGGTCCGCCGTGCACGAGGGCAGCGAGCACCTGCGCGAGGTCATCCGCGAGTCGCCGCAGCTCGAGGGCATGGGCACCACGCTCACCGCCATCCTGTTCGCCGGCGGCCGGCTCGCCCTGTGCCACGTCGGTGACACCCGGGCCTACCTGCTGCGCGACGGTGAGTTCACCCAGATCACCCACGACGACACCTTCGTGCAGAGCCTGATCGACGACGGCCGGATCACCGAGGAGGAGGCGAGCACGCACCCGCAGCGGTCCCTCCTGCTGCGCGCCCTCAACGGCCAGGAGGTCGAGCCCGACCTCTCGATGCGCGAGGCGCGCGCGGGCGACCGCTACCTGCTGTGCTCCGACGGCCTGTCCGGCGTCGTCAGCGAGGAGACCCTGGCCGAGGCGCTCAAGGACCCCGACCCGGAGGCCACCGCCGACCGGCTGATCGAGCTGGCGCTGCGCAGCGGCGGCCCGGACAACATCACCGTGATCGTCGCCGACGTCCTCGAGGACACCGGTGGCAACGGCCGGTTCGACCCGGTCGTGGACGGCGCGGCCGGCGACAACATCGGCCAGCGCGAGGTGGACCCGCGCTCGGCCGCCGGCCGAGCCGCGCTCGCCGACCAGGCCTCCGCTCCCCCGCCGCCGCCCACACTGCCGACGGGCGGCGGCCCCTCCGCCCGCCGCCGCCCGATGCGCATCCTCCTGGTGGCGGGGGCCCTTCTCACCGTGCTGGTGGCCGGGGCGATCGGTACGTACGTGTGGGCGCTCAACCACTGGTTCGTGGGCGTGAACGGCTCCGGTGACGACCGGCAGGTGGCCGTCTTCCGCGGGCTGGACGCCTCGCTGCTCGGGATGGACCTCTCCCGCCTGGACCGGGGCACCGACCTCGCGCTCAGCGACCTGACCCCGGCCGCGCGCAACCGCGTCCTCGACACCATCACCGCCGACGACTCCGAGGACGCCGAGCGGATCGTCTCCGCGCTGACCGACCAGCGGCTGCCGCTGTGCCGCACCGCCGACAGCGGCACCGCCTCGCCCACGGAGGAGCCGGCGGTGCCGCCGGCCGCCGCACCGACGACCGCCCAGGAACCGGCGCCCGGGGAGCCCGCCCTCCCCGAGGCACCCGCGGAGGAGCCGACGAGCGTGCCGTCGCCGGCGCGGACGACGACGTCGCCCGTGCCGGGGGTGGACTGCCGGGAGGCCGACTGATGCCCGGACCCGTCACCGACCCGCGTACCGCCGCGGCCGAGACGCCCACCCGGCGGGGCACCGAGGCGTTGCTGCTCGCCTTCGCCGTCCTCATCACCGTCGCGGCGCAGGCGATCGTCGACCTCACGGTCACCGGCGAACTGCGCCCGGAGATGGCCGGCTTCAGCGTGTGGATCACCGCGCTGTGGGTGGTCGCGCACCTCGTCGTCCGCCGGTGGGCGGCCTACGCCGATCCGCTGCTGCTCCCGGCCGTCGCCCTGCTCGTGGGCCTCGGCCTGGCCGTGATCCACCGCCTCGACCTGGCGGCCGGGCAGGTCGGCAGCACGGTCACCCGCGAGGACGCACCCGTGCAGCTGGTGTGGGCGACCCTGGGCGTCGCGCTCTTCGTGGCCGTCCTCGTCGTCGTCCGCGACCACCGGATCCTCTCCCGGTTCGCCTACACGCTGGCGCTGATCGGGCTGGTGCTGCTGGCCATCCCGGCCGTGCTGCCGGCGTCGATCTCGGAGGTCAACGGCGCCAAGATCTGGATCCGGGTGGCCGGCTTCTCCATCCAGCCGGGCGAGTTCGCCAAGATCTGCCTCGTCGTCTTCTTCGCCGCCTACCTGGTGGACAAGCGCGACGTGCTGGCGCTGGCCAGCCGCAAGGTCGCCGGTGTCGAACTGCCCCGCGGCCGCGACCTGGGCCCGGTGCTGCTCGCCTGGATCGTCTCCATCCTGGTGCTCGTCTTCGAGCGCGACCTGGGCAGCTCGCTGCTGCTGTTCGGCATCTTCGTGGTGATGCTCTACGTCGCCACCGAGCGCGCCAGCTGGCTGTTCATCGGCCTGGGCCTGTTCGCCGGCGGCGCGTTCATCGCCTACCAGATCTTCAGCCACGTGCAGGCCCGCGTGAACACCTGGCTGGACCCGTCCGCCCACTACGACGGCGCCGGGTACCAGCTGATGCAGTCGTTGTTCGGCCTCGGCACGGGGGGGCTGTTCGGCGCCGGCCTCGGCGGCGGGCGCCCCGACCAGGTGCCGGTGGCCAAGAGCGACTTCATCGCTGCCGCCGTCGGCGAGGAACTCGGCCTCTTCGGGCTGGTCGCCGTCATCGTGGTGTACCTGATCCTGGTCGAGCGCGGCCTGCGCACCTCGCTCGTCGTCCGCGACGCCTTCGGCAAGCTGCTGGCCACCGGGCTGGCGTTCGCCATCGCCTGGCAGGTGTTCGTCGTGCTGGGCGGGGTCACCGGGCTGCTCCCGCTGACCGGGCTCACCACGCCGTTCCTGGCCTACGGCGGATCGTCGCTCGTGGCGAACTTCGTGCTCGTCGCACTGCTGGTCCGGATCAGCGACGCCGCGCGCCGCCCGGCGACGCAGCACGCCGCCCCGGTGCGGCTCGGGGACGCCCCGACCGAGGTGGTGACCCCGTGAACGCGCCGCTGCGGCGGGTGGCGATCAGCGTGCTGGTGCTGTTCACGCTGCTGATCGTCAACGTCAACGTCATCCAGGTGGTCCGCTCGGACGATCTCCGGAGCGACACCCGCAACACCCGGGTGATCGCCGAGTCCTACGACCGGGAACGCGGTTCGATCATCGTGGCGGGCACCGAGGTCGCGATGTCCGTGCCCACCGACGGCCGGCTGGAGTACCTGCGCACCTATCCGCAGGGGCCGATGTACGCGCCGGTCACCGGGTACCACTCGCTGGTGTACGGCAACCGGTACCTGGAGAAGGTCATGAACGACGTGCTCTCCGGGGAGGACGACCGGCTGTTCGTCCGGCGCATCGCCGACCTGTTCACCGGGCGCGACCCGGCCGGCGGCGACGTCGTCCTCACCCTCGACCCCGCCGTCCAGGCGGCTGCCATGGCAGGCCTGGAGGGTGTCACCGGTGGTGTCGTCGCCCTCGACCCGCGGACCGGCGCGATCCTCGGGATGGCGAGCACGCCCACCTACGACCCGGGCCTGGTGTCCGGCCACGATCCCCAGGCCATCCGCGAGAACATGGAGGCCATCACCTCGCAGGATCCGGACCCCCGGGTGAACCGCTCGATCGCGGACAACTACCCGCCCGGGTCGCTGTTCAAGGTGATCGTCGCGGCGGCCGCCCTGCAGGAGGGGCTGGCCCCCGAGTCCGTCGTGCCGGCCCCCCGCGAGCTGCCCCTCCCGAACAGCACCCGGGTGATCCCCAACTTCGGCGGCTCGGCGTGCAGCCCCAGTGGCGAGCAGTCGCTCACCGATGCGCTGACGATCTCCTGCAACACCGCCTTCGCCCAGCTCGGCCTCGATCTCGGCGAGGAGCAGGTGCGCGAGATGGCGGAGGCGTTCGGGCTGGACGACCAGGGCCTGCAGATCCCCCTGGAGGTCGCGGCGAGCACCGTCGGTGAGATCCCCGACGACGCCGCCCTGGCCCAGGCGTCCATCGGCCAGCGCAACGTGCGCATGACGGTGCTCCAGGCGGCCATGCTGGCAGCCACCGTGGCCAACGACGGCGTGCAGATGAAGCCCTACCTGATCGACGAGCTGCGCGCGCCCGACCTCACCGTCATCGACTCGACCGACCCGGAGGAGCTCCGCGAGCCCATCTCGGCGACCGTCGCCGACCAGCTCACCGAGATGATGGTCAGCGTCGTCGCCCGCGGCTCGGGGCGGGCCGCCCGCCTCTCCGGCATCGAGGTCGCCGGCAAGACCGGCACCGCGCAGGTGCGCGAGGGCGTGCCCGACCACAACTGGTTCATGGGCTTCGCGCCCGCCGACGACCCGCAGATCGCCGTCGCCGTGTTCGTGGCCAACGGCGGCGGTACCGGCGGCGACGTCTCCGCCCCCATCGCCCGCGACGTCATGGCGGCCTGGTTCGAGGGGCGGGGCTGATGGCACTCGGCAT
This sequence comes from Blastococcus sp. SYSU DS0616, assembly GCF_054051015.1. Lineage (NCBI taxonomy): Bacteria > Bacillati > Actinomycetota > Actinomycetes > Geodermatophilales > Geodermatophilaceae > Blastococcus > Blastococcus sp. SYSU DS0616. The sequence continues at coordinate 10,298 of NZ_JBJHAJ010000026.1, forward strand.
CGGGAGCCTGCTGGCCGGTCGCTACGAGATCACCGCGCCCATCGCCACCGGCGGCATGGGGGAGGTGTGGAAGGCCCGCGACCAGGTGCTCGACCGCATCGTGGCCGCCAAGGTGCTCAAGAGCGAGTACACCAACGACCCGAGCTTCCTGGCCCGCTTCCGCAACGAGGCTCGGCACACCGCGGCCCTGTCCCACCCCAACATCGCCTCGGTCTACGACTACGGCGAGACGACCGACGACAGCGGCGTGCAGACCCTGGCGTTCCTGGTCATGGAGTACGTCGAGGGCCAGCCCCTGGTGACGATCCTCCACGAGGAGGGCCGGCTGCCCGTCGACTGGACGCTGCACGTGCTCGGCCAGGCCGCGGACGGCCTCTCCGCCGCCCACCGGGCCGGCGTGGTGCACCGCGACATCAAGCCCGGCAACCTGATCGTCCGGCCCGACGGCGTGGTGAAGCTGACCGACTTCGGCATCGCCCAGGCCCGGGACGCCGCACCGCTCACCCGCACCGGCATGGTGGTCGGCACCGCGCAGTACCTCTCCCCCGAGCAGGCCCAGGGCATGGAGGTGACCGCCGCCTCCGACGTCTACTCGCTCGGCGTCGTCGGCTTCGAGTGCCTCTCCGGCGCCCGGCCGTTCGACGGCGCCTCCCAGGTGGCGATCGCGCTGGCGCACATCAACCGGCCGCCGCCCCCGCTGCCGGGGGACATCCCGCCGGCGGTCCGCCTGCTCGTCGAGCGCGCCCTGGCGAAGGACCCGGCCGACCGGTTCACCGACGGCGGCGCGTTCGCCGAGGCGGTCCGCCGCGTCGCCGCCGGCGACTCCCTCGCCGCCTCCGTGGTCGCCCCGGCGACCGCCCCGACGCAGATCGTGGACGTCGGCGACGGACACACCCAGGTCTTCGCCACGCCGGCCGCCGGCATGCCCGCGGTGTCGCCGGCCACCGCTGGCCGTCCGATGCCGCCCCTGCACGCTGCTCCGGACGACGACGACGACTGGACGGCCGGCGACGGACCTCCCGCCCGGGGCGGCAACCGGCGCTGGGCCTGGCTGGCCGCGGCCGTCGTGGTCCTGCTGCTGGTGGCCGGCACCACGTACGTGCTGCTGTCCCGTACGGGAGCCGATCCCGGCAACGAGGACGCCGCCCCCACCACCGGCGCACCGACCACCAGCGCCGAGCCCGCCGGGATCCTGCTGGACCCGGCCCGGTACATCGGCCGGGACGCCGACGAGGTGGAGGAGGAGCTGCGGGAGGCCGGATTCACGTCGGTCTCGCAGCAGGAGGCCAGCGCGGGGCTGCTGACCGCCCTCGGCCAGGCCCTGGACGAGGGCGACGTCGCAGGCATCGATCCGTCCGGCGTCGAGGCGACCCCGGACACCCCGGTCATGCTCTACTACTCCCCCGACGAGTACGACCCCGCCGCCGGGGAGGGCAACGAGGGCGACGAGGCCGACGAGGGCGACGAGGGCGACGAGGGCGAGGAGACGGCGACCCCGACGACCACGGCGCCGCCGACCACCACGGCCCCGACGGGGACGACCGATCCTGCGGAGGAGACATCGACGAGCGCGACGAGCTCGTCGACGACCACGACGCCCCCCGCCGGCGGCACGCCTGCTCCGACGACCACGGCACCCCCGCCGCCGACGACCACCGAACCGCCCGCGCCGGAGACCGATGCCGGAGCGAGCGCCGCGCCGACCCAGGGTGACGGACAGTGACCAGCTCGGCACTCGGGTCCCGGATCGCGGGGCGTGCTGCGGTTAGGCTCGCCGACGGCCAGCAGTCCGCGGCGCAGATCGCCGCGGGCACGCTCCGCACCACCGGGCCGCGCAGGCCGCACGGAACCGCCCGAGAGGACCGTCGATGACCACGCCGCAGGTGCTCGGTGAGCGCTACGAGATCGGCGGAGTCCTGGGCCGCGGTGGCATGGCCGAGGTGCACCACGGCCGCGACCTGCGCCTCGGCCGCGAGGTGGCGGTCAAGGTGCTGCGCCACGACCTGGCCCGCGACCCCTCGTTCCAGGTGCGTTTCCGCCGCGAGGCCCAGGCCTCGGCCTCCCTCAACCACCCGGCGATCGTCGCCGTCTACGACACCGGCGAGGACCGCACGCCCAGCGGCGCCACCCCGTACATCGTCATGGAGTACGTGGAGGGCGAGACCCTGCGCGACGTCCTCCGGCGGGAGGGCCGGCTGCCGATCGAGCGGGCCATGAGCCTCGCCGCGGACATCAGCGGCGCACTGGACTTCAGCCACCGCAACGGCATCGTGCACCGGGACGTGAAACCCGGGAACGTCATGATCACCCCGCAGGGCACGGTCAAGGTCATGGACTTCGGCATCGCCCGGGCGGTGTCGGACTCCGCGGCCACGATGACCTCCACGGCTGCGGTGATAGGGACCGCCCAGTACCTCTCCCCCGAGCAGGCGCGCGGCGAGGGCGTGGACGCCCGGTCCGACGTCTACTCGCTGGGCTGCCTCCTCTACGAGCTCGTCACCGGGGCACCGCCGTTCACCGGTGACTCGCCGGTGTCGGTGGCCTACCAGCACGTGCGCGAGGACCCCCGCCTGCCGTCGTCGATCAACCCCGACGTGCCCCCGGAGCTGGACGCGATCCTGCTCAAGGCGATGAGCAAGAACCCGGCCAACCGGTACCAGTCGGCCGCCGAGATGCGCAACGACCTGCTCCGGGCGCTCGCCGGGCAGCGGGTCGAGGCGACGCCGGTCATGGGCGACGCCGAGAAGACCGCCATCATCGGCGCACCCGTGGGCGCCTACGCCAGCGGCCACGGCGACGACGACTGGGACGACGACGGCGATCGGCGCCGCAAGCGCCGGATCATCGCGATCGTCTCGGTGCTCGCCGTGCTCCTTCTCGGTGGCGTGATCGCCGCGGCCGTGGCCCTGACCCAGGACGACGAGGCGCCGCCGGTCGCGCAGGTGACCGTGCCCGCGTTCGCCGGGCTGGACCAGGCCACGGCCGAACAGCGGATCACCGAGGCCGGGCTCGCCGTCGGCGACGTCACGACCGAGGCGAGCGCCACCGTTCCCGAAGGGCAGGTCGTGTCGAGCACCCCGCCCAGCGGTGCGCGGGTGGATGCGGAGACCCCGGTCGACCTGGTCGTCAGCGCCGGGCCCGACACCATCCTGGTGCCGAACGTCGTCGGCCTCACCGAGGACCAGGCGCGCGCCAACCTGGAGCAGGCCGGGTTCACCAACATCTCCAGCCGGCAGGTCGACTCCATCGAGTACGACGAGGGCCGGGTGGCCGCGGTGAGCCCCGCCGAGTCCAGCCAGGCGAACCCGGATGCCGTCATCACGCTGAGCGTCTCCACCGGCACCATCGAGCTGCCCGACGTCGTCAACCGGACCGAGACGCAGGCGCGGGCCCTCCTGCAGGAGGCCGGCTTCAGCGCCGGGCAGATCGAGATCCAGAACGTCGAGCGCGACGACGTCCCGCAGGGCACCGTCGTCGAGACCGACCCGTCGGCCGGGCAGGACGTCGGCTCGGGGGACACCATCACGCTCCGCGTGGCCGTCCCCACGCCGCCGGAGCAGCCGGCCACGCCCACCACCACGACCACCCCGTCCGTTCCGCCCACACAGCCGGAGACGCCGGACACGCAGGACCCGGAGGACGACGAGACCGGCGGCTAGCGCGACCAGCCACCCGGACGCCGAGCAGGGCCCCTCCCACCGGGAGGGGCCCTGCTCGCGTACGTGGCTCAGGCGGTGGCGGAGCTCAGCCGCTCGGCGCTCGCCGTGGCGGCGGCCACCACGTCCTCCTCGGGCGCCAGACCGCAGGCGGCGAGCCACGTCGCGAGCATCCGGTGCCCCCCCTCGGTGAGCACCGACTCGGGGTGGAACTGGACGCCCTCGATGGGCAGCTCCCGGTGCCGCAGCGCCATCACCAGGCCCGAAGGCGTGTGCCCGGTGACCTCCAGCTCGTCCGGCACCGTGGCGGGGTCGACGGCCAGGGAGTGGTACCGGGTCGCGGTGAACGGCGACGGCAGACCGGCGAGGACGCCGTGGCCCTCGTGCACCACCTGGCTGGTCTTGCCGTGCAGCAGCTCCGGGGCCCGCACGATCTCCGCACCGAACGCCTCGGCGATGGCCTGGTGCCCGAGACAGACCCCGAGGACGGGGGTGCCCTGCTCGGCGGCGGCCCGGACCATCGGCACGGTCACGCCGGCATCGACCGGGGCGCCGGGGCCTGGGGAGAGGAGCACACCGGCGACGTCCAGGTCGGGCAGCTCGTCGACGGTCACCGCGTCGTTGCGCCGCACCACGCAGCGCACACCGAGCTGCCCGAGGTACTGCACGAGGTTGTAGACGAAACTGTCGAAGTTGTCGACGACGAGGACCGGACGGTCGGCGGCGGTCATCGCGGTCGGGCTCCTCGCTGGGCGGTCGGCGGCACGGGACAGCGGCAGTACGGCAGCCGGTTCAGTCGGCGGTGGCGTACTGCAGCGTGAGGCCGCCATCGTAGGCGGGCACCGTCACCTGGGGCCGTTCGCGTACCTCGAACGTGAGGCCGAAGGCCGCGACCGCCTGCTCGAAGACCGCGACCTGCGGCGAGGCGTCCAGCGCCGCCTCCACGGCGGTGGCGTCGACGACGGCGGTGACCACGAACGGCGGGGAGTAGGTGCGCCCGCGCAGCAGCAGGGTGTTCCCCACGCAGCGCACAGCGCTCGTGGAGATGAGCCGCTGGTCCATGATCGCCACGCCGTCGGCGCCGGCCGCCCAGACGGCGTTCACGACCGCCTGCACGTCGCTCTGGTGGATGACCAGGTCGTCGGGGCGGGCGCCGCTGGGCAGGGTGCCGTCGGACCGCTGCGGCGCGTCGTCGAGGGTGATGACCACCCCCGCGCCCGCGACCGGTGTCAGGCCCGCGGCCTCGGCGCCGGCCTCGCCGCGGGCCTGAGCCTCGGCGACGGCGCCGTCCCGGCTCGCGACCTGCTCGGTGAGCCGCTGCACCTGCTCCTGCAGCTCGGCCAGCTGGCGTTCCTGCCGGGCCACCGCGGCGTCGCGCTCCTCCACCAGCTGGGAGAGCTGGGTGACCTCACCGGCGCGCAGGTCGTTGCCCTGAGCGGTCCGGCCCGACGTGGCGAAGAGCAGCCCGGCCGCGAGAGCGACCACGGGCACGAGCGCGCTCCAGGGCGACACGCGGTGTCCGGACGACGACCAGCGGGCCACGGGCACCTCCTCCGGCCGGGACCGACGTCGGCGCGTACGGGTGAGGCACCGGTGCCGACGTCGTTCCGAAGTTTAGTCTGGGTGACAGTTTCCGGTCGGGGAGGACGAGCCCGGCCCCCGGGAGGGAGTAGGCACGTGCCCAAGTCGAAGGTGCGCAAGAAGTCGGTGTACACGCCGCCGGAGGACGTGCTCCGTTCCCGGGGCACGCAGTCGAAGGCGTTGCAGCCCAGCCCGCGCTGGTACGCGCCGGTGATGGTGACCCTCATGCTGCTGGGGCTGCTCTGGATCGTCGTCTACTACGTGGCCGGCGACCGGATCCCCCTGATGGTCTCGCTGTCGGCGTGGAACTTCGCCATCGGCTTCGGCGTCATGGTGGCCGGTCTGATCATGTCGATGCGCTGGCGATAGCGGACCGACCGGTCCCGCGCCCGCGAGGCCCCGTTCGAGGCCCCCGTCCCCCACCAGGGACGGGGGCCTCGGTCGTCGTGGAGCACTTCCGGCCGCCATGTGGACGCTGTGCACAGCCATCGGCTCCGTCCACAGGTCGACATGGCGCCCCGCCCCCAGGGTTGTCCACCGAGTGTGGAGGGAGCGCGCGGGCGGGAACGCGCCTGACCTGCGGTTTCTCTCCCGATGGTGCTCGTGTGACAGGACGTCCAACGGCGTAACTACAGACGTGTGAGTCTGTCCCCAGCTGTGTACTCAGCTGTGGACGAGTCGACATGTCCGTGCGTCACCGACGCCGACCGTGCGGCGGTCGTACCCGCCCTGACCTGCGCATACACCCGGTCGGGGCGCTCTCTGGACGGACCCGTCCGGGTCACCGGACGTCACCGGCCGAGCACGGACAGCGGTCCCGGCGGTGGACGACCACCAGCCCGGGACGACGCCAGCCCCCAGCCGGAGGGCCGGGGGCTGGCGCGGAGGCACCGGGATCGGCGCAGAGGTGGCACCGGTCAGGCGTCGAGCAGCTCCAGGATCGTCGCGTTGGCCGTGCCGCCGCCCTCGCACATCGTCTGCAGGCCGTAGCGGGTGCCCGTGGCCTGCATGTGGTGGACGAGCGTGGTCATGATGCGGGCGCCCGAGCCACCCAGCGGGTGGCCCAGCGCGATCGCACCACCGAGGGGGTTCAGCCGGCCGGCGTCGGCCCCGGTGTCGGCCATCCAGGCCAGGGGGACCGGGGCGAACGCCTCGTTGACCTCGAACACGCCGATGTCGTCGACCGACAGGCCGGAGCGCGCCAGCACCTTCTGCGTCGCCGGGATCGGCGCGGTCAGCATGATCACCGGGTCGTCACCGGCCATCACCGTCGTGTGGATGCGCACGAGGGGCCGCAGCCCCAGCTCGCGCGCCTTCTCGCTGGTGGTCACCAGCAGTGCCGCCGAGCCGTCGGAGATCTGGCTGGCGTTGCCGGCGCTGATCACCCCGTCCTCCTTGAACGGGGTCTTCAGCGAGGCCAGCTTCTCCAGGGTGCCGCCGGGCCGGATGCCCTCGTCGGCGCTGACCACCGTGCCGTCGTCGAGGGTGACCGGGGCGATCTCCTCGTCGAAGGCGCCGTCGGCCTGCGCCTTCGCCGCCTTCTCGTGGGAGGCCAGGGCGAACTCGTCGAGCTGGGTGCGGGAGAAGCCCCAGCGCTCGGCGATCATCTCGGCGCCGATGCCCTGGTTGGGGTAGACGCCGTCGTACCGCTCGAGGAAGCGCGGGCCCAGTGGCTTGCCAGCGATGCCGTCCGCCCGGGCCGACCCCATGGGCACCCGGCTCATCGACTCCACGCCGCCGGCGACGACGACGTCGGCCTGGCCGCTGATGACCGTGGCCGCGGCGAAGGCGACGGCCTGCTGCGAGGACCCGCACTGCCGGTCGATCGTGGTGCCGGGCACCGACTCGGGCCAGCCGGCGGCCAGGGGTGCGTTGCGGCCGATGTTGAACGTCTGCTCCCCGACCTGGCTCACGCAGCCCCAGAAGACGTCCTCGACGACGGCCGGGTCGATCCCCGAGCGCTCGGCGAGTGCGTTGAGCACGTGCGCGGAGAGGTCGACCGCGTGCACGCCGGACAGCCCTCCCCCGCGCTTCCCCACCGGTGTACGGACGGCGGCACAGATGACGGCATCACGCATGGACCCACTCCTCGTCGACGACGATCCGGCGCGGCCGGGACCGGCCACCCCGCCGCGATCGTATGTTCCACGTCACCCCTGGCAGGCTGGCGGCGTGCACTGGTCCCCTCCGGCCTACGTCCCGGCGGTCTTCGCGGCATGCGCCGCGCTGCTCGGGGCGGCCACCCTGCTGCTGGATGCGCCCGGCCGGCTGCTGGTGGGCGGCGCGGCCCTGCTGCTGCTCGGGCTCGCCGCTCGCGAGGCGCTGCTGCGGCCTCGGCTGGCCACCGGCCCCGACGGCGTGACGGTGCGCACGCTGACCGGCACCCGCGTGCTCCCGTGGGGGCTGCTCCGCGTGCACGTGCGCAGCGCCCGCCGCTGGGGGACGACGGTGCGCACCCTGGAGCTGGAGGCGCCTGCCGCGGGCGACGACGACGGGGTGCTCGTCATCCTGGGCCGGTGGGACCTGGGCGCGGACCCCGCGACGGTGGCCGGCGAGCTGGCGCAGCTGCACCCACGGGGCGGCCCGACGACGTGATCTCGCGGGCCGCCGGGCCGCCGCTGCGCCGGCGCCGTCGTGGTCAGGCCGCCCCGACGTGGGAGACGCCGAGGGCCAGCGCGACCAGGAGCACCGCCAGCAGCCCGATGCCGATCGCCTGGACCGCCGTCCTCCGCCGTGTGCCGACGAACAGGGCGGCAACGGCCGCGCCGGTGACGAGGCCGCCCAGGTGGCCCAGGAGCGAGACCCCGGGCAGGAAGCTGATGAAGATGTTGATCCCCAGCAGCACGAGGATGCCGCGCACGTCCTGCCGACGCAGCACCATGAGGACGCCCAGGGCCCCCAGGAGGCCGTAGATGGCCGTCGAGGCGCCTGCGACCGGCCGGGTGAAGTCCCCGAACAGCTGGATGGCCGTGGAGCCGCCCAGCGCCGACACGAAATAGAGCGCCAGGAACCGCAGGCGGCCGAGCTGGCGCTCCAGCTCGGAGCCGAAGATCAGCAGGGCCAGCATGTTGAGCACCAGGTGCACCAGGCCGATGTGCAGGAAGGTGGCCGTCAGCAGCCGCCACGGCTCCCCCAGCTCCACCAGCAGCGGGTACTGGGACAGGGCGGTGAACACCGGGGAGCGGTAGTTCTCCAGCGGGGCGTTGCCGACCAGGCCGGCCGAGACCGCCGTCACCAGGAACATGACGACGTTGACCGCGATCAGCGTCAGCGTGACGCTGCCCCAGCGCGACGCCGCGGCGGAGACGCCGGAGGTGCGCCGGGGGGCGCGGACCGAGGCAGCGCCCGCGCGCACGCACTCCGGGCACTGGAAGCCCACCGACGCCGGGATCATGCAGTCGGGGCAGATGGGCCGGCCGCACCGCGCGCACGAGATGCCCGTGGGCCGCTCGGGATGCCGGTAGCAGGCCGGCGGCGGGGGCGGCGGCTGGTCGGCCGCGCCCCCGCCGTGCGGTTCCGTGCTCAGCTGCGCTGCACCTCGACGGACTCGATCACCACGTCCTCGACGGGGCGGTCGTTGCGGCCGGTGGGCACGGCGGCGATCCGGTCGACGACCTCGCGGCTGGGCTGGTCGGCGACCTCACCGAAGATCGTGTGCTTGCCGGTCAGCCACGTGGTGGGGGCGACGGTGATGAAGAACTGCGAGCCGTTCGTGCCCGGGCCCGCGTTGGCCATGGCCAGCAGGTAGGGCTTGGTGAAGGCCAGATCGGGGTGGATCTCGTCGCCGAACTGGTAGCCCGGACCGCCGATGCCCTGACCGAGCGGGTCGCCGCCCTGGATCATGAAGCCGGGGATGATCCGGTGGAAGATCGTGCCGTCGTAGAGCTTGTCCGTCGTCTTCTCGCGGGTCGCGGGGTGCGTCCACTCGCGGGCGCCCTCGGCGAGGTCGGCGAAGTTGGCGACCGTCTTGGGGGCGTGGTCGGGGAAGAGGTCCACGGTGATGTCGCCGTGGTTGGTGTGCAGGACCGCGCGGCGGGCGGGAGTCGATTCAGTCACGGCTCCACTCTCCCACCGCCGTGCCGGCCGGGTGTCGCGGGGCCGGTTTCACGTGGAGCCGGGACGCCGGGCTGGCGCCAGGGGTGGAGACGAGGGGAATCGAACCCCTAACCCCCGCCTTGCAAAGGCGGTGCTCTGCCAATTGAGCTACGTCCCCGGGCGGCCGTGGTCGGCCGGTGGTTCAGCGGGTGGGCGTGCTGACCGCGCCCGGACCGCTCGTCGCCTCGCGCCAGAGGTCGGCCTCGGTGCGGCCGGCCGACCGCTTCCGGACGGCGGCGAGTGCACCGGCCGCAGCGGCGGCGAGCGCCAGCTTCTTCAGCACGCGGAGAACCTCCTCGGGCGCTTCGCTCGCCGCGGGGGCGACGTGCGGGTCACTCGGAACCGTGAGGCTCCGGTGCACGGGTGGGCCTGGGAGGACTTGAACCTCCGGCCTCATCCTTATCAGGGATGCGCTCTAACCGCCTGAGCTACAGGCCCGTGAACCTCGAAAAGCGTACCTGACCCCTGGAGCGCTCCCTGCAGGGGGCCCACTCGCACGGAATGCTCCCCCGTCCGCGCCGGCTCACGCGCCCGCCTTCGGCGAACCCGGGCCCTGCGCCGGCCCCTGGACCCCCGCTTCGCCCGCGCCGGCCCGCTCTGGGGGTGTTGTCCGTGCTCCCGGGACCCTGCAGGCCCACCAGAGCGCGAGATGAACCCCTACAGCGCGCCTGCCCGGTCGTCCCGAATAGGCCCGGAGGGTCCGCGCAGGGACGACGGACACGCTCCGCCCGACCGGGGAACGGCACCTGGCCGCGGCGTCCTCCGGAGGAGGACGGAGTGCTCAGTCGCGCTCGGAGAGCGTGACCTCGAGCCCCCCGACCAGGTCGGAGCAGAGGTTGTAGATGAACGTGCCGACGGTGCACAGCGCGGTGAGCAGGACGACGTTGATGGCGCCGATGAGCGCCGCGCCCCAGAACACGACTCCGATCGTCACGACGTCCCCGGAGGACTCGTTCCCCGAGGCGCTGCCGATCTGCCCGAAGAGGTCGTTCACCGCGTCGAAGACGCCCAGCCCGCCGAGCACCATGTAGAGCAGGCCGACCGCCACCATCCAGATGAAGAAGAGGGCGATCGACAGCATCAGCGAGATCTTCAGCGCCGACCAGGTGTCGATGTGGCGGATCTGGAGCCGGGCCCGGCGGGGGCCACGGCCGGCCTTGCCCCGACCGGAGCGGGCTCCCCCGACGCTGACGCCGACCGGACCGGCTGCGCCGTCCGGGGCGCCCGCGGGCGGCTCCGCGCCGGAAGCCTGCGCCTGCGACGTCGAGCCCTGCGGCGCCGGACCCTGCTGTGTCGCAGCCTGCTGCGCCGAGGCCTGCGACGTCGAGCCCTGCGGCGCCGGACCCTGCTGTGTCGCAGCCTGCTGCGCCGAGGCCTGCGGCGCCGAGCCCTGCTGAGTCGAGCCCTTCGGCGCCGAGCCCTGCTGAGTCGACCCGGGCTGCGCCGGGGAGGAACCGGTGTCCGGGGCCAGCGGCTGCGGGACCACCGGGGCCGCCCCGGTGCCAGGGGACTGGACCCGCTGACTGCCGGTCGCGGGGATGGACTGCGTGGGGGCGGGGTTGCCGTGGGTGGGCGTGCCCTCCGCCGCGCTTCCGTCCCCGGCCCGGGAGTCGGTGCGCACCGAACCGTCCGTCCGGTCGCTCATGCCTGTCTCCCGTTCCGCAGCGGCTGTGCCGCTCCTTCGGTCCCGGGCTCCGCGACGGCTCGTGACCGCCGCGGAGCCGCAGTCTCCTGCGTGCCTAGCTACTCACCCTAGGCCGAGGGCTCGTCGTTGTCCGTCGTACGCGCGATCGCCACGATGGAGACGTCCTCCGGCAAGTTCATCAGCTTGACACCCATCGTGGCCCGATCCTTGTTGTGGCGCACGCCGTTGACCGGCGTCCGGATCACGCCACCCCCGGAGGTGATCGCGTACAGCTCGTCGCCGAGGGTCACGGCCAGCGCCCCCACCAGGGCCCCCTTGCGGGCCTTCGGGTCGGCGGTGAGCACGCCCTTGCCGCCCCGGCCCTGGTTCGGGTAGTTCTCGATGCCGGTGCGCTTGGCGAAGCCGCGTTCCGTCGCGACGAGGACGTCCACCCCCTCCTGCGCGACGATCATCGACAGCAGCCGGTCGTCGTCGGCGAGCGAGATGCCGCGCACGCCCTCGGTCGCCCGGCCCATCGGACGCAGCGCGGCGTCGTCGGCCTTGAAGCGGATCGACATCGCCTTGCGGGTGACCAGCAGCAGGTCCTGGTCGGGGCCGATCAGCGCGGCGCCGACCAGTTCGTCGCCGTCGCGCAGGTTGATGGCGATCACGCCACCCTGGCGCGGGGAGTCGAAGTCGGTCAGCCGGGTCTTCTTGACCTGGCCCTTCGCGGTGGCGAGCACCAGGTACGGCGCGACCGTGTAGTCCTTGATCTGCATGACCTGGGCGATCTTCTCGTCCGGCTGGAACGCGAGGATGTTCGCCACGTGCGCACCGCGGGCGGTCCGGTTGGCCTCCGGCAGCTCGTAGGCCTTCGCCCGGTAGACCCGGCCCTTGTTCGTGAAGAACAGGATCCAGTCGTGGGTGGAGCCGACGAAGAAGTGGTCGACGATGTCGTCCTGCTTCAGCTGCGCGCCCATGACGCCCTTGCCGCCCCGGCGCTGCGACCGGTAGAGGTCGCTCTTCGTGCGCTTGGCGTACCCGGTGCGGGTGATGGTGACGACGACCTCCTCCTCGGCGATGAGGTCCTCCATCGAGACGTCACCCTCGTTGGCGACGAACTGGGTGCGCCGGTCGTCGCCGTACTTCTCGACGATCTCGGCCAGCTCGTCACGGACGATCTGCCGCTGCCGCTCGGGGGACTCGAGGATGGCCTGCAGGTCGGCGATCCGGGCCTCGATCTCGGCGAGCTCGTCGAGGATCCGCTGCCGCTCCAGCGCGGCGAGCCGGCGCAGCTGCAGGTCGAGGATCGAGACGGCCTGGATCTCGTCGACGTCGAGCAGCTCCATCAGGCCGGTGCGCGCGGCGTCGGCCGACTCGCTGCTCCGGATGAGGGCGATGACGGCGTCCAGCTGGTCCAGCGCCTTGGCGTAACCGCGCAGGATGTGCGCGCGCTCCTCGGCCTTGCGCAGCCGGTAGCGGGTGCGCCGCTGGATGACCTCGACCTGGTGCAGCACCCAGTTGCGCACCAGCTCGTCGAGGCGCAGCGTGCGCGGGACGCCGTCGACGATGGAGAGCATGTTGCAGCCGAAGGACGTCTGCAGCTGGGTGTGCTTGTAGAGGTTGTTCAGCACGACCTTGGCGACGGCGTCGCGGCGCAGCGTGATGACGAGCCGGCGGCCGACCCGGTCGCTGGACTCGTCGGCGATCTCGCTGATGCCCTGCAGGCGGCCTTCGCGGACGCCCTCGGCGATCGCCTCGGCGAGGTTGTCGGGGTTGACCTGGTAGGGCAGCTCGGTGACGACCAGCTGCACCCGCCCGCGGCTGTCCTCCTCGACGGTGACGACGGCGCGCATCCGCACGGAGCCGCGGCCGGTGCGGTACGCGTCCTCGATGCCCTCGCGGCCGACGATCAGGCCGTGGGTCGGGAAGTCGGGGCCCTTGATCCGCTCCATGCACGCGGTCAGGGCCTCCTCGGCCTCCGCCTCGGGGTGGTCGAGCATCCAGAAGACCGCCTGGGCCACCTCGCGCAGGTTGTGCGGGGGCATGTTGGTGGCCATGCCGACCGCGATCCCGGCCGAGCCGTTGATCAGCAGGTTCGGGATGCGCGAGGGCAGGACGACGGGCTCTTCGGTGCGGCCGTCGTAGTTGCCCTGGAAGTCGACGGTCTCCTCGTCGATGCCGGCCAGCATCTCCATCGCCAGCGGCGTGAGCCGGCACTCGGTGTACCGCATCGCGGCCGCCGGGTCGTTACCCGGGGAGCCGAAGTTGCCCTGCCCGTCGATCAGCGGGTAGCGCATCGACCAGGGCTGGGCCAGCCGCACGAGGGCGTCGTAGATCGCCGAGTCACCGTGCGGGTGGTAGTTACCCATCACCTCGGCGACGGGGCGGGCGCACTTGACGTACCCGCGGTCGGGGCGGAAGCCCTGGTCGTACATGGCGAACAGCACGCGCCGGTGCACCGGCTTGAGGCCGTCGCGCACCTCGGGCAGCGCGCGGCCCACGATCACGCTCATCGCGTAGTCGATGTAGCTGCGCTGCATCTCCTGCTGGAGGTCGACCGCTTCGACGCGGTCGCGGGGTGGGGTCTCCGTCACGGTTCAGATCTCCACAGGTCGGTGCACAGGGGTGGACAAAAGGCCAAGTCGACCGTTAATGGACCCCGTCCTCCCACCCTTCGCGAGCTCAGGGCGGGACCCGGGACGGGGCCTCAGACGTCGAGGAAGCGGACGTCCTTGGCGTTGCGGGTGATGAAGCTGCGCCGCGCCTCGACGTCCTCGCCCATGAGCACGCTGAAGATCTCGTCCGCGGCTGCGGCGTCCTCGAGGGTGACCTGGCGGAGGATCCGGGTCTCGGGGTTCATCGTGGTCTCCCAGAGCTCGCTGGCGTTCATCTCACCGAGCCCCTTGAACCGCTGGATCATCTCGTCCTTGATCTTGCGGCCGCTCTCGACGCCGGCCTTCACGACCGCGTCGCGCTCCTTGTCGCTGTAGGCGTACTCGTCGCCGATCTTGCCGCCCCACTTGATCTTGTAGAGCGGGGGCTTGGCCAGGTAGACGTACTGGCCCTCGACCAGCGGCCGCATGAAGCGGAACAGCAGCGTCAGCAGCAGGGTGCTGATGTGCTGGCCGTCGACGTCGGCGTCGGCCATCAGCACGATCTTGTGGTACCGGAGCTTCGAGATGTCGAACTCGTCGTGGATGCCGGTGCCGAAGGCGGTGATCATCGACTGGACCTCGGTGTTCTTGAGCACCCGGTCGATGCGCGCCTTCTCGACGTTGATGATCTTGCCGCGGATGGGCAGGATCGCCTGGTACATCGAGTCGCGGCCGGACTTCGCCGAGCCGCCGGCCGAGTCGCCCTCGACGATGTAGACCTCGGAGTTGCGCGGGTCGGTGGAGCGGCAGTCGGCCAGCTTGCCGGGCAGCCCGCTCACCGACAGCAGGCTCTTGCGAGCCAGCTTGCGGGCGTCCTGCGCCGCGCGGCGGGCGCGAGCCGCGGAGGCCGCCTTGGTGATGATCGTCTTGGCCTCGGTCGGGTTGGCCTCGAACCAGTGGCCGATCTGCTCGTTGCACACACGCTGCACGAAGCCCTTGACCTCGGTGTTCCCGAGCTTGGTCTTCGTCTGGCCCTCGAACTGCGGGTCGCCGAGCTTGACCGAGACGATCGCCGCCAGGCCCTCGCGGATGTCGTCCCCGGTGAGCTTGTCGTCCTTCTCCTTGAGGAGCTTCTTCTCCACCGCGTACCGGTTCACGATGGAGGTGAGCGCCGCGCGGAAACCCTCCTCGTGGGTGCCGCCCTCGTGGGTGTTGATGATGTTCGCGAAGGTGTGCACCGACTCGGAGTAGGCGTCGGACCACTGCATCGCGATCTCCACCGACATCGCGGTGTCGTTCTTGCCCACGCCGTCGGCGGAGAAGCCGATGACCGACTTGTGGATCGGCGTCTTGCGCCGGTTGATGTAGGCCACGTAGTCGACCAGGCCGCCGTCGTACCGGTAGGTGACCTCGGTCGGCTCGAACGCCTCCTCCTCGCCCGCGACCGGCGCGGCCGCCTCGGCCAGCGACTCCTCGCCGATGCCGGTCTCGGCCTTGCCGTGACCGGGGCGCTCGTCGCGCACCACGATGGTCAGGCCCTTGTTCAGGAAGGCCATCTCCTGCAGGCGCCGGCTGATCGTGTCGAACGAGTACGTCGTCGTCTCGAAGATCGTCGGGTCGGCCCAGAAGGTGATCGCGGTGCCGCGCTTCTTCGTGGGACCGATCTCCTGCAGCGGACCGGGCTTGGCCTCCGCGTACTCCTGGAACCACTCCTTGCCGTGGGTCCAGACACGCACGTCGAGCCTCGTGGACAGCGCGTTGACGACGGTGACGCCGACGCCGTGCAGACCACCGGAGACGCCGTAGCTCTTCCCGTCGAACTTCCCGCCCGCGTGCAGGACGGTCATGATCACCTCGACGGTGGGCCGCTTCTCGACCGGGTGCATGTCCACCGGGATGCCACGGCCGTTGTCCTCGACCCGGACGCCGCCGTCGGCCAGCAGGGTCACCCGGACGGTGTCGCAGTAGCCGGCCAGGGCCTCGTCGACGGCGTTGTCCACGACCTCCCACACCATGTGGTGCAGGCCGCGCTCGCCGGTCGAGCCGATGTACATGCCGGGGCGCTTGCGCACCGCCTCGAGACCCTCGAGGACGGTGATGGAGCTGCCCGAGTATGCGGACTCGGTCTGGGGTGCTGCGACCACGTGGGGCCTTCCTCTCGAGCAACCGGCGCATCGCGGCCCCAGCCGGTGCGGGGGGCTCGACGGCGCAGGCGGGCGCTCAGCCGGTTGCTGGCGGTTTTCGTCTCCCACGATACCGCGAGGTGTGACAGGAACAGCGTCGTGCACGCCCTCACGCCGTGTCTGCGCCTCTCGCGGGGGCTCCGCCACCATCCTGCTTGGCCCCCACCCCGACACGCCGTCAGGGCGACGCTGGCCGGTTCCGTGCCGCGCGCGGCCGTCGGAGGGGCCGCAGACTCGGCCGTATGGCACCACCCGCCGCCGCCCCCGGCAACGACCAGTCCGGCCCGCCCCTCACCTGCCTCGTCACCGGAGCCACGGGCTACGTGGGGGGCCGTCTCGTGCCCGCGCTCCTCGCCGCCGGCCACCGCGTGCGGGTCATGAGCCGCTCGCCGGAGCGGCTGCGGGACCACCCGTGGGCCGGGGACGTGGAGATCGTGCGCGCCGACGCGGGGGACGCGCCGTCGGTCGCAGCGGCGTGCGCCGGGGTCGACGTCGTCTACTACCTGATCCACGCGCTGGGGACCGGGCCGGAGTTCGAGGCGGCCGACCGGCACACCGCGACGGTGATGGCCGCGGCGGTGCGCGCGGCCGGCGTCGGCCGGCTGGTCTACCTGGGCGGGATGGCGCCGGCTGACGAGGAGCTCTCCCCGCACCTGCGCTCCCGGGCCGAGGTCGCGGCGATCCTGCTCGGTTCCGGCGTGCCGACGGTGGTGCTGCGCGCCGCCGTCGTCCTGGGCTCGGGGTCGGCGTCCTTCGAGATGCTGCGGCACCTGACCGAGCGGTTGCCGGTGATGGTCACGCCCCGGTGGGTGCACAGCCGGATCCAGCCGATCGCGATCCGCGACGTGCTGCGGTACCTCGTCGCCTGCGGCCGGCTGCCGGCCGACGTGCACCGCTGCTTCGACATCGGCGGCCCCGACGTCATGGACTACGCCACGATGATGCGTCGCTACGCCCGGGTCGCGGGGCTGCCGCGGCGGCGCATCCTGCCGGTGCCGATCTTCACCCCGTCGCTGTCCAGCCACTGGGTCGGCCTCATCACGCCGGTGCCCGCGTCCATCGCGCGCCCGCTGGTCGAGTCGCTGCGCAACACCGTCGTCGCGACCGAGCACGACATCGCCCGCTACGTGCCCGATCCGCCGGAGGGGCTGCTCGGCTTCGACGAGGCGGTGCGGCTGGCCATCCAGCGGGTGCACGACTCCGACGTCGTGACCCGCTGGGCGTCGGCGTCGGTCCCCGGCGCGCCCTCCGACCCGCTGCCGACCGACCCGGACTGGGCGGGGGGCAGCCTCTACGTCGACGAGCGGGTGCGGCCCACGACCGCTCCGGCCGAGACCGTGTGGCAGGTGGTGGAGGGCATCGGCGGGGACGCCGGCTGGTACTCCTGGCCGCTGGCCTGGCGGGTCCGCGGCTGGCTGGACCGGGCGGTCGGTGGGGTGGGTCTGCGGCGGGGACGGCGCGACCCCGACGAGCTCTACGTCGGCGATGCGCTGGACTTCTGGCGGGTCGAGGAGCGCGAGGAGGGCCGGCTGCTCCGGCTGCGCGCCGAGATGCGGCTGCCCGGGCTCGCCTGGCTGGAGTTCCACGTGGAACAAGACCCGGCCGCGGGCGGTACGACCCTGCGCCAGCGGGCGACCTTCGCCCCGCGTGGGCTGGCCGGGCACCTGTACTGGTGGGCGGTCGCCCTCTTCCACGGCTTCGTCTTCGGCGGCATGCTGCGCGGCATCACCCGAGCGGCCGAGCGACGCAGCGGACGGGCCGACGCGCCGTCCTGGCTCACCGCGCGGGGTCCTGACTCAGCGTCGACGGTGAGCCAGGACCCCTGACGATCAGGTGACCTGATCATCAGCGGCCTCAGACGAGCAGCTGGGCGGCGGCGAGCTCCCGGTAGAGCGGGCTCGTGCCGACCAGCTCGTCGTGGGTGCCGCGGGCGACCACCCGGCCCTCGTCGAGCACCACGATCTGGTCGCTGTCGAGGACGGTGGACAGCCGGTGGGCGACGACGAGCAGCGCCCGGCCCGCCGACGCCGCCGCCAGCGTCGTGCGCAGCAGTCCCTCGTTCCGCGCGTCCAGGCTCGCCGTCGGCTCGTCGAGCAGCAGCAGCTCCGGCCGGGCGAGCAGGGAGCGGGCGATGGCCAGGCGCTGCCGCTCACCCCCGGAGAGCAGCACGCCCTCGTCGCCGACCAGCACGTCCAGGCCGCGCGGGGACCGGCGCACCACCTCGGTCAGGCCCACGTCGGCGAGCACCGCCCACAGCTCGGGATCGGCCGCGTCGGGCCGGGTGAGCAGCAGGTTGTCGCGCACCGACCCCGCCAGGACCGGCGCCTCCTGCTCCACGTAGCCGAGCCGGGCGCGCAGGGCCGCCCGGGGCAGGTCCCGGACGTCGGTGCCCGCCCACCGGATCGCCCCGCCGGAGAGCGGGTAGAAGCCCTCGATCAGCGCCAGGACCGTCGACTTGCCCGCACCCGACGGGCCGACCAGCGCGACCCGGCTGCCGGCGGGGACCTGGAGGGACACCCCGTGCAGCACGGGGGTGCCGTCGGGGTAGGCGAACGAGACGCCGTCGAGCTCCAGCAGCGGTGCGCCGGCGACCGGCGCCACTGATCCCGACCCGGTGCGCTGCGGGCGCTCGTCGTCCTCCGGCGCGAGGGCGAGCACCTCCTGGATCCGGGCGAGCGCGCCCAGGCCGGTCTGCAGCTGGGTCCACGCGCTGATCGCCTGACCCAGGGGCATGACCAGCAGGAACAGGTACAGGATGAAGGCGACCAGGGACGCCACGGTGATCGAACCGCTCGCCACCCGGTAGCCGCCGACGCCGAGCACCGCCAGGAAGGCCCCCTGGACGGCGATCGAGCCGGCCGGCGAGACCAGCGCCTCCAGCCGGGCCACCTGCACGCCGGCCGCGTAGGCGCGGCGGGCACTGGCGCCCACGGCCGCGACCTCCCGCGTCGTGGCCCCGCTGGCCCGGATGGTGCGGACCGCCGACAGCGCCCGCTCGACCGCCGCCGTCATCGCCCCGACCTCCTCCTGGGCGCGCTGCGACAGCCGGCGCACGCCGCGGGAGGCGAGGACGGCGACGACCGCACCGACGGCGACGGCCAGCACCGTGACGAGCAGCAGCCAGACGTCGACCACGGCCATGGCCACCAGGGCGCCCACCCCGACGACCACCGAGCCGGCGACCTCCACCACGCCGGCGGTCACGGTGGCGCGCAGCAGCGTGGTGTCCGAGCCCACCCGGGACATCAGGTCGCCGGTGCGGCGGCGGTCGTACTCCGCCACGGGGAGCCGCAGCAACCGGTCGACCAGGGTCAGCCGGGTGGTGAGCACGAACCCCTCGGCCGTGCGCTGCAGGACGAACTGCTGCACCGCCGAGAGGGCCGACGCGGCCACCAGCACGACCACGAGCAGCCCGACCGCAGGAAGCAGCGGGTCGCCGGCACCCACCACGTCGATGACCCGCGCCACGAGAGCCGGCTGGGCGAGCGCAGCGGCCGCGCCGACCAGCGACAGCCCGGCGGCCAGCAGGAGCTGGCGGCGGTGCGGGCGCAGGAGCGGCAGCAGGTCGGCCAGCCGCGCGGCCGGGGCAGGGCCGTCCGCCGGAGCTGTCACCGCGGGCGACGCCGTCAGGCGCCGGCGGTGAGGCCGGCGGTGATCGCCGTCAGCAGCCGCGTGTGGTGCTCCAGCAACTGCGGCCGGTGCCCGTCGGGCCGGACCGCCGCCACGTGCCCCGCAGCCGACCAGAACTCGTCGCCGTCGTCGCTGCCGAGCAGCAGCGCGTGCACGGCCGGGTCCTGGGCCAGGCGGCGCAGCCGCGGGTCGTCCTCGGCGGCCAGCAGCAGCCAGCGGGCGTCGAAGGCCTCGTCGCCGCTGGGCATCGGCACGAGGCCGCCGGTCCGGTGCCGCCAGAAGCGGGCCGGGCTCAGCCGGAAGCCCGGCACGCTACCCAGCATCGGGACGGCGGTGACCGCGTACTCCGGCACGAGGTAGCGGCCCGACGCGTAGACGACGTCGAACGCGACCAGCTCGAGCGTGCCCGCCCGGCCGCGCAGCACGTTCCCCGCCCGGTGGTCCTTGGTGGCGCGCACGGGAGCGCTGGCGATCAGGTCGTCGAGGGGGGCGTCCTCCGGAGCGGTGCCGTCGGACACCGTCCAGCCGTTCTGCAGCGCCCATCCCTGGGCGCCCACCAGGTCGCCCTCGTAGCGGAACACCTGCTCGACGGCGCCCGGCGTGCGCCGGCGGCGGCCGAACAGCCCCCGTCGCGCCGGCTGCTCCGGTGGCGGGAACTCCTGGGGCGGGAACTGCTGCTGGGGGTGCTGCTCCTGCGGGGGCTGCGCCTGCGGGTACTGCGGGCCCTGCGGTGGCGGGTAGCCCGCCGGCGGCACGTCCTCCCGGGACGGAGCCGGACGCTCGGGCTCCGCTGCGGGCAGGTCCCACCCCGGGGGCTGCCAGGGCTGGTTGGCCGGCGGCTCGTCGCGGGGCGTCCTCCGCCGGTCGGCGAAGTTGGGACGGTCCTCGTCCCCGGCCCCGCCGCCGCCGAGGTGCGGCGGCTCGCGCCAGCCGCGGCCGTCGCCGTCGTCGAAGCCGTCCCGGTCACCGTCGCGGGGGGTGCTCATACCTGCATCGTCCTCCCCGGCGCCGGCCCGCCGGGCGGGCGCCTCATCCGTAGGTGTCGCGCGGCCCCCGGCCGCGCACCGAGCGCGGACCCTTCTTCCAGCTGGGAGCCGTCGGTCCGACAACGCGCAACCGGGTCACGACGTCCCCGCCCACCTGCGCGCGCAGCTTGCCGAGGATGGACGGCGCCAGCAGCCGCAGCTGCGTGGCCCACGCCGTGGACTCGGCGACGACCAGCAGCTCGCCCTCGCTGAGGGTCTGCGGCCGGCAGTGCGCGGCGATGTCGGGGCCGACGATCGCGTCCCACCGGCCGAACACCGAGCCCACCTTCGTCCGGGCCGACCAGTCCTGCTGGTTGACCAGGGCGTCGACCAGGTTGCCGAGCGGCTGGGGGTCGTCGGCGCCCGGGCGCGGCCCGGTCCAGGTGCGGCGCGGGCCGGCGATCCGGCGACGGGTGGGCCGCGGCCGGGCCGCCGAGGCGGCCCGCGCCGCCTCGAGCGCGGCTCGCGCGATGTCGCTGGGCCGCGCCGGCCGGTCCTCGCTCACCGGGCTCCTCCCTCACCGGCCGGGACGGCGTCCTTCACCACGAGCGCCAGGCCACCGCCCACCTCGACCCGGGTGCCGCGCAGCTCCGTGGGCACGTCGTCGACGACGGCCGCGGTGATCAGCGTCTGCTCGGCCGACCGTGCGACCTGGGCGAGGGCCGCCCGCCGCTCGGCGTCGAGCGTGGCGAACACGTCGTCGAGGATCAGGATGGGGTCCTCGCCCTCGCTCCGGAGCAGGGCGAAGGTGGCCAGCTTGAGCGCCAGGGCCAGCGACCAGCTCTCCCCGTGGCTGGCGAAGCCCTTCGCGGGGGCGGGGCCGAGGTGGATCACCAGGTCATCGCGGTGCGGCCCCACCAGCGTCATGCCGCGGTCGAGCTCGTCGCCGCGGCGCTCGGCGACCCGCGCCCGCATCGCCTCGGTGAGCTCCGCCCCGGAGGGCAGCTCGTCGTCGGCCCGCAGGGCGGCGCCGTCCCCGGCCAGCGGCACCGTCGAGCTGTAGCCCAGGCCCGCGGTCGCGGCGCCGTCCCCGGCGACGCCGGCGTAGGACTCGGCGACGTGCGGCGCCAGGTCGGCGACCAGCCGTAGGCGGGCGGCCAGCAGCTGACCGCCGAGGTCGGTGAGGTGCCCGTCCCAGACGTCGAGGGTCTCCATCGCCTTGCCGCGCGCCAGGCGGGCGGTCTTCAGCAGTGCGTTGCGCTGCTTGAGCACGCGCTCGTAGTCGCTGCGCACGCCGGCCAGGCGGGGCGTCCGGGTGGCGAGCAGCTCGTCGAGGAAGCGACGCCGCTCGGTGGGGTCGCCACGGATCAGCAAGAGGTCCTCGGGCGCGAACAGCACCGTGCGCACCAGGCCCAGCACCTCGCGGGGGCGGGGCAGGGCGGCCCGGTTCACCCGCACCCGGTTGGCCTTGCCGGGGTTGATCTCGATCTCGACGAGCAGCTCCCGGTCACCGCGGCGCAGCGCCGCGCGGACCACCGCCTGGGCCGCTCCGTGACGGACCAGCGGAGCGTCACCGGAGACCCGGTGGCTGCTCATGGTCGCCAGGTAGCCGACCGCCTCGACGAGGTTGGTCTTGCCCTCGCCGTTGCGCCCGACGAACACGGTCGGCCCCGGCCCCAGGGCCAGGTCCACCCGGTCCCAGCTGCGGAAGGAGCCGACCTGCAGGTGCCTCAGGTACACCTCAGGCCCTCCCCGGTCACGCGGGCCGCTCGGCCTCCTGCGCCTGGACGGCGCGCACCGAGTGCCCGCCGAACTGGTTGCGCAGCGCGGCGACCGCCTTCATGGTCGGCGAGTCCTCCTGGCGGGAGGAGAAGCGGGCGAACAGCGAGGCCGCGATCGTCGGCACGGGGACGGCGTTCTCGATCGCCTGCTCGACGGTCCAGCGACCCTCGCCGGAGTCCTCGGCGTAGCCGCTGATCTCCTCGAGCGCCGGGTCCTCCTCCAGCGCGCGGACCAGCAGGTCCAGCAGCCAGGAGCGGATGACGGTGCCCTGCGTCCAGGACGCGATGACGCCCGGGACGTCCTCGACGAGGTCGACGGCGGCCAGCAGCTCGTAGCCCTCGCCGTAGGCCTGCATCAGCGCGTACTCGATGCCGTTGTGGACCATCTTGCTGAAGTGGCCGGCGCCCACCGGGCCGGCGTGCACGAACCCGGCGCCGGGCATTTCCTGCCCGGACTCGTCGTGCGGTGCCGGCGGCTTGAGCGCGTCGAAGATCGGCTGCGCCTTGGCGACGTCCTCCTTGGTGCCACCGACCATCAGCGCGTAGCCGTTCTCCAGGCCCCAGACGCCACCGGAGACGCCGGCGTCGATGTAGCCGATGCCCTTCTCGCGCATCATGACGTCGTGCACCTGGTCGTCGGTGTACTTCGAGTTTCCGCCGTCGATCACGACGTCGCCGGGGCTGAGCAGCTCGCTCAGCTCCTTGATCGTCGCCTTCGTCGGCTCACCCGCGGGCACCATCACCCACACCACGCGAGGCGTTGTGAGCGCCTCCACCAGTGCGGGCAGGCTGTCGACGTCGCGCTTGCCGGGAGCACGGTCGTATCCCACGACCTCGTGCCCGGCGCGGCGCAGCCGCTCGGCCATGTTGCCGCCCATCTTGCCCAGCCCGATCAGCCCCAGCTGCACGGTCCCGCCTCTCTTCGCCGTCGTGGTCGCGATCCATCGTGCTCGTGCCGGGCGGCTCCCGCCCGGCGGCCGACCCCGGGCCCGCGCAGGGGCCCTGGGGCGGAAGTGGCTCAGCCCGGCAGCCGCACCGGCATGATCAGGTACCGGTAGCTCCCGGGACGCTCGACCGGCGCCGGCTTGTCGTCGTCGGCCGCCGGCTCCTCGACGCCGGACAGCACGGCCGGCTTCAGCGGGCTGGTGAAGTCCATCCGCGCGCGCTCGGTGTGCACGGCGGCCAGCCCGTCGAGCAGGAACGTCGGGTTGAACCCGATGGTCAGCGGCTCGCCGTCGAACTCGACGTCGCAGCGCTCCTCCGCCTGCCCCTCGTCGTCGCTGCCCCCGGCCCGCAGGGTGACCTGCCCCGGCGTGAACTCGCAGCGCAGCGGCGTCCCCCGCTCGGCGACCAGGGCCACCCGCTTCGCTGCGTCGGTGAACAGGCCCACCGGCAGGGTGGCGTTGGCCAGCGACTCGTTGGGCATGATCGCGCGGTACTTCACGAACTCGGCGTCGAGCAGCCGGGTGGTGGTCTGCCGGTCCTTGCCCGAGAGGCCGAGGATGCCCTCGCCCGAGCTGCCCGAGGACAGCGAGAGCGTGATCTCCGGGCCGCTGGTCAGCGTCTTGGCCGCCTCGGCGAGCGTGCGCGCCGGGACCAGCACCGCGGCCGAGAGCCCGGAGGTCTGCGGGCGCCAGGCGAACTCGCGCACGGCGAGGCGGTAGCGGTCGGTGGCGGCGAGGGTGATCTGGTCGTCGTCGATCTCCAGCCGGACACCGGTGAGCATCGGCAGCGTGTCGTCCCGCCCGGCTGCGACCGCGACCTGGGCGACGGCCTCGGCGAAGACGTCGCTGTCGACGTTCCCGGCGGCCGAGGGCATGGAGGGCAGGGACGGGTAGTCCTCGACCGGCAGCGTCGGCAGGCTGAACCGGGCGTTGCTGCAGGTGATCGCCAGGCGCGGGCCCTCGGCGCTGATCTCGACCGGGTGCGGGGGCAGCGCGCGGGTGATCTCGGCGAGCAGCCGCCCCGGGACGAGGACGCGGCCGCTCTCACTGGTCTGCACGTCGACCTCGGAGCGGGCCGACACCTCGTAGTCGAAGCCGGAGACCGACAGCTGGTTCCCCTCGGCCTCGAGCAGGATGCCCGCCAGCACCGGTACCGACGGCCGCGGCGGCAGGCTGCGCGCCGTCCAGGCGACGGCGTCGGCGAGCACCTCACGTGCCACCCGGAACTTCATCTCTCGACCCACCCATGTTCGGTCCGGCCCTGCGGCCACCGGGAGGGCGGACGACGCGGGCACGGAGCTCGTCGTTCGTACTGCTGCGAGGCCAGGGCTCCGCTGCGGTGCTCATCGTGCCTGTTGCAGCCCCCGGTGGGGAAACCCCGGTCCCTCGATGGGCTGCTGATCCGGATCCTGCCGCTGCGCTCCGGGGAGCCTCGCAGCGCAGCGTCCCCACCCAGAGTGTGGTTCGAGTATTTTCCGGGATAACTCCTTCATCCTCGTCATCACTGGTGTGGAAGCTGGGGATCGAGGCCCTTCCCGCAGGTCAGCGGCCGATCGGGGGTGTTGGCCGACTGTGGGTGGTCGGCGTCCTCCTGTTGTCGACACGTGGACAGATCGACGGTTGTGCACCGTGACCCGCGGCGGTCCACCTGCTGTCCCCTGCGTCTCCCCGGTCCGTCCCCAGGTCCTGTGCGTGGCGTGCGGTGGGCGTCCCTGGCGGAGTGAGCCCGGCGTCGCCCGGCACGGTGTTCTCCCAGGTCAGGCGCTCGCTGAGCGGGCGGAGCCGGCGGGACCGGGTGCCGGCGGCGGCGTCCCGTGACGGCGGGGAACGACGTCGTCGCGGTTTCCCCCAGTCTGTGCACATTCCTGGGGACAACTTCTCGACGAGTCGACGTCCTCCGGCGCCCTTGCGCGGGTCATCGCGCCCAGAACCTGCGGATCCGTCGTCCCCAGGGATCCACACAGGTGTGGACAACCACTTGTCGACCACCACGGGACGGTGGCCGGTAGCTGTCCGGACGGTGACCGTTCCGGCCGCGCGCCGTCACCGCCGGCGTCCCCGGACCAGGCCTCCGCGATGTTGATCAGGTGACCTGATCGTTCTGGGTCCTGGCTCACGATCGGTGGTGAGCCAGGACCCCACCAGGTGAGCCAGGACCCCCGCCAGGTGAGCCGGGGAAGGCCACGAGCGGGCGCGTGAGGGGCCCCCGAGGTGGACGGACCGCGCGCAACCGGCGAGCGGCTGGCGGGCGCGGAGTGCTCCGGGGAGCCGGTTGTGGGCGCGGTGCGGTCCGGCCGGCCCCTCCCAAGGCTCGCCACGAGCGAGCGAGTGGGGAGAGGGAGGGGTCCTCTTACTGCCGGGCGCGGCTCTTGATGCGGGCGGTGAGCTCGGTGACCTGGGTGTAGGTGGCCCGCCGCTCGCTCATCAGGTTGGTGATCTTCTTGACGGCGTGCATGACCGTGGTGTGGTCCTTGCCGCCGAACGAGGCACCGATGCGCGGCAGGGACAGCTCGGTCAGCTCGCGGCAGAGGTACATCGCGATCTGCCGGGCGTTGACCAGCGTGCGGCTGCGGTTGGTGCCCTGCAGCTCCTCCATCGTCACGGAGAAGTACTCCGCCGTGGCGGCCATGATGATCGCCGCGGTGATCTGCGGGCCCTGCTCGTCGCTGATCAGGTCCTTGAGCACAAGCTCGGCCAGCGGCAGGTCGACCTGCTGCTTGTTCAGCGAGGCGAACGCGGTGACCCGGATGAGCGCGCCCTCGAGCTCGCGGATGTTGGTCTGCACCTTGCTGGCGATGAACTCCAGCACCTGGTCGGGCACCTGGAGCCGCTCGCCCCACGCCTTCTTGCGGAGGATCGCGATACGGGTCTCGAGGTCCGGCGCCTGGACGTCGGTGATCAGCCCCCACTCGAAGCGGGTGCGCAGCCGGTCCTCCAGCGTGGTCAGCTTCTTCGGCGGCCGGTCGGAGGTGATCACGATCTGCTTGCTGGCGTTGTGCAGCGTGTTGAAGGTGTGGAAGAACTCCTCCTGCGTGCGCTCGGCCCGCTCGAGGAACTGGATGTCGTCGATCAGCAGGAAGTCGATGTCCCGGAAGCGGCGCCGGAACTCCTCGGCCCGGCCGGAGTGCACCAGGTTGATGAACTCGTTGGTGAACTCCTCGGTGCTCACGTACCGGACGCGGACGTTGGGGAACATCCGGGCGGCGTAGTGGCCGATGGCGTGCAGCAGGTGGGTCTTGCCCAGCCCCGACTCGCCGTAGATGAACAGCGGGTTGTACGCCCGGGCGGGGGCCTCGGCGACGGCGACCGCGGCGGCGTGCGCGAAGCGGTTGCTGTTCCCGATGACGAAGGAGTCGAAGACGTACTTCGGGTTGAGGCCGGGATCCAGCCCGCCCGGTCGGCCCGACTCGGCGCGCCGGGGGCGGGCTGCCGAGCCGCCACCGGAACGGCGGGGCTCCCCCGCTGGTGCGTCGACGTCGAAGGGGAGCACGTCGGCGGTCCGCTCGTCCTCGCCGCCCCAGTCCCGGCTGCCGGAGTCGGGGGCGGGCCCGGTCGGGCCCCACGTCGTGGTGCTCCAGTCCTCCGGAGCGCCACGGTCGGCCGGCGGACGCTGCGGGCCGTCGGCCGGGTGGAGCTCGCGGACCTCGGGGAACTCGGGGGTGGCCGACCGGTCGGCGGATGCGGACCGGTCCCAGGGGGCGGCGGTGCCGACGACGTCGGTCCGCACGCCGAACGCGCTGCGCCCGTCGTCGGCACGGTCGCGGGTCGCCTGGTCCTCCTCGGCCCGTTGCGCCTCCACGGCCGACCACGGTCGCCGGGTCGGCTCGGGCTCGGCGGGCGGCGGAGGAGGAGCCGGGGAGTCCTCCACCTGGACGGCGACGCGGATGTCGCGGCCGTAGGTCTGGGACAGCGCCTCGGCGAGCACCCGGCGCATGCGGGACTCGAGCACCGTCTGGGTGAATTCGTTCGGGGCCTCCAGGACGGCGGTGTCCTCGAACAGCCCGACGGGTCGCGTCAGGTTCAGCATCGCGTTCTGCTGCGGGGAGAGGCTGGTCGCCAGTCGCTCCCGGATCTGGTCCCAGACCGTCGCCAGGTCCAGCGTGGCATCGGCCATGCCGTCTCGTCCTCCCCTGCTGTCCACCCCGCGGCCGTCCCCGGTTGCGTCCGTCCCGGCCGCACCTGGCCTCCGCGAACCGCGGACCGTCCACCGGTGGGGTGCCCCGGTTGTGGACATCCGAACGCTTGTGGTCCACATCGGTGTCCACAGGCTGTGCACGGCCGGCAGAGGTGCTGCGCCGGCTCCGCACGGGACGACGGCCGGTGCAGCATATTCGCTGGTCACGGCCCGGATCGGGCGGCTGGAGGAGTGGCTCGGCGGTCGGTCGACCGACGGGGTCGGCCCGCGCGTCGTGACCCTGACGCCCGACGCGGAGCGACGGCGACGCTAACAGCCCCGTCCACAGCCCGGCAACGCTGCGGGGCCGGAACCGCCGGTTCCCCGCGGCGCGAGCGTGTCGGGCCCGGGGGGAGCTCCCCGGCGCGCCGCGGACTTCCGCCCGGGCCGCTCGGGCCACCATGGGCGGTCGGTCACCGGCACCCGCCGGTCCTCGGCTATGCTGGCCGGAGTCTGTGGACGGGTCTGCCCGTGTCCCGGCCACGCCAGTCTGCGCGGTCGGGCCTGGGTGCGCCGGTCCGCAGTGCCAGCTTCCAGGGCTCCGGGGACGGTCACCGTGCCGCTCCGACGCCCTGCGCGCGTCCGTCCACCGACGGGAGCGCACCGCCGATGTCGTGTAGTGGGAGTACCTCGTGAGCAAGCGCACCTTCCAGCCGAACAACCGCCGCCGGTCCAAGACCCACGGCTTCCGGCTGCGGATGCGGACCCGCGCGGGCCGGGCGATCCTCGCCACCCGTCGGCGCAAGGGCCGCGAGAAGCTCTCCGCCTGACGTGCTGCCTGCGCAGGCACGCCTGCGCCGGCGCCCGGAGTTCAGCGCGGTCGTCCGATCCGGCCGGCGCGCCGGGCGGCCGACCATGGTGCTGCACTACCTCCCCGAACGGCCCGAGCAGCCGGCCGGCGACCCCGCGTCGCCGCCGGCCGCGCGGGCCGGTTTCGTGGTGGGGAAGAGCGTGGGCAACTCGGTGGTCCGACACCGGGTGACCCGTCGCCTGCGTGCGGTCGTGCGAGCCGAGCTCGACCGCCTGCCCGCCGGTGCGGACCTGGTGGTCCGCGCCCGCCCCGAAGCAGCCGACGCCGACTCGGCGGTGCTGCACCGGGACCTGGCCTCGGGCCTGGACCGCCTCCTCGGCGACCGGGCCTCCCGGCGATGAGCGCGCCGGCCGGGGCGAGCCCGCGGCGCTCCGCCGTCGCGCGGCTGCTGCTGCGCGCCGTCGGCTTCTACTCCCGGGCGATCAGCCCGGCGCTGCCGCCGCGCTGCCGGTTCCACCCGACCTGCAGCGCGTACGCCGCCGAGGCGGTCGGCACGCACGGAGCGGCTCGCGGCAGCTGGCTGGCGCTGGTCCGGCTGGCCAAGTGCGCGCCGTGGCACCCGGGCGGCGTGGATCTCGTCCCGCCGGCGCGTGGAACCGGGACGGGTGCCCGCTCGTCCAGCACAGCGGCACGTCCTCCCGGCGCGCCGTCCGATGACCCCGGCCGCGAGGCCACCCCGCCGGCCGCGTGCCGGACCCCGCAGGAGGAGTCCTCCGTTGCTTGACTGGCTGTACACCGCCATCTCCTGGGTCATGGCCCGGTGGCACTCGCTCTGGAACTGGATCTTCGGCGACCCGCCCGCCGAGTCCGGTCTCTCCGGGCTCAGCTGGGTCCTGGCGATCGTCTTCCTGGTCGTCACCATCCGGCTGATCCTCTTCCCGCTGTTCGTCAAGCAGGTGAAGTCGCAGCGGGCGATGCAGGAGCTGCAGCCGGAGATGGCGAAGCTGCGCAAGCAGTACGGCAGCGACCGCCAGGGCATGGCCCAGGCGCAGCAGAAGCTGTTCAAGGAGCGCGGGGTCAACCCGCTGGCCGGGTGCCTGCCGATCCTGCCGCAGATCCCGGTCTTCCTGTCGCTGTTCCACGTCCTGCGCCGGCTGGCCCCGGACAAGCAGGGCCTCTACTCGTGGACCGACGAGCTCACCGACCAGGCGGCACGCGCCAAGCTCTTCGGTGCGCCGATCTCCGCGTCGTTCAACATGAGCGGCGCCAAGGAGCAGGCGATCCTGGACATCGCCAGCTACACCACCATCCGGATCGTCGCCTTCGCGCTGATCGTCGTGATGTGCTTCACGACGTACTTCACGCAGAAGCAGATCATGGCGCGCTCGGGCCCCGTCGAGGGTCAGGCAGCGATGGTGCAGAAGCTGATGCTCTACGGCGTGCCGCTGAGCCTCTTCGTCTCCGGCTTCATCTTCCCCATCGGTGTCCTCATCTACTGGATGACGAACAACCTGTGGACGATGGGCCAGCAGTTCTTCATCCTCCGCAAGCTGCCGCCGCCCGGCTCCGACGCCGGGAAGGCGAAGGCGGATGCGGACAAGCCGGCCGTCGACCCGAAGACGCTCGCCCCGAAGCCGGGCGCGAAGCCGGTGCGACCCAAGCAGGGGCGCCCCGCCTCCACCACGGCCGCGCCGTCGAGCACCGTGGACGGCGACGGTCGCGTCGGCGACGACCCGACGTCCGACGGGTCCACGGGGAACGGGTCCACGGCCACCGGGTCCACGGCCACCGGGTCCACCGGCTCGCGCAGCGCGGGGTCCGGCGCCGGCCGGAACTCCCGCTCCGGAGCGGGCCAGGGGCCGGCCAACCGCGGGAAGCGGAAGCGTCGCTGACCCTCGCCGACCGCTTTCCAGCCGGCCCGCCCGGCACACAGTCCACCGGGGCCACCCGGCCGCCGCACCGAACTGGGAGGAACACCCGTGAGTGCTCCGCAGCAGCCCGTGACAGACAACCCGCCCGCTCTGCCCGACGCGGACGCCGCCAGCGACGACGCCGTCGTGGAGCCCGTCGACGTCGAGACCGCCGAGACGGGTGGGGCCGGTGGGACCGCTGACGACCTGCTGGTCCGTGAGGGCGACGTCGCCGGGGACTACCTCGAGCGGCTCCTCGACATCCTCGACGTGGACGGCGACATCGACCTCGACGTGGAAGGGGACCGGGCGTCGGTCGCGATCGTCGGCGGCCGGCTGGACGACCTCATCGGTCCCGACGGCGCCACGCTGGAGGCGCTCCAGGAGCTCACCCGCCTCGCCGTCGCCCAGTCCACGGGTGTGCGCAGCCGGCTGATGCTCGACGTGGGTGGCTACCGGGCCAAGCGCCGTGCGGACCTCACCTCGCTGGCCGGCGAGACCGCGCGCCGGGTCTCCGCCAGCGGCCAGCCGGAGCGGCTCAACCCGATGAACCCCTTCGAGCGCAAGGTCGTGCACGACGTCATCGCCTCGGTGGCCGGCGTGCACAGCGAGTCGGAGGGCGAGGAGCCCCGCCGCCGCGTCGTGGTCCTGCCCGACAGGTGAGCGACGGAGGTCCCGGGCCCGACGCCCCGGCCGCCCCCGAGGTGCCCGCGCCGCCGGCGGCCGTCGCCGTTTTTGGCGACGCCCTGCCCGCGGCGCAGCGGTACGTGGCCAAGCTGGCCTCCGATGGGGTGACGCGCGGCCTGATCGGCCCCCGCGAGGTACCGCGGCTGTGGGAGCGGCACGTCCTCAACAGCGCGGCAGTGGCCGAGGCCGTCCCCCGGGACGCCCGGGTGGTCGACGTCGGCAGCGGCGCGGGCCTCCCCGGCATCCCGCTCGGGCTGGCCCGCCCGGACATCGCCCTCACCCTGGTCGAGCCGATGGCCCGGCGGGTCGAGTTCCTGGAGGAGGCGGTCGCCGACCTCGCGGGTCCGTCCGCCACCTGGCGCGTGGTGCGCGGACGGGCCGAGGACCGGTCGGTGGTGACCGCCGTCGGCCGGGTCGACGTGGTCACCGCACGGGCGGTCGCCCCACTCCCCCGGCTCGTCGGCTGGTGCCGCGGCCTGCTCCGGCCAGGCACCCAGCTGGTGGCCCTGGTCGGCGCCCGCGCGCTGGCCGAGCTGCCGGCCTTCCTGCCCGAACTCCACGCCGCCGGCATGCGCGACATCGAACCGCGTGCCGTCGGTGCATCCCTGGGAGACGCTGCCACTACCGTGGTGGTCATGACGCGGGGAGACCGGTGAGGCTGCCGGACGGCGCTCCCGCGTCCTGTTCCACGTGGAACAGGCACTGCTACCCCGATCCGTTCCACGTGAAACGGCGCCAGAGGAAGGACCTGCGATGACCGACCCGGGCGAGCGGCTGCGCAGCAGCCTCGCCGCTGACCAGTCGTCGACCGCGTCGTCCTCCGGTGGGCTCGCGGACTTCGACAGCCCCATCGCCATGGAGGCCCTGCGTGCCACACGTGTCCTGCACGCCGCCGAGCAGGAGCCCTTCCCGGCGCCCGGGCGCATCCGGGTCATCACGATCGCGAACCAGAAGGGTGGGGTCGGGAAGACGACGTCGACGGTGAACCTCGGCGTCGCGCTCGCCCTCTACGGGCTGCGCACCCTGGTGATCGACCTCGACCCGCAGGGCAACGCGAGCACGGCCCTCGGCGTCGAGCACACGGTCGGCACGCCGTCGATCTACGACGCCCTCGTCGGTGACAGCACCCTCTCCGAGGTGGTGCACCCGACGACCGCCAGCCCGAACCTGCTCTGCGTCCCGGCGACCATCGACCTGGCCGGCGCCGAGATCGAGCTGGTCTCCGTCGTCGCCCGGGAGCACCGGCTGCGCCGGGCCATCGAGGCGTACGTGGCGGCGCTGCCGCGGGAACGGCGCCCGCACTACGTGCTCATCGACTGCCCGCCCTCGCTCGGCCTGCTGACGTTGAACGCGCTGGTGGCCGGCGACGAGGTGCTCATCCCCATCCAGTGCGAGTACTACGCGCTGGAGGGGTTGGGGCAGCTGCTCAACAACATCGACCTGGTCCGCCAGCACCTCAACCCGGGGATCGCGGTCCGGACCATCCTGCTCACCATGTACGACGGGCGGACGAAGCTCGCCGACCAGGTCGCCGACGAGGTCCGCAACCACTTCGGGGACCTCGTGCTGAACGCCGTGATCCCCCGCAACGTGCGGGTCTCCGAGGCGCCGGGCTACGGGCAGTCGGTGCTGACCTACGACCCGGGCTCGCGCGGCTCGACCAGCTACGTGGAGGCCGCCCGCGAGCTGGCCCAGCGCGGGGTGGCCCTCGAGCCCCTCGATGCGTCCACCGGAAGCAACGGGGCCACCCCGGTCGGCGCGCTCGCCTTCGGGGAGACGTCGGTGCCGTTCGGCGGCCAGGACTCCCAGTGACCATCCCTGCCAGCGAGGAGCTGTCATGACGAAGCGAGGCGGCCTCGGACGCGGGCTGGCGGCGCTCATCCCGACCGGGCCGGCGCCCACGCCTCCCCCGGTCGCGCCCACCACCCCGGCGCCGGGCACGGAGCGGGACGAGCAGTCGGCTCCGCGCTCCGGGACCGGGCCGGACGGCGCCTCGCCGGTCGCGGAGGCGACCGAGCCGTCGCGTGCGCCGGTCAGCCTGGTGCCCTCCCCGGCGCCGTCCCCGGCCGCGGAGACCGACGCGGTGGGCGTCCCGGGTGCGCAGCTGCGCGAGGTCGGGGTCGAGGACGTCGTGCCGAACCCGAAGCAGCCGCGGCAGGTCTTCGACGACGAGGCCCTGGAGGAGCTGACCCACAGCGTCAGGGAGTTCGGGCTCCTCCAGCCGATCGTCGTGCGCGAGTCCGACGGTGGGCGCTACGAGCTCATCATGGGCGAGCGGCGGCTGCGCGCCGCGCGGGCGGCCGGTCTCGGCACCGTGCCGGCGATCGTGCGCGACACCACCGACGACGCGATGCTGCGCGACGCGCTGCTCGAGAACATCCACCGGGTCCAGCTGAACCCGCTGGAGGAGGCCGCCGCCTACCAGCAGCTGCTGGAGGAGTTCGGGGCCACGCACGAGGAGCTCGCGCAGCGGATCGGGCGCAGCCGCTCGCAGGTCACCAACACCATCCGGCTGATGAAGCTGCCGGTGAAGGTGCAGACCCGGGTCGCCGCCGGCGTCATCTCCGCCGGGCACGCCCGCGCGCTGCTCGGACTGCAGGATCCGGTGGCCCAGGACGCGCTGGCCACCCGGATCGTCGCCGAGGGCCTCTCGGTGCGGGCCACCGAGGAGGCCGTCGCGCTGGCGGCCGCCGAGGAGCCCGCGGCCAAGCGACGCACCCGGCGGATCTCCGCACCCGGGGTGGAGGAGCTGGGCTCCCGGCTGTCGGACATGTTCGAGACCAAGGTGAAGATCCAGATCGGCCGGTCGAAGGGCAAGATCGTCGTCGAGTTCGGTTCGGTGGACGACCTGCAGCGGATCATCGGCGTCATGGCGCCGGACATCACCGGGCGTCGTCCCGACGCCTGATCCACCACCGGTAACGACAGAGGCCGCCTTCCGTCACTGACGGAAGGCGGCCTCTGTCGGCTGCGCCACGTTCAGCGCGGGTTCTCCGCGCACCGGGCGAGCAGGCGGGCCAGCACCGCGCCCAGGTCGTAGCCGGCCGCCTCGACCGCCATGGGGAACATGGAGGTCTCGGTCAGCCCCGGGGAGACGTTCACCTCGAGGAAGTGCACCTCGCCGTCGGGGGTCACGATCGCGTCGGTCCGGGAGAGGTCGGCCAGCCCCAGCACCTCGTGCACCCGGACGGCGACCTCGGCGGCGCGGGCCGCCGCCTCCTCCGGGATGCGGGCGGGCGCGTGGTACTCGGTGAGCCCCGGTGAGTAGCGGGACGCGTAGTCGAAGACCCCGGATTCGGGCTCGATCTCGACGGCCGGCAGCGCGACCGGCCCGTCGCCCAGGTCGACGACGGCGAGCGCGACCTCGACCCCCTCGACGTAGCGCTCCACCATCACGGTGTCGCCGTAGGCGAAGCAGCTGACCATCGCGGCCGGGAGGTCCTCGACCCGGCTGATCTTCTGCACGCCCAGGGCCGAGCCGCCCGACGCCGGCTTGACCATCAGGGGCAGCCCCAGCCGGGCCACCATCAGGTCCAGCACCGCACCGGCACCCAGTTCGCGGAAGGTGCTGTGCGGGAGCGCCACCCAGTCCGGCGTGGTCAGCCCGGCGGTGCGGACCACGGACTTCGCGGCCGGCTTGTCCCAGGCCAGCCGGCACGCGGCCGCGGGCGACCCCACGTACGGCACCCCGGCCAGGTCGAGGACCGCACGGAGGGCACCGTCCTCGCCGGTGGCGCCGTGCAGCGCGATGAAGACCGCGTCGGCCGGGGCCGCGGCCAGGCCGGGCAGCAGCTCGGCATCGGCGTCGCGCAGCTCGGCGTCCAGGCCGGCGCGGGTGAGCTCCTCGACCACCTGGGTGCCGGAGGAGAGGCTGACCTCGCGTTCGAAGGTGAGCCCGCCGGCGAGGACGACGGCCCGCAGCGGGTGTCGCTCCTCGGGCGCGGCGGGCACTGCGGCGGGCGCGGTCTCGCTCATCGGCCGTCCTCGTACGTGTCGCTGTTCGCCGGCCCCACCATCGACTCGGCGTCGTGGCCGGAGCCCGGCCGGATCGCCCGGAAGGTACCGGTGTCGACCTTGTCGAAGGTGGAGTGCAGGTCCAGTTCGGCCTCGACGACGCGGGACAGCCGGCGGACCCCCTCCCGGATCTGATCCGGCTCGGGGTAGCAGTACGACAGGCGCATGTACTCCTGGCCGCTGCCGTCGGCGTAGAAGCCGATGCCCGGGACGTAGGCGACGTGCGCGCCGACGGCGCGGGGCTGCATGAGCTTCGCGTCCAGCCCGGCGGGCAGCTTGAGCCACACGTAGAAGCCGCCGTCGGGGCGGGTCCAGGTGGTGCCCGCCGGCATGAGCGCCTGCAGGGACTCCAGCGTGGCGTCGCGGCGCTCCCGGTAGAGCTCGGTGAACAGCTTGATCTGCTCGCGCCAGGGCTGGGTGTCCAGGTACCGGGCGACGGCGTACTGGGTGAGCGACGGCGGGCAGAGCACCTGCGCCTCGGTGGCCAGCACGAGCTTCTCCCGGACGGCCAGCGGCGCGAGCACCCAGCCCACCCGCAGGCCCGGGGAGAACGTCTTGGAGAAGGAGCCCAGGTAGATCACCCGGTGGGCGTCCCGGGCGCGCAGTGCCCGCATCGGCTCGCGGTCGAAGCCCAGCAGGCCGTAGGGGTTGTCCTCGATGATCAGCAGGTCCCAGCGCTCGGCGATCGCCATGATCTCCTCGCGGCGCGGCTCGGAGAGGGTTACGCCGGCCGGGTTGTGGAAGTTCGGCACGGTGTAGAGGAACTTCACCCGGTCGCCGTCGGCGCGGCACGCGGCCAGGGCCTGCTCCAGCGCCTCCGGGATCAGCCCGTCGTCGTCCATGGCGACGTGCCGCACCCGGGCCTGGGCGGACTGGAAGACGCCGAGCGCGCCGACGTAGGACGGCGCCTCGGCGAGGATCACGTCACCGGGGTCGACGAAGACGCGGGTGACCAGGTCCAGCCCCTGCTGCGAGCCGACCGTGACCACGACCTCACTCGGCGAGGCGTCGGTGATGCCCTCGAGCGCCATGACGTCGCAGATCCGCTCCCGCAGCCGCGGGTCGCCCTGACCCGATCCGTACTGGAGCGTCTGCGCGCCCATGCCCGAGACCAGGTCACCGATCATCGAGCCCACCGCGTCCAGCGGGAGCGCGGTGACGGCAGGCATGCCACCGGCCAGGGAGACCACCTCGGGCCGGCTGACCACGGAGAAGAGCGCCCGGATCTCCGAGCTCTTCATCCCGTGGGTGCGGGCTGCGTAGCGGTCGGCCAGCGGGTCGAGCCGCGGATGACGCGGCGCGGGATGGGGGTGCGCACCCAGGTGCGCCCCCTGCTGTCCGGAACCGGCAGGCGTGCCGGGCGGGATGGTGGCCACCTCAGGAGTGTAGGCGCGGGCGGATGGACGCCTGGTGGGACCACCGGTGCCAGGTGGACCGTTCGGGCCCGGCCGGGGCCTGGGGGCGAGTGGCCGGCTACGCCTTCTCGGGGAGGACGAAGGTGCCGGTCGGTGGGTCGGACTCGGCCGGGAGGTAGAGCCGCTGCACAGCGGCCAGGACGCCGTGGGCGATGGAGCTGCGCACCCGCGCGTCGAGCAGCAGCTGCCGGTCGACCGGGTGGGAGAGGTAGCCGCAGTCCAGCCGGACCGCCGGCATGCGCGTCATGCGCAGCAGCTCCCACGTCTTGGGGTGCGAGCCGAGGTCGAGCATCCCGGTGCGGGCGACGACCTCGCGGCGGGCCAGGTTGGCGAACTGCTCCCCCACCGTGGACGAGGCACCCGATCCGGTGCCGTAGTAGTAGGCGGCGACCCCCCGGGCGTGCTCGGACGGGTGTGCATCCAGGTGCAGGGCGATGAAGAGGTCGGCCCGGGCGTCGTTGGCGAAGGCGGTGCGTTCGGCGGGCGTCGGGTTCTGCTCGCGGCCGCGGGTGAGGTACACGGTGGCGCCGGCGGCGGCCAGCCCGCCCTCGATCCGGGACGCCAGGTCGAAGGCCAGGTCCGCCTCGGTCGTCTCGCCCACGGTGAAGCCGGTGTCCGGACCGCCGTGGCCGGCGTCGACGACGATCCGGCGTCCGATCAGGTGCGGGCCGCTCTCCACGAAGGAGGCGCTCTGCCGCAGCAGCTGGGGACGGCCACCGGTCACCTTGCGTCCCAGCTGGCGCAGGGCGCGCAGCGTCGCCGGGCCGCAGGTGCCGTCCGAGGTCAGCCCGTAGTCGCGCTGGAAGGCGCGCAGGCCGACCTCGGTCTCCGGGCCGAGGATGCCGTCGGCCCGGCCGGCGTCGTAGCCGAGCTCCAGCAGGCGTTCCTGCAGGTTCGTCACGTCGTCGCCGCGCATCGGCCGTTCCGGGTCGTAGCGCAGCAGCCGGTCACCCAGCGACCAGCGGGCCTCGGTGAGGGCCCGGTAGGTCTCCTCCCCGACCCGCCCGTCGACCGAGAGGCCGCGGACCTGCTGGAAGTGGCGGACGGCCAGCTCGGTGTCGGCGTCGTACTCCGCCGACTCCAGACCCGGTTCGTTCCCGTTCTCAGCAGCGGGGAGGAGGCCCAGGCTGCGGAGGGCGGCGTGCACGTCGGCGACGGCCGGCCCGCGGTCCCCCCGCCCCAGAGGCTGCATGCGGCTGTCGGTTCCCATGGTGTGACCGATTGTGGTCCCTCCCGCCGGGGACGGCGCACCGGGGGCGGACCAGCCTCCCCCCCGTACGACGCAGGCCCACCCGTCCGGAGGGACGGGTGGGCCCGGTGACGTGCTGGAACGGCCGCCCTTCAGGGTCCCGCGCCGAGCGTGCGAGGCGTGGGGGGAAGGGTGGCCCTTCTACAGGTAGTCGGCGAGGTCGCTCAGGATGGCGCCCTTGGGCTTGGCGCCGATGATGCTCTTGACCGGCTTGCCGCCCTGGAAGACCGTCATGGTCGGGATCGACATGACCTGGTAGTCGCGGGCGATCTGCGGGTTCTCGTCGATGTTCAGCTTCGCGATGGTGAGCTTGTCGCCGTGCTCGGCGGCGATCTCCTCCAGCACGGGGGCGACCATCTTGCACGGGCCGCACCACTCCGCCCAGAAGTCGACGAGCACGGGCTTGTCGCTGCCCAGCACATCGGTGGCGAAGCTGGAGTCGGTCACCGTCACGGTGTTGCCTGCCATGGTCGTTCTCCCTCTCGGTCGACTGGCTCGTTGCATGCGCTGACGAGGTGTGCCTGCCCGGACAACCGGCCGGACGGGTCGGTTATGCCCGGATCCGGCCGTTGCCCGGCAGGCCCGCGGTCAGCGCTCGTCGAAGGTCTCGGCGAGCCACCGCTCGGCGTCGATGGCGGCGGCGGCACCCGTGCCGGCCGACGTGATCGCCTGGCGGTAGATGTGGTCGACGACGTCGCCGCAGGCGAAGACGCCGTCGATGTTGGTGCGGGTGGTCGGGTGGTCCACCTGGATGTAGCCCTCGTCGTCGAGCTTCAGCTGGCCGACGAACAGCTCGCTGCGCGGGTCGTGCCCGATGGCGAGGAACATGCCGGTCACCGGCATCGTCTCGGTGTCCCCGGTGGCGAGGTCGGTCAGCTGGACGGCGGAGACGGTGCTCTCGCCCAGGACGTCGGTGACCTGCTTGCCGAGGGCCCAGCGGATCTTCTCGTTGTCCTGCGCCCGCTTCTGCATGATCTTCGAGGCGCGCAGCTCCTCGCGGCGGTGGACCACGGTGACGCTCTTGGCGAACCGGGTGAGGAAGGTGGCCTCCTCCATCGCCGAGTCGCCGCCGCCGACGACCACGATGTCCTGGTCGCGGAAGAAGAACCCGTCGCAGGTGGCGCAGGCCGAGACGCCGCGGCCGAGCAGCCGCTGCTCGTTGTCCAGGCCCAGGTACCGGTACTTCGACCCGGTGGCCACGATGACCGCGTGGGCCCGGTGCACCTGGTCGCCGACCTTCACGATCTTCGGCTCGGCGGTGAGGTCGACCTCGGTCACGTCCGACGGCACGAGCTCCGCGCCGAAGCGCTCGGCCTGGGTGCGCATGTCGTCCATCAGCTGGGGGCCCTGGATGCCCTCGGGGAAGCCGGGGAAGTTCTCGACCTCGGTGGTGGTCATGAGGGCGCCGCCGAACTGCGAGCCCTCGAACACCAGGGGGTGCAGGTTCGCCCGGGCGGCGTAGGTGGCCGCGGTGTAGCCGGCGGGCCCGGACCCGATGATGATCAGGTCGCGGATGCCGTCGTGCTCGGCCGGGGGGATGACCGGCTGCTCGATCTCGCCGGTGGTCACGGCGGGGCCCGGCGTCGGCTGGTTCTCGGTGCTCGCGCTCACGGTCGCCACAACGACGATCCTAGGGGGGCCATTCCCGGGCGGGCCCGTCCCGTGCCCCGGTGGGGTGGGGGACGGCGTCCGTCCTCAGCCGGCGGTGCGGATCTCCACCTCGGCCAGCTGTGCGGAGAAGCCGTCCGGGCTGTCGACCAGGCCGGTGAGCCACACGAGCACGTAGCGGGCGGTCACCGGGTCGTCGAACGCGAGGTCGGTGGTCTGCTCCAGGGTGCCGTTCGCAGCCACGGCGAAGTCGTCGAGAGCGGCCCCGGCCGTCTCCGCGGTGCGGACCTCGACGGTGGCACCGGGCAGTGCCGTCTGGATGGTGACGCCGGAGAGGTCCTCGGCGCCCCCGAGGTCGTAGAGGACGCCGACGCCGGGCTTGAGGTTCCCGAACGCCGGGGAGCCGCGGTAGTTGAGGGTGGACCAGGTGGTGGCGGGGTCGCCGTCGTACGACAGCGGGACCGCGCGGTCGTTCTCCGGCTCGCCGTCGCCGAAGGGGTCGAACACCTGGGCGGCGGCGATGGTGGCCACCGGGCCGGGTGCGCTCCCCGGGTCGTCGCCCTCCGCACCGCCGTCCGCGACAGGGGCGCTGCTGGCCGGGGGCGTGGTCCCGTCGATCTCGGACTCCACCGAGTCGGTCACCGACAGGACGCTCGACCCGAACCACCACGCCAGGGCGATGACCACCAGCAGGGCGAGCAGCGGCAGGCCCACGACGACCAGCCGGTGCTTGCGGGCGTCGTCCTCGTCGTCGTCGAGGTCGACCGGGTCGGCGTACGGGTCCTGGTCCGACATCACGTCCGGCTCCAGCACCCCGAAGGGCTCGTCGTCACCGGCCGACGGGGCGGGAGGCAGTGCTCGGCCGGCCACGATGGTGTCCCGGCTCGGGTTGACCGCCGGCACCGGCTCGTCCTCGCCGGTCGGGCGCACCGGGGGCACGGGGGGCAGGGTGCCGGGCTCCAGCCGCACCGGCGCCGCGTTGTCGCCGCGGCGGTCCCGCGAGCGGCGGCGCCGTCCGCCGTCGGCGTCCTCGCCGCGGTACGACGCCAGCGCCTGGTTGGGTCCGGTGCGGGGCCGCTCGGCGAGCAGCGCGGCCATGGCGGCGACGCTGGACATCCCCTGGCCCGGCTCGGTCGAGCGCGCCCGGCGGGCGAGCGCCACCAGGTCGGACGGGCCGGACGCCGGCCGAGCGCCGGGGCCGATGCCGGTGAGGCAGGCCTCCAGCAGCTCGCCGAGCGCGGTGATGTCGCCCTGGACGGTGCCCGAGGCCGCCGGCACGGCCCGCAGCCCGACCAGCCCGTTGGGCCGGAGGACGACGTTCTCCAGCGTCAGGCCGCCGACCGCCAGCCCGACCCGGTGCGCCTCGGCCACGCCCTCGGCGAGCCGGCGGAGGACCAGCCGCACCTCCCGCTCCGGCATCGGCCCCGAGCGCAACCGGTCGGCGAGGGTCTCGCCGTCGATCCACTCGTTGACGACGTACGCCGCGCCCCCCGGTGCCTGCGGGTCGCCGCTGCCCTCGGAAGCGTCGTAGACCATCGCCAGCGCCGGGGTGGCCAGCCCACCCGCGGTGAGCGCGCGGGTGATCCAGGCGTGGGCGGCGGGGCCGGCCGGCACGTGCACCCGGACGGCGACGTCGCGGTTGAGGACCCGGTCCTTGGCGCGCCAGCTCTGGATGACGCCGGTGGGGGTGGTCTCGTCCGGACCGATCTGGTCGAGGGGCCGGTAACGCTCGGGCAGGCCGGTGGTCGTGGACGCCATCGACACTGTCGACTCCCTGTGCTGCTCCGGCCGCCGAGGCGGACGCTCCGGCACGGTCGGCCCCAGCGGCCGGCCCTCGGTCACCTGCGTCCCAGCCGGGCCCTGACCGCAGCCAGGGGCTCCCGGAGCTCCGGAACGCGGGCCACCACCAGACCGACCAGTGCGACGCCGCCGACGACCACGGTACCGAGGACGACTTCGACGAGCGAGCCTGCCATGGAGCGTTCGCCCAGGTCGCCGGTCACGATCCGGACAAGACCGCCGACGAGACCGGCCACGAGCGAGACGGCGGCGATCCGGGCGAGGGGGGTGAAGGTCTCGCGGGTGCGCAGCCCGCCGAACCGGCGGCGCAGCGCGAGGTCGCCGATGACCCACCCGGCGACGTAGGTGAGGCTCGTGACGAGCATCAGCCCGGCCACGACGAGCTCCGGCTCGACCACCACGGGAACCAGCACGAGCAGCGGCACCCGGACGGCCACCATGCCGATCTGGATGAGCGTGGGGGTGCGGGCGTCCTTCATGGCGTAGAAGACCCGCAGCTGCAGGAGCGTGACCGCCATCGGCAGCAGCCCGAAGGCGCCGACGGCGAGCGCGGTGCCGATGGCCTGCGCCTCGTCCACCGACGTGTTGCCGCGGGCGAAGGCGAGCACGCCCAGCGGCGGGCCGAGCACGGTGAGGACGGCGGTGACCGGCAGGAGACCCAGGGCCGAGAGGCGGGTGCCGAGCGAGAGGTCCTCGACCACACCCGGCACGTCCCGACGCGCGGCGGCCCGGCTCATCCGGGGCACCAGCGCGGTGAGCAGCGCGACACCGATGATCCCGTAGGGCATCTGGAAGAGGAGGCTGGCGTACTGGAACGCGGTGGAGCCCAGGCCGCCCGCGCGCTGCGCCGCGTTGGCGATCCGCAGCGCCACCACGACGCCGATCTGGCTCACGGCCACGTAGCCGATGACCCACAGGCCCAGGGTCCCGGCCTCGCGCAGGCCCGTCTCCCGCAGCCCCCACCGGGGCCGGAGCGGGATGCCGGCCTTGCGCAGCAGCGGGACGAGCACGACGGCCTGCACCGCGATGCCGAGCACCGTGCCGATGCCGAGGAGCCACACCAGCCCGGGGGCGATGGTGGCCGGCTCGAGCTCGCCGGGGCCGGCCGCCGCGAGGAACACCAGACCCGTGGCGATCACCACGAGGTTGTTGAGCACCGGCGCCCAGGCGGGTGGCCCGAAGACGCCCCGCGAGTTGAGGATCGCCTGGGCGAACGCGCCGAGCCCGTAGAAGACGATCTCGATCAGCAGCATCCGGGCCAGCCAGTTGGCCACGCGGTACTGCGCCGGGTTCTCGTCGAGGCCCAGCAACGAGGTCAGCAGCGGTGCGGCGAGCATGGCGAGCGCGGTCATGACCAGCAGGCCGGTCAGGGCGATGGTGGCCAGTCGCTGCGCGTAGGCGACACCGTCGTCCCGGTCGCGTTCCTGCGCGTGCACCAGCAGCGGGACGATCACCGAGGTGAGGACGCCGCCGAGGAGCAGCTCGTAGACGATGTTGGGCAGCGTGTTGACGGTGTTGTAGGCGTCGGCGAACAACCCGACGCCCAGGGCGGCGGCGAGCACCATCGTGCGCAGCAGACCGGTGATCCGGGAGACCAGCGTCGCGACCGCCATCGTGCCGGCCGCCCGCAGGATGCCGCCGCTGGCGCCGGGCGCGCCCTCGCGCCGCTCGACGTCCTCGTCGGTCTCCTGCTCGGCGCGCGGTACCGGCGGCAGCACCGGCATGGGGAAGACCTGGGTGTCGTCCGCTGCCGGCACCCAGCGGTGCCGCAGCGGCGGCAGCGGCGGCACGGGCGTGGCCGGTCGTCCCGGCCGGGCGGGCGGGACGGGTGGCAACCGGGGTGGCGACGGCGGCCGGGCCGCGCCGTCCACGACGGCCTCCGCGGGGCCGCCGTCGGTGGTGGGCGGCGCGGCGAAGACCGCGTCGCTCGGCGGGGTCGCCAGGTAGGGGGCCGGTGGCAGCGGTGCGGGAGAGCCCCAGCTGCGGCGGCCCGGTGCCGGCCGGGCGGGTGCCGACGGCGGGGGCAGCGGGAGCGCGCGGGGGCGGTCGCCGCCCTGCGCGCCGTCCACGGCGTCGGGGGGGTTCCCCGGGGAGCCGGGTCGCTCGCTCACACCGGGCTCCGCGTGGGGGCGGCGGACAGCCCCGGGGACCCGGGTCCGGCGCCGCCGTCACCCGGAACGGCGCCCCGGCGCCGCCGGAGCACGAAGCGCACGAGGCGCCGCAGGAACAGCAGGCCGAGGAGTGCGGCGGCACCGATGGTGATGGACAGGGAGATCGGGCCGTAGGCGGTGCTCTTGACCTGCATCTCCACCGGGTCGCCCAACGGGCTCCCGGACGGCGTCGTCACCTGCGCGGTGACGGTGAAGCCGCCGGACCGGCGCAGCTCGGTGGGCACCTGCAGGGTCGTGCGCTGCTCGGGCGCCAGGGTCTGCACGCCGATGTCCCCGATGGCCAGACCGCCGCTGGCCGGCGGCTCCACGTGCAGCCTGACGTCGACCGGGAAGGGCAGTGGGTTGTCCACGGTCAGGACCAGCGGCGCGTCGCTGGAGGCGAGGCTGTAGGTGCCGTCGGCCGGGGCGACGACGGTGACGCGCTCCATCACGCCGCCGAGCGTGCCTCGCGCGTCGGCGGCGGCGGCCACGAACTCCTCGG
This sequence comes from Blastococcus sp. SYSU DS0616, assembly GCF_054051015.1. Classification (NCBI taxonomy): domain Bacteria; kingdom Bacillati; phylum Actinomycetota; class Actinomycetes; order Geodermatophilales; family Geodermatophilaceae; genus Blastococcus; species Blastococcus sp. SYSU DS0616. Next base: position 53,614 of record NZ_JBJHAJ010000026.1, read on the forward strand.
GGTCGTCGCGGCGGAGCACCGAGGCGGCACGAGCGATGCCGGCGTCGTAGGACCGCAGGGCCAGGTCGGCGTTCCCGGGGATCGCCTCGGCGAGTTCTTCCCGGGCGGCCACGGCCTCGGCGAGGACCGCCATCCCGGCCGGGTCGAGGGCGGTGTCCGTGCTCGGTGCGGTGAGCGTGCCGGCGTCGGCTGCCGGTGCGTCGCCGATCGCGGCCACGCTGCCCGCCTGCAGCCAGGGCAGGCCGACGGTGTCGGAGATCATCGCGCCGGCACCCTCGACACCGGCATCGACATCGCGCGGCGGGGCGACGAGCACCGTCTGCTCGCTCCCCGGTGGGGCCTGCAGGTTGAGCGCGGCCAGCTCCGCCAGGTAGCGCTGCTCGGCGATGCGGGGACCGCCCTGCGTCACCTCGGCGGTGCCGACCACGGCGCTCAGCGTGGGGTCGGCGACCAGCACGTCCAGCGCCCCCGCGCCGAACGGCACCGAGCTGCGGGCGATCGCGTCCGATCCGTCCAGACCGACCGCGGAGTCCCCGTCGGTGAGCGCGCCGCTGCCCAGCACCACCTGGTCGATCCCGCCGGCGCGCAGCGTGTCCAGCGTGGCGGGGGCGTAGGACCCGTCGGGGGCCCAGGCCAGGTCGGTGATCGGCGTGACGTCCAGGACGTCGGTGAGGATCGCCGTCCCCGCGCCGGTGTCGGATGCCTCGGCCGGCTCCGCGGGCGGCGCGCCCCCGTCGACGGCGGGGTTCTCGGACACCGGCGGTGGGCCGGGAGGGTCCTGCGCGGTGCCCTCCGAGGTGCCCGGCAGGCTGCGGGTGACGACCATCGGGAGCCCGGCGGCCTGCAGCCCGTCGGCGTCGACGTCGCCGTAGGGCAGCGCCACGACCGGGCGGGTGGCCACCACCGCGCGCAGCCGTTCGAGGAACGACCGGGCCGCGTCGGTGCCGGTGCCGGCCACTCCGTCGACGGCGTAGGGACCGTCGGCCATGAGCGCCAGCTCCTCCACGAGGGCGGGGTCGAGCGCGAGGGTGACCGGCAGGGGCGCGGCGGGCTCGGTGGCGGGCGGGCCGCCGGGCAGCCGCTCGATCACGGTCAGGGCGCGGTCCAGCCGACCGCCGGTGCCCACGGCCTCGGCGAGCCCGTCGTCGACGAAGTCCCCGGAGGCGTCGCGGTGGCTGGGCTCGGACAGGGGCCACAGCCAGGCCACCGTGGTCCGCGAGGAGGGCACGACGGGCTGCTGGACGAGGAAGGTCGACAGCTCGCCGACCCGGCGCTCCTGGTCGTCGTCGACGGTGCCGTTGACGTTGAACAGGACGGGGTAGACGCCGTCCTGGTCCAGCCGGAGCTCGGCGGAGTCGAGCGTGTAGCTGAACTCCACGCTGCTCCCGGGGGCGAGCTCGCCCGGCAGCGGGGTGAACGCCGGCTGCACGGTGGTCGCAGGGTCGGGATCGCTGACCGCTTCCGAGAGCTCGGGCCGGTCGGTGCGGACGTCGCCGCGCTGCAGTCGCGCGGTCAGCCCGGTGATCGGTTCCGCCCCGGTGTTGGTCAACGTGCCGCTGAGGGTGATCAGCGCGCCCGGGGTCACCGTGCGGGGCTCGAAGCGGGCGACGTCGATGCGGACGGGCCGGTCGGCGGACGCGGCCTCGTCCGGGGCGCTGGGGGCCGGTGCCGCCACTGCCGGGGGCAGGCCGGTCGCCGGCGCGAGGAGGGGGGCGCCGAGCACGAGCGCGCCCGACAGCAGCGGGGCGAGCGCGGCCGCACGCCGGACGGCACCCGGCCGGGCGGGAGCGACGGCGGGGCGGCCACCGGCGCGGGTGGCAGCCGGCCGGGTCACGCGCTGTCGGCCAGGAGTCCGGGGGCGCGCTCGACCAGGGCACGCTCGTCGGCGTAGGCCAGCCGGGTGCTGAGCTCCTCCAACGGGACCCAGGCGACCTCGGTGACCTCGACGTCGGCGTCGGAGAGGGCGCCGCCGACCGCGCGCAGGAGGAAGTGGTGCACCGTCTTGTGCACCCGGCGGCCCTCGGCGACGAACCAGAAGTCGATGATCCCCAGCGGCGCGACGACCTCGCCGATGATGCCGGTCTCCTCGGCGACCTCGCGGACGGCGGTGTCCTCGGGGGTCTCCCCTGCCTCGATGTGCCCCTTGGGCAGCGACCAGAGGAGGCGGCCACGGCGGTCGGTGCGGCCGATCAGGGCGGCACGGGGCCCGGTCACGCCGTCGTCGGCCACCACCAGGCCCCCGGCGGAGGTCTCGTCGACCCGGCGCAGCCGGCGGCCCGGGCGTCCTCGCCCGCCCGTCCCAGCCATGTCAGGAGGGTAGCGCGCGTCCGACGACAGCTCCGGGAGCATCGCAGCGAGCAGAAGGACCACGCTGCCCCCCACCGCTCGCGAGCTCGCGGCGGGACCCTGCAGCGGGGCCACGATCATCGGTCGACCGCACGGAGCCGGCTGGGGCGTTTCCGGGCCCGCACTACGCTGGCTCGTCGTGTCCGCCACCCCGCCGAGCCGCCCCGAGCCCGAACCGGTGCCCCCGGCCGTCCAGGAGACCGTCCGCACCCTCGTGGACCTCTCCCCCGTGCTCATCGAGCTCGGGCAGCGCTTCGCCGCCGCCGGCTTCGAGGCGCACCTGGTCGGCGGCTCGGTGCGCGACGCCCTGCTGGCCGCTGGTACCGGCAGCGCCGGTGAGGTCGGTGCGGGCCAGGGTGATCTCGACGTCACCACCGACGCGCGTCCGGAACAGATCCTCGAGCTGCTGCGCGGGTGGGCCCGTTCCACGTGGAACACCGGCATCGCCTTCGGGACCGTGGGCGCCGACATCGGCGGGGTCCGGGTGGAGATCACCACCTACCGCGCGGACCGGTACGACCGGACGTCACGCAACCCGGAGGTCGCCTGGGGGAACTCGCTCACCGACGACCTGGCGCGGCGGGACTTCACGGTGAACGCGATGGCCGTCTCGCTCGGCCCGGACCGGACGGTGACCGATCCCTTCGGCGGCCTGGGTGACCTGCTGGCGAAGCGGCTGCGCACGCCCGGCGCCGCCACCGAGTCGTTCGCCGACGACCCGTTGCGCATGCTGCGGGCCGTCCGGTTCGTGGCCCAGCTGGGGCTGGCCCCCGACGAGGAGGTCGTCGCGGCGATGACCTCGCTGGCCGGCGAGCTCGCCCGGATCACCCCCGAGCGCGTGCAGGCCGAGCTCTCCAAGACGCTGCTGCAGGACGCCCCGCGCGCCGCCCTGGAGCTGTTCGTCGCCGCGGGCCTGGCCGACGTCGTCCTGCCGGAGCTCTCCGCCCTGCGGATGGAGATCGACGAGCACCACCAGCACAAGGACGTCTACACCCACTCGCTGACCGTCCTGGACCAGGCGATCGCCCTGGAGCTCGCCGACGAGGCGCACGAGTCCCCCGACCTGGTGCTGCGGCTGGCCGCCCTGCTGCACGACATCGGCAAGCCGGCCACCCGCCGGCACGAGGACCGCGGCCGGGTCTCCTTCCACCACCACGAAGTGGTCGGCGCCAAGCTGGTCCGCAAGCGGCTGACCGCGCTCCGCTACCCCAAGGACGTCGTCGAGGCCGTCGCCCGGCTCACCTTCCTGCACCTGCGCTTCCACGGGTACGGCGACGGCCAGTGGACCGACTCGGCCGTCCGCCGGTACGTCACCGACGCCGGAGAGCTCCTGCCCCGGCTGCACAAGCTCGTGCGGTCGGACTCGACCACCCGCAACAAGCGGCGGGCCGCGGCGCTGTCGGCGACCTACGACTCGCTGGAGCAGCGGATCGCCGAACTGGCCGCGCAGGAGGACCTGGCGCGGGTACGTCCCGACCTCGACGGCAACGCCATCATGGAGCTCCTCGGCCTGGGGCCGGGTCCCGAGGTGGGGGCGGCCTGGCGCTTCCTCAAGGACCTGCGGCTCGAGCGGGGGCCGTTGGACCGCGAGGAGGCCGAGGAGGCCCTCCGGGCGTGGTGGGCCGCACGCCAGCGCTGACCCCCCGGACTGGGCGGGCCGGCTCCAGGAGGGTCGCGACGGTGCCGACATGAGCGGTGTGCACCCCGAGCACCCCGACGACGACGCCCGGCTGCCGGCCTCCGCGACCGGCCGGACGCCGCAGTGGGTCCTCGACGAGCTGGCCGGCCCGGCCCCGGCGTCGCCGGCGCCCCGCCGGCGACGC
>NZ_JBJHAJ010000027.1:0-57709 GCF_054051015.1 Blastococcus sp. SYSU DS0616
ACGGCGTCCAGTAGATCGACCCACCCTGGAAGTGCTGCAGACACCCACCGTCGCGCAGCCCACAGCGGGCATCGGCCACCGGATAGCCGTAGTACCCCAGCTCCCAGCCCAGCTGCCCCCACCGCGTACGGATGTCACCGTCGATCGCCCGGGCACCGGCGAACGGCGTCCAGTAGATCGACCCACCCTGGAAGTGCTGCAGACACCCACCGTCGCGCAGCCCACAGCGGGCATCGGCCACCGGATAGCCGTAGCGCCCCAGCTCCCAGCCCAGCTGCCCCCACCGCGTACGGATGTCACCGTCGATCGCCCGGGCACCGGCGAACGGCGTCCAGTAGATCGACCCACCCTGGAAGTGCTGCAGACAGCCGCCGTCGCGCAGCCCGCAGCGCACGGCGCTGGTCGGCTCGCCGAGCCGGCCGGCCGACCCGCCGAGCGACTGGTGCTTGGTCGTGATGGGCCCCTCGCCGACCGGTCCGTCGGCGGCCGTCCAGACGGTGACCGTCGCGCCCGAGTCCGTGGCCTCCGTCAGGCCGACAGTGAAGCCGCCGCCCAGCGTGATCGATCCGCCGGGCGTCAGCACCGTCTGCTGGTCCTGGTCCCACGAGGACTGCGCCGTCGGCGTGGCGTCCAGCAACAGCGAGGTGTCGCTGGTCGGCCCTGGTCCGTCGACGCGGACCAGGACCCCGGGGCGGAGGTCGAAGTTCGCCGCGGGGTCGGCGAGCCAGGCGTCCCGCCCGACCGCGGCGCGGTACTCGACCCAGTAGCGGCCGCTCCCGGTGTCCAGCGCCAGCACCCGGAGTCCGCTGCGGCCGCCCATCGGGGTGAGCGTGAACGTGCCGCCGCTGCCGGAGGCGGGCACCACCTGCGCGGCCGACGACGGCAGGAACCTCAACCGTGCGGCGTGCGGGGCGTTGAGGCTGCCCACCTGGTGCCACGAGGCGCCCATGACGTCGTACAGGTCGTGGTAGGCGACCGTGCGGCAGGGGGCTGCCTCGGGGGTCGCGTCGCACTGGCGCGCCGACGCGTGGCCGAGGCCGAAGTTGTGCCCGAGCTCGTGGGCCATCACCGACGTCGCCGTGTCCTGCACGTACGCGTATCCACCCGAGCCCAGGCCCGAGCCCACCGTGCCGAGACCGTAGGAGCAGTTCGCCGTGCCGCGTGGGACGTAGAGCAGGAGGTGCTTCCCGGCACCGGTGGTCCAGCCGATCGCTGCGGCCGCCTGCCTCCACATGTCCAGCGGCGCGCTGCAGCCCGCCGTCGTGCTGATCCAGTCGCGGCTGCCGGTCACCGCGACGGTGACGGCGCCGTTGCTCTGCTCGTGCCAGAACTGCCGCACCGGTCCGTCGACGGCGGCGACGACGTCGGCCAGCTGCCGGCTGTCCCGCGGCGCGCCCGCCGGCTGGACCATCACGACGGTGACCGCATGGGTGGGCACGACCGTCTCCGCAGGGGCGGTGGCGGCGGCCAGCACCTCGGTCCCGACGACCTCGCGAGCGGGTTCCAGCCCGTGCTCCACGGTCGCCTCGTCGGCGATGTGCTCCCCCACCGTGACCGCGACGGTCGTCCCCACGTCGAGGTGGGCCAGGTCCCCGGTGGGGACGCGGACCGATCCGCCGTCCGGCACCTCGATCCAGCTCAGCAGCCCGTCCTCGCCGTACTCGGCGTGCGGATCGGTCAGCCCCGACGCCGGCTCGACGTGCTCGGGGTCCGCCCAGGCGCGGACGAGCTCGCCCACGACGGTGTCGGTGGACCCCTCCGCCGCGACGGCGGGGAGGGCCACCAGCAGCGGACCGAGGACGACGGCCGCAGCGGCCGGGGCGAGCAGCCGTGGGAACCACGAGCGGGCAGCGGAGGACAAGGCTCTCTCCTCGTCGAGGGGCAGTCGAGCTGTCATCGGCAGCCCACCCCCCGTTCTGAAGCGGGGTCGCGCTCCCGTCCCCGTCCAGGTGACCGGGTCCCGGACCGCCGGCGCGCCCCGCGACGCGGGTCAGCGACGCCGCGGGGCGCGCCGGAGGGTGCGCACGAGCAGCAGCGTCGCGGCCAGCAGCACGGCGGCGACAGCGGCGACGAGGGGCAGCGACAGCGCGGCGGGCGAATCGGAGGCGTCGGCCACCGGGTCCAGGGCGGTCGGCCGGGTCGACGAGGGGATCCGGACCTCGGGCGCCCAGAAGGCCTCCGGGGCCGGTGCGACGGCGGGCTGCGGCGCGGCCACCGGGGGCGTGCCCGCCCGCGGCGTGGTGGCGACCGCGTCCGCGGCGTCCGCGGCATCCGCGGCCTCCGCCGGCATCGTCGTCCCCTGGGGCAGGTCCGCCGCCGGCCCGGCGGCGCCGCCAGCGGGGCGGGGACCCGGCACGACGTCCAGCACCGCGCCGTCGTCGCCCACCTGCCGCACCGTGATCGTGAGGTCTCCCCCGGAGAGGGCCACGGCCGTCCCCACCGGGAGGGCGGACTGCAGGTCGCCCTCCCAACGGTCGGCCGGGCTGGGCGTCCCGTCCAGGAGCAGGGACGTGTCGGGGAACTGGCCGGCCCGCCGCACCAGCACCCCGGCGTCCAGGCGGTACACGTTGTCCCGGCCGGCCAGCCAGCGGTCCCGGCCGGTCGCGGCGCGGAACTCCACCCAGTAGCTCACGCCCTCGGCATCGACCAGCCGGAGGGCACGCGGCCCCGCTCCCCCGGCCCACGGGGCGAGCGTCACGGACGTCGCCGCGTCACCCACGGCGACGGTGCGCTGCGCCGCGGCCGGGAGGACGCCCAGCGCGGCGGCCTGGACGGCGTTGAGCGAGCCGAGCTGGGCCCAGGAGGCGCCCATGACGTCGTAGAAGTCGCGGTACCCGGCGGTGCGGCAGACCCCCTCCTCCACCGCGCCGTCGCACTGCGCCGCCGAGGAGTGGCCGAGGCCGAAGTTGTGCCCGAGCTCGTGGGCGATGACCGCGGCCCCGTTGTCGCGCACGTAGAGCCGCCCGCCGGATGCGGGGGACGCACCGACCTGGGCGAGGGCGTACGAGCATGCCGGCTGCGTTGCGGTCTCGCCGCTGAGCCGGAGCAGCAGGTGCTTGCCGGGGCCACCGACGAACCCGACCTTCCGGGCGACCTCGTCCCAGAGCGCCTCCGGGTTCGCGCAGCCGGCGGTCGTGCTCAGCCAGTCGTGCCGAGCGGTGACGCCGAGGGTCACGGCGCCACCGGTCTGCTCGGCCCAGAAGCGGGACACCGGTCCGTCGACCGTCGTGACGACGTCGCGGAGCCGTGTCCCGTCGGGCGTGGTCCCGGCCGGCGCCACCAGCACGACCGTGACCTCGTTGGTCAGGCCGCCCCGCGGCGCGGGCAGCGGTTCGGGCGCCGTCGCCGGGGGCGGGGCGAGGACGTCGCTCTCCAGCACGGTGCGGGCGGGCTCGTGGCCGTCCGCGCTGGCCTGGTCCTCGACCGCGCCCCCCACGGTGAGCGCCACGGTGGCGCCCGCCGGCACCCCGGCGACCTGGTCGGCGGGGACGCGGACCGCGCCCTGGGCGGTGGCGACCCAGCTCAGCCGCGTGCCGTCGTCGGCCCCCCCGCCGTGGTGGCCCTCCTGGCCCTCCGCCCACACGTGCACGAGCTCACCGACGAGGGTGGTCGTGCCGCTGTCGGCAGCGGCGACGGCCGGCGCGGCCACGGCGCCGAGGGCGGCGACGAGCAGGGCGCCGGCCAGCCCGAGGAGGCGGGAGGAGCGGCGGCCGCGGCGGAGGTCGTGGTCAGGAGACATCGACTCCTGAATCGGCGGCCGCGCGCCGGATCGGCACGGATCGCCGGATGTTGAGCCGAACTCCCGCCACACCCGCCGCAGGTGCCCCGGGTCCCCCAGGGCACCGGCTCAGGCCAGGTCGTCGGCCCCCATGAGACGGCGCCCGGCCTCGGTGATGGAACCCGACAGCGACGGGTAGATCGCGAAGGTCTGCGCGAGGTCGTCGACGGTGAGCCCCTTGGTCACGGCCAGGGCGATCGGCAGGACGAGCTCCGATGCCCCCGGCGAGACGACGACCCCGCCGACGATCACCCCGGTGGAACGCCGGGCGAACAGCTTCACGAAGCCGTCGTGCAGGTCGCTCATCTTGGCCCGCGCGTTGGTCGCCAGCGGCAGCCGCACCGCCTCGACGTCGGCGTTCTCGGCGAGCGACTTCTCCTGCACGCCGACGGTAGCGATCTCGGGGTGGGTGAAGACGTTGGCGGCCACCGTCTTGAGCTTGATCGGCGCCACGGCCTCGCCCAGCGCGTGCCACATCGCGATCCGGCCCTGCATGGCGGCCACGGAGGCCAGCTGGAAGACGCCGGTGACGTCACCGGCGGCGTAGATGCCCGGTACCGAGGTGCGGGAGACCCGGTCGACGACGACGTGCCCGGCCTCGGTCACCTGCACGCCGGCCCGCTCGAGCCCGAGGCCGGCGGTGTTGGGCACGGTGCCGACGGTCATGAGCGCGTGCGAGGCCTCGACGCAGCGCCCGTCGGTGAGCTCGACGGCGATGCCCTTCTCGGTGCGCCGCACGCCGGCGGCCCGGCCGCGCTCGAGGCGGCCGCCGCGGGACTGGAAGACCTGCTCGAGCACCTCGGCGGCGTCGGAGTCCTCCCCCGGGAGCACCCGGTCGCGGGAGGAGACGAGGGTCACCGGCACGCCGGCCTCCAGGTAGCCAGAGGCGAACTCGGCCCCGGTGACGCCCGACCCGACGACGACCAGGTGCTCCGGCGGCTCCTGGAGGTCGTAGACGTCGCGCCAGTCCAGGATCCGCTCGCCGTCGGGCTCCGCACCGGGCAGCACCCGAGGGTCGGCGCCGGTGGCGATGAGGACCACGTCGCCCTCGACCGTGTCCACGACCCTGCCGTTCCGGTCGAGGACCTCGACCTCGTGGGCGGCCAGACCGGGTTCGTCATCGGCGAGCCGGCCCTGCCCGGCGACGATCCGGACGCCTTCGGCCTCGAGCCGGGCGTGGATGTCGGCCGACTGGGCCATCGACAGGTTCTTCACCCGCTGGTTGGCCGCGGGCAGGTCCAGGCTCACGGTGGCGAGCTCCGCGCCGTGCACGCCGAGGACGGCGGAGTCGCGCACCGACGTCATGGCGCCGGCTGCCGCGATGAGGGCCTTGGAGGGCACGCAGTCGGTGAGCACGCTGGCCCCGCCGATGCCGTCGCGCTCGATCACGGTGACCTGCGCGCCGAGCTGCGCGGCAACCAGCGCAGCCTCGTAGCCGGCCGGGCCACCACCGATGATGACGATGCGGGTCATGGGTCCATCTTCCGTTGCCGGTCGGTCCGTCGCCGCCATTGTCCCCGGTGCGGCCCGGCTCGGCGTCACCGCCCGCTCCCGGCCGGGCGGATCGGCTGGTTAGGCGCGTCCGGATGGACCTCTACGCCGCCTACGGGTCGAACATGGAGCCGGCCCAGATGCTGCGCCGGTACCGTCGTCCCCGCACACCGGCACCGGCTGGATCCGCGGCTGGCGGCTGACGTTCGGCGGCGAAGAGCTGGGCTGGGAGGGTGCCCTGGGAACCCTGGTGCCCGCGGACGACGGCCCGGGCGAGGAGACGGCCGGCGTGTTCGTCGCCCTCTACGACCTGACCGAGGCCGACGAGAGGGCGCTCGACGCCTGGGAGGGCGCCGACTCGGGCCTCTACCGCCGGGGGCACACCTCGATGGCGATGTCGTCGCCTACGTCTACGTGCTCGACGCGTTCGAGGGCGGGCTGCCTTCGGCGCGCCGCCTGGGGCGATCGCCGACGCGGCGGAGGCCACCGGCGCACCCGACGACTACGTCCGCGAGCTGCGCGCCCGCGAGTGCCGTTCCATCTTCTGACCCGCCCGCTCCGCCGGGCCGCCTGCTCAGGCGGTGCGGAAGGTGTCCAGGATCCGCCGCGCGGCCAGGGCCGGGGTGAGCTCGCCGGCGAGCACCGCCCGCTCCAGGTCGGGGACGGCGGCGCGCACGCCGGGGTGGGCCCGGAGCGAGTGCTCCAGCCCGTCGCGCACCAGCTGCCAGGTCCAGCGGACCTGCTGGGCCCGCCGGCGCGCGTCGAACTCCCCCGAGACCTTGGCCCGCTCCTGGTGCTCGACCAGCTTGGCCCACACCTCGTCGAGCCCCTCGCCGGTGAGGCCGGCGCAGGTGAGCACCGGCACGTCCCAGCCGGAGCCGCGCCCGCGCAGCAGCCGGATGGCCTGCGACAGCTCGCGCGCGGCCTTCCGGGCGTCGGCCGCCGCCGGTCCGTCGGCCTTGTTGACGGCGATGACGTCGGCGATCTCGAGGATGCCCCGCTTGATGCCCTGCAACTGGTCGCCGGTGCGCGCGATGGTCAGGAAGAGGAACGAGTCGACCATCTCGGCGACGGTGATCTCCGACTGCCCGACACCGACGGTCTCCACCAGGACGACGTCGTAGCCCGCCGCCTCGACGACGACCATCGACTCGCGGGTGGCCTGCGCGACCCCGCCGAGCGTGCCGGAGGTGGGCGAGGGCCGGATGAACGCGTGCTCGTCCACCGCCAGCCGGGCCATGCGGGTCTTGTCGCCCAGGATCGAGCCGCCCGAGCGGGCCGACGACGGGTCGACGGCGAGCACGGCGACCTTCGACCCGCCGGCCGTGAGGTCCACCCCGAGCTGGTCGATGAAGGTCGACTTGCCCACGCCGGGCACGCCGCTGATGCCCACGCGGCGCGCTCCCCCGGCGTGCGGCAGCAGCTCGACGAGCAGCTCCTGCGCCTTCTCCCGGTGGTCGGCCCGCCGGCTCTCGACCAGGGTGATGGCGCGCGCCACCACCCGGCGGTCCCCGGCCAGCACCCCCTCGACGAGGGCCGGGACGTCGACCTCTCTCGCCATCAGTGGCCGAGACGCGAGGACAGCGTCCGCAGCAGCTCCTGCGCCGCCTCGGCGATGACCGTGCCGGGCGGGAAGACCGCGGCGGCGCCCATCTCCCGGAGCGCCGGCACGTCGTCGGGCGGGATGACCCCGCCCACGACGATCAGCACGTCGTCCGCGCCGAGCGCGGCCAACGCGTCGCGCAGCGCGGGCACCAGCGTGAGGTGACCGGCGGCCAGCGACGAGACGCCGACGACGTGGACGTCGGCCTCCACCGCCTGCCGGGCGACCTCGTCGGGGGTCTGGAACAGCGGGCCGACGTCGACGTCGAAGCCGAGGTCGGCGAAGGCGGTCGCGATGACCTTCTGCCCGCGGTCGTGCCCGTCCTGGCCCATCTTCGCCACCAGGATGCGCGGCCGGCGGCCCTCGGCCTCGGCGAACTCCTCGGCCAGCCGGCGCGTCTCCTCCATGGGCCCGGATGCTCCTGCCTCGTCGCGGTAGACGCCGGAGATGGTGCGCACCTGGCCGGCGTGCCGGCCGTAGACGGCCTCCAGCGCGTCGGAGATCTCCCCGACGGTCGCCTTGGCCCGCGCGGCGTCCACGGCGAGCTTGAGCAGGTTGGTCCCGAGGTCGTTGCCCCGGCGCCCCTCGGCGGCGGCGCGGGCGGCATCGGTGAGCCGGCCCAGCGCCTCGGTCACGGCGCGGCCGTCGCGGTCGGCACGCAGCTGCTCGAGCTTGGCCTTCTGCTGGGCGAGCACGTCGGCGTTGTCGACCTTGAGGACCTCGATCGCCTCGTCGGCGTCGACCCGGTACTTGTTCACGCCAATGACCGGCTGGCGACCGGAGTCGATCCGCGCCTGGGTGCGGGCGGCGGCCTCCTCGATGCGCAGCTTCGGGATGCCGTCGTCGATGGCCTGCGCCATGCCGCCGTGCTCGGCGACCTCCTGGATGTGCGCCCAGGCGCGGCGGGCCAGGTCGTAGGTGAGCTTCTCGACGTAGGCCGAGCCGCCCCACGGGTCGACGACGCGGGTGGTCCCCGACTCCTGCTGCAGCATCAGCTGGGTGTTGCGCGCGATGCGCGCGGAAAAGTCGGTGGGCAGCGCGAGCGCCTCGTCCAGGGCGTTGGTGTGCAGCGACTGGGTGTGGCCCTGGGTCGCGGCCATCGCCTCCAGGCAGGTGCGGACGACGTTGTTGTAGACGTCCTGCGCGGTGAGCGACCAGCCCGAGGTCTGCGAGTGGGTGCGCAGCGAGAGCGACTTGGGGTTCGTCGCGCCGGCCTCCTTCACCAGCTTCGCCCACAGCAGGCGCCCGGCCCGGAGCTTCGCCACCTCCATGAAGAAGTTCATGCCGATGGCCCAGAAGAAGCTCAACCGCGGCGCGAACGCGTCGACGTCCATCCCGGCGGCCTGGCCGGCCTTCAGGTACTCCACGCCGTCGGCGAGGGTGTAGGCCAGCTCCAGATCGGCCGTCGCCCCGGCCTCCTGGATGTGGTAGCCGGAGATCGAGATGGAGTTGAACCGCGGCATCTCCTTCGAGGTGAAGGAGAAGATGTCGCTGATGATCTGCATCGAGGGCTTGGGCGGGTAGATGTAGGTGTTCCGCACCATGAACTCTTTGAGGATGTCGTTCTGGATGGTGCCGGTCAGCTGCCCCGGCGCCACGCCCTGCTCCTCGGCCGCGACGATGTAGAGCGCGAGCACCGGCAGCACGGCGCCGTTCATCGTCATCGAGACGCTCATCTTGTCCAGCGGGATGCCGTCGAACAGCTGGCGCATGTCCAGGATCGAGTCGATCGCGACGCCGGCCATGCCCACGTCACCGACCACGCGCGGGTGGTCGGAGTCGTAGCCGCGGTGGGTGGGCAGGTCGAAGGCGATCGACAGGCCCTTCTGCCCGGCGGCGAGGTTGCGCCGGTAGAACGCGTTGGACTCCGCCGCGGTGGAGAAGCCCGCGTACTGGCGGACCGTCCACGGCTGCGTCGTGTACATCGTCGGGTAGGGGCCGCGCAGGAACGGCGGCAGCCCGGGCAGGGTCTCCAGGAAGTCCAGGCCCCCCAGGTCGGCGGGGGTGTACAGCGGCGGGACGGCGATGCCCTCGGGGGTCTCCCAGGTCGCCTCCGCCACGCCGCGCCCGGTCGCCTCCTCGAAGGCCTTGGCCCAGTCGTCCGCCGAGGTGCCCGCCGACGGGGTGCCCAGCTCGACGTCGCCGAAGTCGGGGATCGCACTCATGCTCGGACCTCCAGCTGCTCGTGGACCGTCCGGAGCGCCGCGAGGGCGTCGCATCCGGCGAAGACGTACCCGTCGACGCCGTCGACGGCCAGATCGGGCTTGCCGGCCAGCCACACCTGCGTGGCGCCGGCCTGCTTGAGCTCCCCGGCCAGCGAGGCCGCGGTCTCGGCGTAGTCCTTGTCGGTGCCGCAGATGCAGGCCACGGTGGTGCCCGCCTCCGCCAGGCCCGATGCCCCGTCGGCGGCCGGCGTGGCGAGCCCACCGGCCTGGAACAGGTTCGCCGCGAACGTGGCGCGCGCGGTGTGCCGGGCGATCGGGCCGAGCGTGGCGAGGTAGACGGCGGGCCGCTCCCCACCCGCCGACGCCACCGCGTCGGCGGCGTCGCGCAGCTCCTCGAACTCCTGAGCGGCCCGCACCCGGGGCAGCCCGCCGGTGGCCGGCAGCACCTCGGCGGCCGGCCGGCGCTCGGGCAGCTTCTCGGTGAGGTTGGGGAACTCGCTGACGCCGGTGATCGCGTCCGCCCGCGTCGCCAGCCGCTTCGCGCGCGCGTCCCACGCCTGCGCGATCCGGTCACGGACGAGCCCCGAGGAGAGCGCCGCCGCCAGCCCGCCGGCCCGCTCGATCTCGGTGAACCAGGCCCAGGCCGCCCGAGCCAGCTCGTCGGTGAGCGACTCCACGTACCAGGACCCACCGGCGGGGTCGAGCACCCGGCCGAGGTGCCCCTCCTCCACGAGCAGGTTCTGCGTGTTCCGCGCGATCCGGCGGGAGAAGGCGTCGGGCAGCCCGAGCGCGGCGTCGAACGGCTGCACGGTGACGACGTCCGCGCCGCCGACCCCGGCGGCGAAGCAGGCCACGGTGGTGCGGAGCATGTTGACCCACGGGTCGCGCTTCGTCGTCATCACCGAGGAGGTGACCGCGTGCTGGCGCTGTGCGCGCGCCGCGGGCGAGGCGCCGCTGACCTCGCCGACCCGGTCCCACAGCCGCCGGGCGGCGCGGAGTGCGGCGATGGTCGTGAACTGGTCGGCCGAGGCGGCGTAGCGGAACTCGAGCTGGGCGATCGCGTCGTCGACGCCCAGCCCGCCGTCGGTCAGCGCCCGGAGGTAGGCCACCCCGGCGGCCAGCGAGCAGCCGAGCTCCTCGACCACCGAGGCGCCGGCGTCGTGGAAGACCGTGCCGTCGACGACGATCGCGCGCAGGCCGGGATGGGCCGCGGCGCGGCGGGCGACGTCGGCCAGCCCGGAGAGGTCCTGCTCCTCGCCCGAGGCGGCGTGCACCCCGAGCGGGTCGAGGCCCAGTGAGCCGCCGGGCGCGAGGTCCGTGCGGCCCTCGACGAGGTCGAGGAAGGCCGCGGCAGCGGCCGGTCCACCCTGCACGCTCACCGGTGCCAGGTCCAGGTAGACGTCGGAGAGGACGTCGCCGAGGGAGTCGACGGGAACGGCGCCCTCGCCCACGACCAGCCACAGCGAGGTGACGCCGTTCTCCAGGTCGGCGGCGATCGCCTCCCGGGTGACGGCGACGTCGGGGTGGGCGTGCCGCTGCCGGATGTCCCACCCGCCGGACGCGCCACCCTCGGCGCCGCCGGACGCGGTGACCTCGGTCGACCCGGCCGGCCCGCCGGCGGGGCGGGCTCCGCGAACGAACGGCGGCAGGCCCGGCACCCCGACGCCCGCGGGGAGGTCGCCGGCGTCTTCGGCGGTGTAGAGCGGCGCCACCGTCACACCCGGGGCCACCGGGCGGCGCAACGCGTCCTCGACCGGGTCGGGGAGGTCCTCGCGGCCGGCCTTGCGCAGCACGCCGGCGACCAGTTCGCGCCACTGCTCGCGGGTCACCGCGTCGAAGTCGCCCGCGAGCACCAGGTCGTCGGGGACCGCGTGCTCGGCCGGCACGTCGGCGTCAGCCGGTGCGCTTCCCGGACCGCTGCTGGTCTGCTGGTCGGTGGAACTCATCCTCGGGTTCCCGCCTCTCGTCCAGGGCTCGTCGGGCAGAAGTGTCTCCGGGCGCGGGTCGGCGCGTGCGAGGGGGTGCCTGGACGCCGGTCGCCGCGGGCTCGGCGTCGGCCTCCAGTGCCAGCAGCGCCGTGCGGGCGAGCAGCCGCACGCCGACGCCGAGGGCCCGCTCGTCGACGTCGAAGGTGCCCCGGTGCAGGTCGAGCGGGGCGCCGCCGCCGTGGGTGCCCAGCCGGGCCAGCGCGATCGGCATGACGTCGGCGAACCAGCCGAAGTCCTCCCCGCCCATGCTCTGCGGCGACAGGACCAGGCTGTCGGCGCCCACGGTGCCCAGCGCCGCCGTGCGCAGCAGGGCGACCGCCCGCGGGTCGTTCACCACCGGTGGCACACCGCGGATGTAGTCCACGTCGACCTGCGCGCCGGTCGTGGCGACGACCCGCTCCACCAGGGAGCGCAGCAGGTCCTCCGCGTCCTTCCAGGCCTCCCGGTCGAGCACCCGGACCGTGCCGCGGAGCGTGCCGCGCTGCGGGATGGCGTTGGCCGCGACCCCGGCGTTCACCGCGCCCCAGACCAGCGACATCCCCGCCCGGGGATCGACCTGCCGGGAGAGCAGCGAGGGCAGGTCGGTGATCAGCCGGCCGAGGGCGTCGACCAGGTCGACGGTGAGCTGCGGGCGGGCGGTGTGCCCGCCGGGCCCGGTGAGCGTGATGTCCATCCGGTCGCAGGCGGCGGTGATCGGACCCGTGCGCAGGCCGACCTTCCCGGCCGGGATCGACGGGTCGCAGTGCAGGGCGAAGGCGCGGGACGCCCCGTCGAGGACGCCGGAGGCGACGACCTCCGTGGCGCCGCCGGGCACGGTCTCCTCGGCGGGCTGGAAGACGCAGCGGACCGTGCCGGGGATGCCGTCCAGCGACGCGAGCGCGATGGCCACGCCGAGCACCACCGTGGTGTGCACGTCGTGGCCGCAGGCGTGGGCCAGCCCCTCGCGGGTGGAGGCGTACGGGACGTCCTTGAGGTCCTTCAGGGGCAGCGCGTCGATGTCGGCGCGCAGCACGACGACCGGGCCCTCGCCCGTTCCGACGTCGACGGTGAGCCCCGTGCCGGTGGGCAGCCGGCGCGGGGTGAGCCCGTGGTGGCGCAGCCGCTCCTCGAGGAAGGAGGTGGTCTCGAACTCCGCGTAGCCGAGTTCGGGGTGGGCGTGCAGGTGTCGCCGGGTGGCCGACAGCGCGGGCGCGTTGGCGGTGGTCCACTCGTCGACCGCGGCACCCAGCTTCTCCACGACGGGGGTCACGCCGCGTGCCCGTCCGCGCACTCGGCCGGCCCGGGCACCGGGCCGTCGGGGCGCCCCACCGGACCGCTCGCCGGCAGGCCGTCGCGCAGTTCGGCGAGCAGGCTGTCGACGACGGGGACCAGCTCGCCGTCGTGCTCCAGGGCCACGGCCCGCTGCCGCTGGTAGGAGGCGCCGACCTCCAGGATGCGCAGCACGTCGGCCAGCTCGGCCTCGCACTCCAGGCGCCTCGCGGTGGGCATCAGCTCCTCCACCAGCTCGGCGATGGCCTCGCGCACCGGCCGGACCGCGTACTGCTCGTCGACGACGATCTCGGCGTCCAGGCCGTACCGGGACGCCCGCCACTTGTTCTCGCGGACCACCCACTCCTCGGGGCGGGGCAGGGTGTAGCCGCGGTCGAGCTGGGTGTCGAACTGCTCGACCAGGCACTGCGCGAGCGCGGCGACGGCGCCGACCTCGTCGAGGGTCGGGAGGCCGTCGCAGATGCGCAGCTCGACGGTGCCGAAGTCGGGGTGCGGGCGGATGTCCCACCACACCTCGCGGACGCTCTCGATGCTCTTCGTGGAGATCAGCGTCTCCATGTACTCCTCGAACTCGCCCCAGCCGTCGAGCTGGAAGGGCAGCCCCGCGGTCGGCATGCCCTCGAAGACCTTGGTCCGGGCCGAGGCCAGGCCGGTGTCGCAGCCGACCCAGAACGGCGAGGACGACGACAGCGCCAGGAAGTGCGGCACGTACTGGCACAGCGCGTTGACGATCGGGATGACCTTCTCCGGGGCGCGGACGCCGACGTGCACGTGGACGCCGAAGATCTGCATGCGGCGGGCCAGCCACTGCATGCGCTCGACCAGCTGCTGGTAGCGCTCCTTGGGCGAGATCTCCTGGGACTGCCAGTCGGTGAAGGGGTGGGTGCCGGCGCACAGCACGCCCAGCCCCCGCCGGTCGGCCTGGGCGACCACCTCGGCGAGGGTGCCGGCGAGGTCGGCCTTCGCCTCGCTCACCGTGGTGCAGACGCCGGTGATGATCTCGACGGTCGACTGCAGCAGCTCGTGCTTGGCCTTGGGGTGCTCGTCGGCCCCGTCGGGACGAAGCGCCTCCAGGACCTCGTTGGCGCCGGAGGAGAGCTCACGGGTCTCCCGGTCGACGAGCTGCAGCTCCCACTCCACCCCGAGGCTGGCGCGTTCCGAGCTACGGAAAGGGATCTCCACCTCCGGAAGTCTAAGGACGCACGCGCCTCCCCACCCGGCGGCGGAGCGACGACCCCCTCCCCCCGGACCGGCCGGGGCCCTGCAGGCAGGCCGCTCCAGCACGTCGCCTGCGCCGGTTGCGTTAGCGTCCCTGCGTGAGCGAGCACCCCGCGACCGATCCCACCGCCCTGGCCGCGCAGGCAGCCGACGCCCTGACCACCGCGCTCGGGGGTCCGCACGACGTCGCCGTCGTCATGGGCTCGGGTTGGGCACCGGCGGCCGACGCGTTCGGCGAGACCGCCGGATCGGTGGCCATCGGCGACCTGCCCGGTTTCGCGGCCCCGACCGTCGTCGGGCACGGCGGCGAGATCCGCTCGGTCCGGGTGGGCGAGCGCAGGGTGCTGCTGTTCCTGGGCCGCACCCACTACTACGAGGGGCGCGGGGTGGAACCGGTCGTCCACGGTGTGCGCACCGCCGCGGCCGCGGGCGTGCGGACGATCGTCCTGACCAACGCCGCCGGCGGGCTGGCCCCCGAGCACCGGGTGGGCCAGGCGGTGGTCATCTCCGACCACCTGAACCTGACCGCCCGGTCGCCGCTGGTCGGCGCGAACTTCGTCGACCTCACCGACCTCTACTCCGGCCGGCTCCGCGCCCTGGCCCGGGAGCTGGACCCGTCACTGGTCGAGGGCGTCTACGCCCAGCTGCCCGGCCCGCACTTCGAGACGCCGGCCGAGATCCGCATGCTGCGCACCCTCGGCGCGGACCTGGTCGGCATGTCCACCGCGCTGGAGGCCATCGCCGCCCGCGCCGCGGGGGTCGAGGTGTTCGGCCTGTCGATGGTCACCAACGCCGCGGCCGGCATCACCGGCGAGGCGCTGAACCACGAGGAGGTCCTCGCGGCGGGCAAGGCCGCCGCCGGGCGGCTGGGGCAGTTCCTGGTGCAGCTCATCGAGCGGCTCCCGTGACCGGGCCGGTCCTCGTGACGGGGGCCGCCGGCCGGATCGGCACGGTCCTGCGCGGCGGGCTGCCCGAGCGCGGCTGGGCGGTGCGCAGCCTCGACGTCGTGCCGGTGCCCGAGCCGCGCCCGGGCGAGGAGCACCTCGTCGCCGACGTCACCGACCTGGCGGCGACGACCGACGCCGCCCGCGGCGCGTCGGCCGTCGTCCACCTCGCAGGCATCTCGGGCGAGTCGACGTGGGCGGCGATCGCGCACGCCAACATCGAGGGCACCTACTGCGCGCTCGAGGCGGCCCGGCAGGCCGGGGTCCAGCGCGTGGTGCTGGCCAGCAGCAACCACGCGTCCGGGTACACCGAGCGTCCGGCCGACGGCCTGCTCCGCGAGGAGGACGCGCCGCCGCGTCCGGACACGTACTACGGCGTCTCGAAGGTGGCGATGGAGGCCCTGGGCTCGCTGTACGTGGACCGCTACGGCCTCGACGTCGTCTGCCTGCGGATCGGCAGCGCCTTCGCCGAGCCGACCACGACCCGCCAGCTCTCCACCTGGCTCTCCCCCGCCGACACCGTCGCCCTGGTCGAGGCCGCGCTCACCGCGCCGTCGCCGGGGTTCCGCGTGGTGTGGGGGGTCTCCGACAACACCCGCCGCTGGTGGGACCTCTCCGCCGCGGAGGCCCTGGGCTACCGGTCCACCGACGACGCCGAGCGGTACGCCGGGGCGCTGATCGGCGCCCACGGCGAGCCCGACCCCGCCGATCCGGTGCACCACCGGGTCGGGGGCGAGTACACGACCGCCGACTTCGACGCGGAGAACTTCACGGGATGACGCAGGACCTGCTCGACACCGCACGCGCCTGGGCCGAGGCGGACCCGCACGAGGGCGACCGCGCCGAGATCACGGCGCTGGTCGACGCCGGCGACACCGCCGAGCTGGCCCGCCGCTTCGCCGGTCCGCTGACCTTCGGGACGGCGGGGCTGCGCGGACCGCTGCGCGCCGGGCCGGCCGGGATGAACGCCGCCGTCGTCACCCGTGCTGCCGCGGGGCTGGCCTCCTGGCTGACGGCGTCCGGGCACGCGGGCGGCGGCGTGGTGATCGGGTTCGACGCACGCCGCCGGTCCGACGAGTTCGCCCGCATCTCCGCCGAGGTGCTGGCCGGGGCGGGCTTCGCCGTGCAGGTCATGCCCCGCCCGCTGCCGACGCCGGTGCTGGCCTTCGCCGTCCGCCACCTGGGGTGCGCGGCCGGGATCATGGTGACCGCCAGCCACAACCCGCCCGACGACAACGGCTACAAGGTCTACCTCGGTGACGGTGCGCAGCTGGTGCCGCCGGCCGACCGGGAGATCGAGGCCGCGATCGGCGCGGTCGGACCGGCCCGCGACGTGCCCCGGTCCGACGACTGGGTGACCCTCGACGACGGCATCGAGACCGACTACGTCGACGCCGTCGCCCGGGCGGTCGACCCCGGCCGGGTGCCGGCGGAACTGCGCACGGCACTGACCGTGGCCTACACGGCGATGCACGGCGTGGGTGCGGGGACGACGCGTGCGGTGTTCGCCGCCGCGGGGCTGCCGGCGCCGGTGAGCGTGGCGGAGCAGGACGCCCCCGACCCCGCGTTCCCGACCGTCTCCTTCCCCAACCCGGAGGAGCCCGGGGCGGTGGACCTGCTGCTGGCGCTGGCCGAGCGGGTGGGCGCCGACGTGGCGATCGCCGAGGACCCCGACGCCGACCGCTGCTCGGTGGTGTGCGGCGGGCGGCAGCTGACCGGTGACGAGGTGGGTGCGCTGCTCGCCGACTGGCTGCTGCGCCGCGGCGTGCGCGGCACGTACGCGTCATCGCTGGTGAGCGGCTCGCTGATGCACGCCGTCGCCGAGGCGCACGGCGCCCCGTCGGAGGAGACGCCGACCGGGTTCAAGTGGATCATGCGGGCCGGGTCGGAGGCGGCGCCGCTGGTGTACGGGTACGAGGAGGCGCTGGGTTACTCGGTGGCGCCGTCGGTGGTGCGGGACAAGGACGGCATCTCCGCCGCGCTCGCCGTCGCTCTGCTGGCGGCGGAGCTCAAGGCCGACGGGCGGACCGTCCTGGACCGGCTGGACGAGCTGGCCACCGAGCACGGCCTGTTCGTCACCGGGCAGCTGTCGGTGCGGGTGGAGGACCTCTCGGTCATCTCCGGGGCGATGGCGCGGCTGCGCTCGGCGCCACCGGCCACCCTGCTGGGCCGGCCGGTGGAGTTCGCCGATCTCGCCGAGGGGTCGCCGCCGGTGGACGCGGTCCGGCTGCTCGGTGACGGGGTGCGGGTGATCGTGCGGCCCAGCGGCACCGAGCCGAAGCTGAAGGCCTACCTGGAGACGGTCGTCCCCGTGCACGACGACGCCGGCCTGATCGCCGCCCGCGGCCGCGGCGCCGACGAGCTGGACCAGCTGCGCGCGGAGATGTCGGCCGCCCTGGGTATCGGATGATCGACTGGCTCCTCGACGTCCCCCGCTCGCCGTCTACCTCACGCTCGGCCTCGTCGTCGGGGTCGAGAGCATCGGGATCCCGCTCCCCGGCGAGACCCTGCTGGTGGCAGCAGCGCTGCTGGCCGGGCAGGACGTCGTCTCGCCGGTCCTGGTCGCCGTGTCCGCAGCCCTCGGAGCGGCCGTCGGTGACTCGATCGGCTACCTCGTCGGACGTCGCCACGGGCACCGTCTGTTCGCCTTCCTCGCCCGCCGCTCCCCCAGGCACCTGGGGCCCGAGCGGGTGGAGTCGGCCGTGCGGCTGATGCAGCGCTACGGCGTATGGGCGGTCTTCTTCGGCCGGTTCATGGCCCTGCTGCGCATCCTGTCGGGCCCGCTGGCGGGCTCCCTGGGCATGCCCTACCGGACCTTCGCCCTGGCGAACTGGACCGGCGCATTCGTCTGGGCGGGAGTCACGACCGCAGTCGTCTACCTGCTGGGCGAGGCCGCCGAAGCCCTGCTGCGCGACTTCGCGTGGGGTGGCGCGATCCTGCTCGTCGTCCTCGCCGTCGCCCTGGTGCTGGTGGTCCGTCGCCGGAGGGCAGCCGCCGAGGACGCGCGCCCGTGACTCACCTCGCCGCCCCCGAGCGGCCGTCGCCCGGCCGTCCCGTTCAGCATCGGATCGATGCGTCACGCAACCGCCGGTCCTGCCTCCGCGACCCGGACCGGCGGGATCCGGTGAGCGCCCGTCGGCAGCCGCCGGCCGGGCTCGACGAGGGGACGGACCGGCACATGGCGGACGACACCGGGTGCATCCGGTGAGGAGCGCGACCACCCCACGCCGGGACGCCTCGGCGACGATGCCCCTGACCGCGCACCTGCGGGAGCTGCGCCGTCGCGTGGCGCTGGCGCTGGTGGCCGTGGCCATCGCCACCGCGCTGGCGTTCTGGTGGTACGAGCACGGGCTCGGCGAGCTCGTCCGCGCTCCCTACTGCGACCTCCCGCCGCAGCTGCGGTACACGGACGCATCGGGCGGGTGCGGACTGTTGGTGACCGATGTCTTCGGCGGTGCGCTCGTCCGCCTCAAGATCAGCCTCGTCGCCGGGGTCGTCCTCGCCGCGCCGGTGTGGCTGGGCCAGCTGTGGCGTTTCCTCGCCCCGGGCATGCGCCGGAACGAGAAGCGCGCGGCGGCCGGTTTCGTCGTGGCGGCGTCCACGCTGTTCGCCGTCGGGACGGTGCTGGCCTACCTGGTGCTCGAGACAGGGCTGCGATTCCTGCTCACGATGGCCGGTTCGGACGTCATCGTCGCACTGACCGCCCAGGACTACCTGCGGTACGTCACCACCCTGCTGCTGGCCTTCAGCCTCGCCCTGCAGCTACCACTGCTCGCGGTGTGCCTGAACCTGGCGGGGGCGCTGTCGCACCGTGCGATGGCCGGCGCGCGGCAGTGGATCTTCTTCCTGTCGCTGGTCTTCGCGGCGCTCGCGACGCCACCCGACCCGGTCACGATGGTGGTGCTCGCGCTGCCGATGTGCGTGCTGTTCGAGGGCGCCATCCAGTTCGCCCGGGTCGTGGACCGGCGGCGCGCGCGCCGGGCCGCGCAGGAATCGGTGGAGGACGACGAACCGTCCCGGTTGGATCCGCCGACCCGCGTTCCCTGATCCCGTCCGTCCGGGTGCCTGCGGCGGTGCTCCCCCGGTGTGCCGCGTGATGCCGGCTGCCACCCCTGCTGGGTGCGCGTGGGACGTGTGTGACCGGTCCCGAACCGGGTCCGCGCCCGCGGCCTATCGTGGGCCGGTCGTCCCTGGCCTGGCCGGGCCGACCGGCCCGCGGCATCCGCGGCGAGACCGAGCCGGACCCGCTCCGCTCCGCTCACAGAGTTGTCGACACCGGGGATCTGACGCACCACATGTCTGCACCGAGCATCCCGCTCTCCCAGGGCGGTACGTCCGCGGAGCCACGGCGGTACCGGACCGAGATCGACGGCCTGCGCGCCCTGGCGGTCTCGCTGGTCGTCGGCTACCACGTGTTCAGCGGTCGGGTGTCCGGTGGCGTCGACGTCTTCCTGGTGCTCACCGGCTTCTTCCTCGTGCACACCCTCACGAGCCAGCTCGAACGGTCCGGGACCGTGCGCCCGCTGCGGGCGGTCAGCCGCACCCTCGGCCGCCTGGTCCCCTCCGCGGCGCTCGTGCTCGCCGGGACGCTCCTGGCCAGCGCGGTGGTCATGCCCAGCACCCGGTGGCGAGAGATCGCCGGCCACCTCCTCGCCTCCGCGACGTTCACCGAGAACCGCCGCCTGGTCGCCGAGGCCGCCGACTACTCCGCCAGCAACGTGCTGGCCAGCCCGATGCAGCAGTTCTGGTCCCTGTCCATCCAGGTCCAGGTCCTGGTCGCGGTGCCGTTCCTCGCGGCGGGCGCGGTGCTGCTCCTGCGCCGGTCCCCTTGGTCCCGGCACGGCCGGCGCATCGCCGTCGCCGCTGTGGTCGTGGCCACGGGCGCCTCGCTGGCGTACTCGGTCGTCGCGACGGCCGCGGACCAGCAGGCCGCGTACTTCTCCACCCTGCCGCGGGTGTGGGAGCTGGGCGCGGGGGCGCTGGTGGCGCTCCTGCTGGCCGGGTGGCGCCCGCACCGGCACGTGGCGACCGCGCTCGGCTGGGGTGGCCTCGTGGCGCTCGTGGCGTGCGGTGCGGTGCTCGACGGGGCCCACGAGTTCCCCGGGTATCAGGCCGCGTGGCCCGTGCTGTCGGCCGTCGCGGTGATCGTCGCCGCCGACGCCGCCGGACGGGCGGGCGCGCACCGGGTCCTGTCCTCCCCCGTGGCGCGCTGGCTGGGCTCCCGGTCCTACGTCCTGTACCTGTGGCACTGGCCCATCCTGGTGCTCTACCTGGTGCACACCGGCCGCGAAGCGCCGTCGATCAAGGGGGCCGCGGCGGTGATCGCGCTGTCCCTGCTGCTCAGCGAGGCGACGTACCGGCTGGTCGAGCGGCCGGCGGGCGCACGGCTCCGGTCCTGGCGGCCCGCCGCGGCGGTGGTCGCCGTCGCCGCGGTCAGCGCTCCGCTCCTGCTGGCCGGCGCGGCCACCATCGTCTGGATGGACCGGGAGGCCGACCGCGTCGCGGCGCTGGTGGACGACCCGGCGTACCCGGGGGCGGCGGCGCTGGGCAGCAACTTCTGGGAAGCCGGTCCCATCGGGGGTGCCGACCCGTTGCCGCCGATGACGCTGATCCGCGACGACTGGCCCGGCCCTCCCGACCACGCTTCCTGCACCACGGACGTCCTCGAGAGCGAACCCGTTCCCGCCGAGATGGAGAGGTGCGTGATCGGGGACGACGACGCCTCGCGCAGGGTGGTCGCCGTCGGCGATTCGCACGTCGCGCACTGGGTCACCCCGTTGACCGCCATCGCCGAGGACCACGGGTGGCAGGTCATCTCGATGCTCCGCGGCGGCTGCAACCTCTCGACGGAGTCGGAGTTCATCCAGGAGGGCTGGACGGACTACGAGGAGTGCGCCGCCTGGCGTTCCCGGCTCACCGACCAGATCCTCTCGCTGGAGCCGGACCTGGTGATCGCCCTCGGCACCCGCACCGCCGCCGGCGAGGACAGGGAGTGGCTGCCGGAGGGCCATGTGGCCGCGTGGCAGCCGCTTCTGGAGTCGGGCATACAGGTCATCGGCCTGCGCGACAGCCCGCGGCACACCGTGGACGTCCCCGACTGCATGGCCGAATGGGGCGATACGTCGCCGAGGTGCCAGGCGCCGCGGTCACTGGTGTACGACGACGACCTGTTCGACTCACCGCCGGCGGAGCTGCCCGGGGGCGTCAGGCTGCTCGACACCAGCCCTTACTTCTGCGTCGAGGACGTGTGCCCGGCGCTGATCGGCAATGTGCGGGTGTACATGGACTCCGCGCACGTGACGGCGACCTACATGCGCACCGTCAGACCGCGGTTCGAGACCGACCTCCTGGCGCTCGTCGGCTGGTGATCGGCGGGCCGGCTCAGCCGGGGGGCGGCCCGTAGCGGTTGACGCGCGGCTCGCTGCCGAGGAAGCCGATGGTCACCAGCAGGACCAGCCAGCCGATCCCGGGCAGCAGGTGCCACAGCAGCCACCAGGCGGAGTGGTTCCGGTCGTGCAGTCGCGTGACCATCGCGGCGATGTTCGGCACGAGCAGCACCAGCGCCGAGATCGCCGTCACCGGTCCGCCCTGGTCCGGGAACGGCCAGAGCAGGTCGAACCCCCCGTCGCGGCTGATGCGCGGGTAGCTGTCCGGGAACCAGGTCGCGTCGATCGAGGTGGCGACGAGCCCGAGCACGGCGAAGACCAGGACGTAGCGCTGCCACCAGTCCCGCCGCCGGATCCGCCCGGTGGGCAGGTACCAGTCCAACGGGGTCCACGAGCGCCGCGCCGGCGGGGCGCTGGTCATCCGCGGACGGCTTGGCGGCAGCCGGAGTCCAGCGCCCGGGCGGCCGTCGCCAGCACGGCGACGACGTCCCGGCCGAACCCCACGTCGCAGGGGTGGGTGCCGCCGGCGATCGCGGCGGAGGTCAGCTCGTCGACGGCGACGGAGAACGCCTCCACCGGGGCCTCGACGTCGGGCAGGAGGACGAGCCGGCCGGCGTCCCCGTGCACGAAGAACTCGATGCCGGTCGACATGGACGCCACCGTGTGCGAGAGCGTCACGGTCGACGCCGTCCCCGACTCGTGCGTGAGCACCAGGTGGACGGTGTCCCGGAGCCCCGGGCCGGCCTGCACCGCGACGACCGGCCCCAGCGCCGGCACCAGCACCGACAGCGCGTGCGGGCCGATGTCCCACAGCGCCCCGTGCTCCTGCCGCCACGGCGAGGCCGCGAAGGGCGTGCCGGCCAGCGAGGAGAGCCAGGAGCCGGCTCCGCCGGCCAGGCGGGTGCGCGCGGCCTGGGTGAGCCAGGTGGAGGTCGCCGTCTGGAAGCGGAAGGTGAAGAAGACGACGGAGGCGACCCCGGCGGCGCGCACCGCGTCGACCACCCGGTCGGCCGCTGCCACGTCGAGCGCGATCGGCTTCTCCAGCAGCAGGTGCTTGCCCGCCTCCGCCGCGCGCACCGCGAGCGACGCCTGCACGTCCGGCGGCAGCGCGATCGCCACGGCGTCGACCTCGGCCAGCAGCGCCTCGACGTCGCCGTGGCCGGGGACCTCGAACTCCGCGCCGAGCGCCTTCGCCTTGGCGAAGTCGCGGCCCCACACGCCCACCAGCTCGGCCGACGGGTGGCCGGCGAGGGCGGTCGCGTGCACGGCACGCGCCCAGTGACCGGTGCCGAGGATTCCGAAGCGCACGGTCAGACCGCGCCGAACTGGCGGTCGCCGGCGTCACCCAGGCCGGGCACGATGTAGGCCTTGTCGTTGAGCCCCTCGTCGATGCTGGCGGTGAAGACGCGCAGCGGCAGCCCGCTCTCCTCCAGCCGGCGGATGCCGTCCGGAGCGGCGAGCGCGCACAGCACCGTGATCGAGGTCGTGCCGCGCGCGGTGAGCAGCTGGCAGCAGTGCACGAGGGATCCGCCGGTGGCCAGCATCGGGTCGAGGACGAAGACGTCGCGGCCGACGAGCGACTCCGGCAGCGAGGCCATGTAGGCCTCCGGCTGGAAGGTCTCCTCGTTGCGCGCGAGCCCGACGAAGCCCATCTGCGACTCCGGCAGCATCCCGTGCGCGGTGTCGGCCATGCCGAGGCCCGCCCGCAGCACCGGGACGATGAGCGGCGGCGCGGCCAGCCGGTAGCCGGTCGTCGTGGTGACGGGGGTGGTGATCGGCTCCTCGGCCACCGCGAGGTCGCGGGTGGCCTCGTAGACCAGCATCTGCGTGAGCTCGCGCAGGGCGGCGCGGAACATGGCGTTGTCCGTGCGCTCGTCCCGCATCCGGGAGAGGCGGGCACGGGCGAGCGGGTGGTCGACGACGGTGAGCTGCACGCCGGACACCGTATCGGCACCCGGCGCTGCGTTCGCCCGGTCACTGGGGGCGCCTTCCGACCTGGCGCTCAGGCGGCCACCAACGGGTTGCCACGGGCCTCGGCGGCCAAGCGACGCCGCAGGTCCCGGTTCCCCATCAGGACACCCACGGCCCAGGCCATGTCCATGCGCTCGCCCCCCGCGCGCATCGCGTCGGGCAGCGGCGGCTTCCCGTCCGGGAACAACGGGTCCGCCGACGCACCGGGGGCACCGGCCGCCGGTCGCGGGGACGGCCGAGGCTCCGGGCGGCGGGCGGCCAGCTCGTCGACCGGCTGCACGCCGACGAAGGCCGCCTCGGCGGGGACCTCGGGGCTCCCGGCCAGACCCGCCAGACCATGGGTGAAGGCGGCGTCCGCGGCGCCCCACACCCGCCGCCCGTCGGGGGCGAGCGCGACCAACCGGCCGTCGCGCCGGGTCAGCACCAGGTCCAGCTCGTGCACCGATCCGTGGTCGACGTCGCAGAGCAGCACCAGGTTGTCGAGGTCCGTCCCACCACCGAACAGCCAGTGCCGCATGTGGTGGGCGTGCAGCCGTTCGATCCGCGTCTCGGTGCACCCCGGCCGGGCGCAGCCCCCATCCCGGCGCAGCAGCGCACGCCGCTGCGCGCGGGTGGCCAGCCGGCGCTTGCGGCCCACGCCGAGGACCTCCCGCCCGCACTCCAGCATGGTCACGACGGTCGCCTCGCAGAGCATCCGCCGGACCTCGGTCGCGTGCAGCGCCGGGCCGCCATCGAGGTAGGCCTGCCCGGCGGCAGCGTCGTCGGCGAGGACGGCGGCGTCGACGTGCACCACGACCTCGCGCCGGGGTGGGTCACCCGGCCGCCGGTCGGCGTGGTGGGCGGCTCCGGCGAGCCGGGCGACCGCCGTGCAGCGCCGGGCCCCCGTCCGCTCGCGGGCGCACGCGATCTCCTCTCGTTCCAGGTCCTCGTCCCGCTCCAGGCCTCCGGCCACGCCCGCTTCCCGCTCCGCGGCTGCCCGCTTCGCCGCGGCGCGGTCCCGACGGGCTTCGCGTTCGGCCAGCGAGTCGACCGCCGCGAGGAAGTCCGCACCTTCCTCGGGCGCAAGGCGCATCCGTACGACGAGCATGCCGTCGTCGTCCCACCAGTGCTGGAACTGCCGCTTCAGTGCGATGGTCCCCTCGTCGGCGCGGTCCGCCCGCCGCCACGAGCGGACCAGGCGTTCCACCTGCGAGGCCGTGGCCTCGAGCGCCCTCTCCAGCAGCTCCCGCTCGGTGTCGGGCTCCGCGACGCGGGTCAACGCCCGGACCTTGGAGTAGGACAACCGCCCCTCGGCGAAGGCGGCGGAGATCAACGGCAGCGCACCGAGACCCCGGGCGACCCGGACGTGCTCCCGGGCCGTGCCCGGGGCCATGCCGCACTGCCAGGCCAGCCAGTGGGCGCACGACAGGATCCCGACCGCGCGCCAGCCCTCCCGCCGATCGAACTCGGCCACGAGCCGCAGCCACGCGGCGGTGGCGGCGGCCAGCCGCACCGCGCCGGACGCGATCTCGCGTGCCAGTTCCGGCACGGACTTCTCCACCACGACGCCTCCTTCGAACGTGTGATCGAAGCGTAGGAGCGGGGGGTGACATCTCCGGCCCAGCAGGCACGTTCCCGCGCGGGAGCGCCCGACGGACGGGGCGCCACCCCCAGCAAGGGGGACGTTCCCGCGGGAACGCCCGACCGGGGGGTCCGCCACCCGGGTCCGAGGGGGCCGAGCGCGTTCCCGCGGGAACGCCCACCGGCGGGTCGGTCACTCGCGATCCGAAGGCCCCGAGCACGTTCCCGCGGGAACGTCACGAGCTCGGCTGCGGGTCAGGACCGCCCCTGCGGGTGAGCGCGTTCGGGACCGGTCCCCCGGCAGGGGAGAATGGCCGGCATGACCCACGTGCTCGACCCCGACGCGCTGCCCGGGGCGACCCCCGCGGTGCACGCGCCGTCGCCGCCGTACGACGACGTGACCCGCTCCGACTCGGCCTTCCGCGCCTTCCTGCACGGCCTGCCCGGCGTCGACCAGGTGGGCGCCGAGGCGCGCGTCGCGCAACTGGGCACCCGGTCGATCAAGACCACCTCGAAGGCGTGGGCGATCGACACCGCCATCTCGATGGTCGACCTGACCACGCTCGAGGGCGCCGACACCCCCGGCAAGGTGCGCAGCCTGGCCGCCAAGGCCAAGCAGCCCGACCCGTCGGACCCGACGACGCCGCAGGTCGCCGCCGTCTGCGTCTACGGCGACCTCGCCGGCGTCGCGCGGGAGGTGCTGGCCGGCACCGGGATCCACGTGGCCGCCGTCGCCACCGCCTTCCCCAGCGGCCGCGCGAGCCGTGCGGTGAAGCTGGCCGACGTCCGGGACGCCGTGTCGAACGGCGCCGACGAGATCGACATGGTCATCGACCGCGGCGCGTTCCTGGCCGGCCGCTACCTCGACGTCTACGAGGAGATCGTCGCGGTGAAGGAGGCCTGCGGGGACGCACACCTCAAGGTCATCCTCGAGACCGGCGAGCTGATGACGCTGGACAACGTCCGGCGCGCGAGCTGGATCGCCATGCTCGCCGGCGGCGACTTCATCAAGACCTCCACCGGCAAGGTGAGCCCTGCCGCCACACTGCCCGTCGCCCTGGTGATGCTGGAAGCGGTCCGCGACTTCCGCCTCGCCACCGGCCGGCAGGTCGGCTTCAAGCCCGCCGGCGGCATCCGGACGACAAAGGACGCGATCAAGCACCTCGTGCTGATCAACGAGACCGTGGGCCCCGACTGGCTGGACCCCGACTGGTTCCGCTTCGGCGCCTCCAGCCTGCTCAACGACCTCCTGCTGCAGCGGCAGAAGCTGCGCACCGGCCACTACTCCGGCCCCGACTACGTCACGGTGGACTGACAGCGATGACCAGCGTTTTCGAGTACGCCCCCGCGCCCGAGTCGCGGTCGATCGTCACCATCGCCCCCTCGTACGGCCTGTTCGTCGACGGCGAGTTCGTCGACGGCTCCGGCGAGCCGCTGAAGACGGTGAACCCGGCCACCGAGGAGGTGCTCGCCGAGGTCGCTACCGGCACCACCGCCGACGTCGACCGCGCGGTGCGCGCCGCCCGGAAGGCGTTCGAGAGGACCTGGGGTCCGATGCGCCCCGCCGACCGCGGCAAGTACCTGTTCCGCATCGCCCGGCTGCTGCAGGAGCGCGCCCGCGAGTTCGCCGTCCTCGAGTCGCTGGACAACGGCAAGCCGATCCGGGAGTCCCGCGACGTCGACGTCCCGCTGGCCGCGGCGCACTTCTTCTACCACGCGGGCTGGGCCGACAAGCTGGACTGGGCGGGCCTCGGGCCGGGACCGAAGCCGCTGGGCGTCGCCGGCCAGGTCATCCCGTGGAACTTCCCGCTGCTGATGCTCGCGTGGAAGGTCGCCCCGGCGCTCGCGACCGGCAACACCGTCGTCCTCAAGCCCGCCGAGACCACCCCGCTCACCGCGCTGCTGTTCGCCGAGGTCTGCCGCCAGGCCGACCTGCCGCCGGGCGTGGTGAACATCGTGACCGGCGCCGGCGACACCGGCCGCGCGGTCGTCGAGCACGACGACGTCGACAAGGTGGCTTTCACCGGGTCCACCGACGTCGGCCGGCAGATCGCCCGCGCGGTCGCCGGCACGGCCAAGTTGCTGACGCTGGAGCTCGGCGGCAAGGCGGCGAACATCGTCTTCGACGACGCCCCGATCGACCAGGCCGTCGAGGGCATCGTGCAGGGCATCTTCTTCAACCAGGGCCACGTCTGCTGCGCGGGCTCCCGGCTGCTGGTGCAGGAGTCGATCCACGACGAGGTCATCGCCAGCCTGCAACGGCGGATCGGCACGCTGCGGGTGGGTGACCCGCTGGACAAGAACACCGACATCGGCGCGATCAACAGCGCCGAGCAGCTCGCCCGCATCCGCGAGCTGTCGGACATCGGCGAGGCCGAGGGCGCGCAGCGCTGGCAGCCCGCCTGCGAGCTGCCCGAGCGCGGCTACTGGTTCCCCCCGACGGTCTTCACCGACGTCTCCCCCGCGCACCGCATCGCCCGCGACGAGGTCTTCGGCCCCGTGCTGTCGGTGCTCACCTTCCGGACGCCGGACGAGGCGGTCGCCAAGGCCAACAACTCCACCTACGGGCTGTCGGCCGGCATCTGGAGCGAGAAGGGGTCACGGATCCTGAAGATCGCCGACCAGCTGCGCGCCGGCGTGGTGTGGGCCAACACGTTCAACAAGTTCGACCCGACGTCGCCGTTCGGCGGCTACAAGCAGTCGGGCTACGGGCGAGAGGGCGGCCGGCACGGTCTGGCCGCATACCTGAAGGGTGCCGAGCAGTGAGCAGCGATCGTCTCGCCGTCCGCAAGACCTACAAGCTGTACGTGGGCGGCGCCTTCCCGCGCTCGGAGTCCGGCCGCACCTACGAGGTCACCGACGCCAGGGGCCTCTTCCTCGCCAACGTCGCGTGGGCGAGCCGCAAGGACGCCCGCGACGCCGTCGTCGCCGCCCGCGGCGCCTTCGCGAAGTGGTCGGGCGCGACCGCCTACAACCGCGGCCAGGTCCTCTACCGGGTGGCCGAGGTGATGGAGGGCCGGCACGTCCAGTTCTGCGAGGAGGTCGGCGCGGCCGAGGGCCTGTCGGCGTCCAAGGCGCGGGCCGCCGTCGACGCCGCCATCGACCGCTGGGTCTGGTACGCCGGCTGGACCGACAAGCTGGCCGCCGTCCTCGGCGGCGCGAACCCCGTCGCCGGGCCGTACTTCGACTTCAGCCTGCCCGAGCCCACCGGTGTGGTCGCCGTCCTCGCGCCCCAGCAGTCGTCGCTGCTCGGACTGGTGAGCGTTCTCGCCCCGGTGCTCGCGACCGGCAGCACCGCCGTCGTCGTCACCTCCAAGGAGCGGCCGATCCCGGCCGTCACCCTGGGCGAGGTGCTCGCCACCAGCGACGTACCCGGCGGGGTGGTCAACCTGCTCACCGGCGACGCCGGGGAGCTGGGCCCGTGGCTGGCCGAGCACGCCGACGTCGACGCCATCGACCTCACCGGCGCTCCGGCCGACCGCGCGATGGAGCTCGAGCGCGAGGCCGCCGGCACGATCAAGCGCGTCGTCCGCCCGCCGGCCACCGAGCCGGACTGGACCGTCGACCCCGGGCTGTCCCGGATCACCCCGTTCCTCGAGACCAAGACGGTGTGGCACCCGATGGGGATCTGAGCAGGGCGCAGGAGGCGATCCACGGCCGCGCCGGCCACATGATCAACCTCGGGGTCCCGCCGCGCGGCCCGGAGGTGCAACTCCGAGCCGACAAGGCAGGATGGTGCGGTGGCCAGGCCCAGCATCGTCCCCATCGCACTGACCCTCGACGACCGCACCGGATACACCCTGTGGGCTCCGCCGTGGGAGGAGGACGGCGAGGAGTGGCAGGCGTTCCTCGGCACGACCGAGGGTGACGGCGCGGGCGGGCGCGCCACGGTGCACCTCTTCCCGTCGCCGGAGAAGCTCGCCGCCTTCTGCCGCACCCGCACCGACCACGACCTGGCCGACCACCCGGTGTGGCCGGTCGTCGCCGGTCTGGACGCAGCGGACCTCACCCCGGACGAGGACCACCGGTACGACCTCGACGGGGTGTACGACGTCGCCGCCGAGGACCCCGACCGGTGGGCGGTGGAGGAGCTCGCCGCGACCGTCGACATCGTCAGCCGGCTCGCCGAGTGCCTGGACACCACCGAGGACGACGACGAGGAGCAGTTCGAGGCCGTCGCCGAGCTCGCCGCCAAGCCGGAGATCGGCTCTCTCGGGCTCGGCGTGGAGGCCTTCGCCGGGCGTTCCGGCGAAGACGCGTGGATCGGCGTCGGCACGGTCTTCGACGAGCTGTGGGAGGACGTCGTCGAGGAGCTCTCGGACCACTTCGACTGGACCGGCGGGGGCACCGCCACGATCGAGGAGTACCCCTCGGCCGCCGAGTCCGCGGACGACCAGCTCGGCGCCCTCGCCGACGAGGACCTGCCCGAGCAGGCGGAGACGGCCGCCGGCGCGCCCGCCGGTGCGACCGCCACCTCGGTGGCCGGCCGGCCGGGCGTGAGCACCATCGCACGCGGGAGCCGGGTCACCGCCTCCCCCGCCGCGGTCGCCGCCGCCGCCGAGTTCTGGGAGGCGGTCGGCATCCTGCCGGTCGAGATCGTGGTCCCCGAGGGCGCCGGGGTGACCCTGCGTTGCTACGTCGAGGACGTCGCCCGCTTCCTCGGCCGCGACGGAGAGGTGTTCGTCTTCGACACCCCGGCCGACCTGGCCCGCTTCTGCGCCGGCAACGAGCAGCACGACCTCGTCGAGATCGCCACCTGGCCCGAGGTCGCCGACACGGACACGCTGCCGCTGCCCGCCGAGCAGGACCGCTACGACCTCACCGAGGTCTCGGAGGTGCTGGCCGAGGTCGCCGACGGCGCCGCCGGCCTGGTCCCCCACCGGGCGCTCGTGCAGCCGGCCGAAGGGGTGCGGGACCTCGCCGAGTACGCCCGGCTCACCCGGGTCGACGAACTGCTCGCCCCCACCTCCCCGCTGGGCCGGGCGGTGGCCCGCGCCGACCGGCAGCCCGACGAGCCCCTGGACGCGGCCGAGGCCGGGCAGCTGCGCCCCGCCTGGGACGAGGTCGTCACCGCCGTGAGCGGCGCCCTGGTCTTCCGCGACTGAGACGACGGCGGCCCGCCCCGGGAAACCGGGACGGGCCGCCGTCGTCGCCCCCGTCCGGAGGCTCACCGCGAGCGGTGAGGGGGACGGGGTCCTCGTTCAGCCCTGGCGCGGAGGACGGCCCGAGCGCTCGCCGCCGAAGCGGCGGTCGCCGCCACCGGAGCGGTTGCGGTCGCCGTACGAGCGACGGGGGCCACCACGGGAACCGCCGGGGCGGTCACCCTCGCGACGCGGACGGCCGCCGGGGCCACCGCCACCGCGGCGCATGTCGCGCTGGGTGCGCTCCTTGGGCTCCACGGGGATGCCGGAGGCGACCAGCTCGAGGATCGGCCGGTCACCGGGCCGCGTGCGGTCCAGGGGCGGGTCCACCTTCGCGGTGCGGAACCGGCGCTTGGCCTGTCCCACCTGGTCGGGGAGGAGCAGCGAGACGACCACACCCGCGGCGCCGGCGCGGGCCGTCCGGCCCGAGCGGTGCAGGTAGGTCTTCGCGTCCGTCGGCGGGTCGTAGTGCAGGACCAGCGAGACATCGTCGACGTGGATGCCGCGCGCGGCGACGTCCGTGGCCACCAGCACCGGCGAGCGGGCGTCGGTGAACTCCTCGAGCGCACGCTTGCGCGCCGACTGCGGCAGCCCGCCGTGGATGGCCTCGGCCTTGATCCCGGCGGCCTTCAGGTTCTCGGCCAGCCGGTCCACGCCCAGCTGGGTGCGGGCGAAGATGATCGTGCGGCCGGGGCGA
Organism: Blastococcus sp. SYSU DS0616; assembly: GCF_054051015.1. Classification (NCBI taxonomy): domain Bacteria; kingdom Bacillati; phylum Actinomycetota; class Actinomycetes; order Geodermatophilales; family Geodermatophilaceae; genus Blastococcus; species Blastococcus sp. SYSU DS0616. Next base: position 30,212 of record NZ_JBJHAJ010000027.1, read on the forward strand.
GCAGCCAGCTCCGTGGCCACCTGCAGCTTGTCGCGGAAGGCGAGGCTGAAGGCGAGGTGCTCCGCCGGCGGGGCGTCGTCGCCGGCCCGCTTGACCTCGTGCCGGGCCGGGTCCTTGAGGTAGCGGCGGACCAGGGAGTCGACCTCGCCGTCCAGCGTGGCCGAGAACAGCAGCCGCTGGGCGTTCCGGTCGGTCTGGTCGAGCAGCTCCTTGACGACCGGGAGGAAGCCCAGGTCGGCCATGAAGTCGGCCTCGTCCAGCACCGTGACGACCACCTCGGCGAGGGTGGCCTCGCCCTGGCTGATCAGGTCCTGCAGCCGGCCCGGCGTGGCGATGATGACGTCCACGCCGCGGCGCAGCTGCTGGATCTGGCGGTACATGGGTGCGCCGCCGTAGACGGTGGCCAGCTGCACGCCGGTCGCCTGGCCCAGCGGCGCCAGGTTGTCGTGCACCTGCTGGGCGAGCTCGCGGGTGGGCACGAGGACCAGCCCGCGCGGGGCCCGACGACCGTTCTTGACCTCGGCGCCGATGCGGGCGAGCAGCGGCAGCCCGAACGCGAGCGTCTTGCCCGAGCCGGTGGCGGCCTTGCCCAGCACGTCACGCCCGGCGAGGGCGTCCGGCAGGGCCGAGGTCTGGATGGCGAACGGGCGGTGGATGCCGCGCCGCTCGAGCGCGGTCACCAGCTGCTGGGGCAGACCCAGCTGACCGAAGGTGGGGCCGGCCGGGGTCTCGGCGACGGTCTCCGCCGCGGCGTCCTCGGCCGTGTTGCCGGTGGTGTTCACGATGGTGTTCTCGGTGGTGTTCTCGACAGCGTTCTCGGTCGTGGACGACTCGAACGCGGCAGGGTGGACCAAAGTCATGCGGGGTGGGGCTCCGATACTGCTCGGAGCGCGTCCCGTGAAAGAGGAGGAGCACCGTGACGTACCGGCGTCCTCACTTGGCGATCGTCTGCGCCCAGGGATGGAACGCTGGATCTGCACGGATGCGCTCGTGCCCGGACAAACCGTCCGGGAGGATGACCGGCCTTGTGCCGGTGCACTTACCGTAGCAGCGGAGATCACGACGCGATTCCCGCAGGCCGGAGTGACGCCCCCCACCCGCGGCCGGCCCGTGCGCGCCGGCGGTCAGTCGCGGTCCTCGTCCTGGTGCCCGGCCGACACCGCCAGCACCCCCTCGAGGTCGGCCAGCCGGGCGGCGAGCGCGGTGACCGACCCCGCCCCCTCCATCGTCATCCGCACCGTGGCCTGCGGGCCGGCGCCGCCCCGCCGCTCGGCCTCGACCGCCGTGTCGAGGTGACGCACGGTGAAGCCCTGCTGCGTGCACTCGGCCAGGGCCCGGCGCAGCACGCCCTCGCCGTCCCGGTAGGTCAGCACCAGGGAGTAGGAGTGCGCTGCCCGCCCCGACAAGCGGCGGGCCAGCGGGGTGAAGGCGTAGGCCACCAGGAGGTGGCCGGCGGTCGCGACGACGGCGTACAGCCACAGCCCCGCGCCGGCGGCCATGCCGACGGCCGCGGTCAGCCAGACGACGGCCGCGGTGGTGAGCCCGCGGACGGCGTCGCGCCGGACGAAGATCAGGCCGCCGCCGATGAACCCCAGCCCGGAGACCACCTGCGCGGCGACGCGCGAGTCGCCGAACTCAGCCCGGCTGATCACCATGAACAGCGCCGCGGCGAACCCGACGATGGTCAGCGTCCGCAGCCCGGCCGCCTTCTGCCGCAGCTCCCGCTCGAACCCGATGAGCGCCGAGAGGAGGAAGGCCACCCCCAGGTCGCCCAACCGGTCCCAGGACTGCCCGGCCGCCTCGGCGAGCAGGACGTCCACCGCCGTCAGCCCCGCAGCGCGGCGTAGCCCGGGCGGACCACGTCGTCGAGAAGCCGCTGCCGTTCCTCCGCGGGCAGGAAGGCACCGGCCAGCGCGCGCTCGGTCACCGTCTGCACGTCGTCCCACGTCCAGCCGAACGTCGTCGCCACCGCTGTGACCTCGCTGGTGACCGAGACGCCGCTCATCAGCCGGTTGTCGGTGTTGAGCGTGACGGCGAAGCCGAGCCGGTGCAGCCGGTCCACCGGGTGCTCGGCCAGCGAGGGGTAGGCGCCGGTCTGCACGTTCGAGGAGGCCGCCACCTCCAGCGTCACCTGCGCGTCGCGCACCCGCCGGGCCACGGGGCCGAGGGCGCCGTCCGCGGCGACCTCGTCGGCGATCCGCACGCCGTGGCCGAGCCGTTCGGCACCGGCGCCGTCCAGCGCTGCCTCGATGCTGGCGATGCCGGCGGCCTCCCCCGCGTGCACCGTCCGGTGCGCCCCCGCGCGGTCCAGCAGGGCGATGGCGGCGGGGATGCGGTCCGGCGGGAAGCCGATCTCCGGGCCGGCGAGGTCGAAGCCGACGACACCGGCGTCCCGGTAGCGGACGACGAGGTCGGCGACCTCCTCCCAGCGGTCGTTCTGCCGCATCCCGCACAGCAGCGTGCCGATCCGGATCGGCGTGCCCGCGGCGGCGGCCTCCCGGCTCCCCTGCGCATACCCGTCGAGCATCGCCTCGACGGCCGCCTCCATCGGCATCCCGGCGGTGAGCAGCTCGGGCGCCATCCGGACCTCGGCGTACACCACGCCGTCCGCGGCGAGGTCGAGCGCGCACTCCCGGGCGACCCGCGCCACGGCGTCCGGCGTCTGCATCACGGCGACGGTGTGCGCGAACGTCTCCAGGTACTGCACGAGGGAGCCGGAGTCCGCGGCCTCGCGGAACCACCGGCCGAGGGATTCGGCATCGCCCGCGGGCAGGTCGCGGTAGCCGAGCTCGGCGGCCAGGCCGAGCACCGTCTGCGGCCGCAGCCCGCCGTCGAGGTGGTCGTGCAGCAGGACCTTCGGGGCGCGGCGGACGTTCTCGGCGGTGAGCGGAGCGGGCACGGGAGAACGCTACCTACCGGCCGTCCCGGTCCTGCCAGCGGAAGGTGCGCACGCACAGCAGCAGGCCCAGGACGCACCAGATCCCGAGCACCAGCGCGACGGTGCCGAGCTCCCAGGAGCCCGCCGGCTCCCGGGCGGCGAGGGAGTCGGGCAGGAACACCGACCGCAGTCCCTGGGCCAGCCACTTCACCGGGAAGACCGAGGCGACGTCCTGCAGCCAGCCGGGCACCTGGTCGAACGGCATGAAGACGCCGGAGACGAACTCCAGCACCAGCGCGATCGGGGTGACCGTCGCCGAGGCCGACCGCGCGTTGCGGGCGAGGGAGGAGACGGCGATGCCGAGCAGCGTGCAGGCCGCCGCGCCCAGCACTGTCACCCAGGCGAAGGTCAGCCAGTCCGCCCCGGTCGGCAGGTCGATGCCGAACACGAGCACGCCGACGACCAGCAGCGCGAGGATCGTCGCGATCGTCACGGCGACGACCTGCGCGACCTTGCCGACGAAGTAGGCGGTCTTCGGCATGGGGCTGCCGGCCAGCGCCTTGAGGGTGCCGTCGGAGCGCTCGCCGGCGATGTGGATCGCCATGTTCTGCAGGCTCGCCCCGACGATCCCCGCGGCGATGACGCCCGCCATGAAGTACTGCGGGAAGTCCACGCCGGAGCCGAGGTCGTAGTCCAGGACCGCGCCGAGCCCCAGCAGCAGGATGACCGGGAACAGCAGCGTGAAGACCACCGACTCACGCTGGCGGAAGAACTCCTTGAGCTCGACCCCCGCCCGGGTGCGGGAGACCCGGGCGACCGAGGGCAGCGCGGCGCGCCCTGGGGCGGTGGTGGTCACGAGCGGTCCCCGATCATCTTCAGGTACACGTCCTCGAGCGTCGGCCGGCTGACGGCGAGGTCGGGCACCTCGCCCGGGAAGCGCGCGGCGAGCTCGGAGACGAAGGCGGTCGGCGTGGCGGTCTCGGCGGTGCGCCGGGCGCCGGCCTCGGTCCAGCTGACGACGGCCGGCGCGGTGCCGCGGCCGCCGAGCGCGGTGGGGACGGCGACCTCGGCCAGCTGCCCGTGAGCGATGACCCCGACCCGGTCGGCCAGCTCCTCGGCCTCGTCGAGGTAGTGGGTGGTCAGGAGCATGGTGGTGCCCAGCTCGCGCAGCGACCGGATCAGCGCCCAGAACTGGCGGCGGGCCTCGGGGTCGAACCCGGTGGTGGGCTCGTCCAGGAACAGCAGCCGGGGCCGGCCCACGATGCCCAGCGCCACGTCCAGCCGGCGCCGCTGCCCACCCGAGAGCGTGCGGCCGCGGGCGCCCGCCTTCTCCGTGAGACCGACGAGCTCCAGCACCTCGTCGGGGTCGCGGGGATCGGCGTAGTAGGACGCCTGCGCCGACAGCAGCTCGCGCACCGAGAGCTGGCTGTCCCCCGCACCGGACTGCAGCACGATTCCGAGCTCGGCCTTCCAGCGGCGCCCGCCGCGCGCCGGGTCGACCCCGAGCACGCGCACCTCACCACCGTCGCGATCGCGGTAGCCCTCGCAGATCTCGACGGTCGTCGTCTTCCCCGCGCCGTTGGGACCCAGCAGGGCGAAGATCTCCCCACGGTGGATGTCGAGGTCCAGGCCGTCAACGGCCGCGCGGTCGCCGTACCGCTTGACCAGGCCGCGGATGGAGATGGCTGCGTCCGGGTTCAACGGCTCCCTCTCGGGGCCCGCCGCGAGCGTGCGAGTGGTGGGGAGGAGGGAGTCCTTCTGCACGAGAGACCAGTGTCCCCTACGAGCCTGCGGTGATGCGGTCGAGGACCAGCGGGAGCGGCTCGTCACCGGTGTCGACGCCGATGGCCCCCTCGAGCGCCTCGAGCGCCCGCGGGATGCGCGCGGCGTCGTCGGTGTGCAGCTCCAGCAGCGGCCGGCCGGCGGTCACCTGCTCCCCCACGCCGGCCGTCCAGGTGATCCCCGCGGCGGCCGACACCGGGTCCTCCTTGCGGGCTCGGCCGGCGCCCAGCCGCCAGGCGGCGACGCCGAGCGCGTAGGCGTCCAGGCGGGTCAGCATGCCGGTGGCCGGCGCGGTCACCACGTGCGTCTCGGCCGGGCGCGGCAGCGGGGCGTCGGGGTCGCCGCCCTGCGCGGCGATCATCCGCCGCCACACGTCCATGGCCCGCCCGTCGGCCAGCGCCTCGGCGGGGTCGACGTCGTCGCGCCCGGCACCGACCAGCATCTCCCGCGCCAGCGCCAGGGTCAGCTCGACGACGTCGGCCGGGCCGCCACCGGCGAGCACCTCCACCGACTCCGCGACCTCCACGGCATTGCCCGCGGCGCGGCCCAGTGGCCGGTCCATCGCCGTCACCAGGGCGACGGTGCGCACCCCGGCCGCCTCCCCGAGCCCGACCATCGTGCGGGCCAGCTCGCGCGACGCGGCGGGGTCCTTCATGAACGCCCCGGAGCCCGTCTTGACGTCCAGGACCAGCGCGTCGGCGCCCTCGGCGATCTTCTTGCTCATGATGGAGCTGGCGATCAGCGGGATCGACTCGACGGTGCCCGTGACGTCGCGCAGCGCGTAGAGCAGCTTGTCGGCCGGCGCCAGGTCGTGGCCGGCGGCGCAGATGACCGCGCCCACGTCGCGCAGCTGCGCCAGGTAGGCCTCCTCGTGCACGTCGGCCCGCCACCCGGGGATCGCCTCGAGCTTGTCCAGCGTGCCGCCGGTGTGGCCGAGGCCCCGGCCGGAGAGCTGCGGCACGGCCACCCCGCAGGCGGCGACGAGGGGCGCCAGAGGAAGGGTGATCTTGTCGCCGACGCCACCGGTGGAGTGCTTGTCGGCGGTCGGCCGGCCGAGGGACGACAGGTCCTTGCGCTCGCCGGAGTCGATCATCGCCTGGGTCCAGGACGCGAGCTCGTCGGCGGTCATCCCGCGGAAGAACACCGCCATGAGCAGCGCGCTCATCTGCTCGTCGGGGACCTGACCGGCGGTGTAGGCCCCGATCACCCAGCGGATCTGCTCCGTGGTGAGCGGCACGCCGTCCCGCTTGGCGCGGATGACGTCGATGGCGTCGTGACCGGCCATCAGCCCTGGCCCCGCTCGGCGGCAGCCGTCAGGTCCTCGGGACCGAAGGCGTCGGGCAGCACCTCGCGCATCGGCACGATGCCGAGGGACACCGTCTCGATCAGCATGTCGGCGCCGCCGTGCTCCCAGAGCAGCTGCCGGCAGCGGCCGCACGGCATGAGCGGCTGACCGTCCCCGCCGACGCAGGCCACCGCGACCAGCCGGCCGCCTCCGGTGCGGGCCAGGTCGCTGACCATCCCGCACTCGGCGCACAGGCCCAGCCCGTACGAGGCGTTCTCCACGTTGCACCCGGTGACGACGCGGCCGTCGTCGACCAGCCCGGCGACCCCGACCGGGAACCTCGAGTAGGGGGCGTAGGCGTGGGTCATGGCCTCGCGGGCCGCGGTCCGAAGGGCATCCCAGTCGGGCTCGGGCAGGTCGGGCACTAGTGCTCCCCTCGTCGGTACACCAGGCCGTCCGCCTTGGGCATCCGCAGCCGTTGGGAGGCCAGCGAGAGGACCAGCAGCGTGGTCAGGTGCGGGGTGAAGAAGACGATGCCGTCGGGCAGCTCGTCGATGGTCAGGAAGCCGACCAGCGCGACGGCGGCGAACACCACGGCGAGGCCCGCGGGCACCCAGCGGCGGCGCAGCGCCTGGTACACGGCCACGCCGACGAGCAGCAGGGCGACCAGGAGCAGCAGCGCGACGACCGCCGTCCGGCTGCGCAGCTGCAGGGCGTCGGAGAAGCCGAACAGCCCGGCGCCGGCGGCCAGGCCTCCCGGCCGCCAGTTGCCGAAGATCAGCGCGGCCAGGCCGATGAAGCCGCGGCCACCGGTCTGCCCTTCGCGGTAGATGCCGGCCACGAACACGAGGAAGACGCCGCCGAGCCCGGCCAGCGCGCCGGAGATGATCACCGCGATGTACTTCATCCGGTAGACCGGGACGCCGAGCGAGTCCGCCGCCGCGGGGTTCTCGCCGCACGACCGCAGCCGCAGCCCGAACGCCGTCCGCCAGAGGATCACGTACGAGATCGGGATGAGCAGGATCGCCAGCAGGGTGACCACACCGAGCCCGCTGGTGAGCCCGCGGAGCACCCCGGCGAGGTCGCTCAGCAGGAACCAGCCGGTGTCCTCCAGGTCGCCCAGCAGGTCGGGCCCGGAGGAGAGCACCGGGATCGAGAAGCTCGGCGGGTCGCCGCCCACCGACGGCGACTGCGTCGGGCCGCCCCCGGTGCCCTGGACGTAGACCAGTTCCGACAGGAAGCGGACGACACCCGCGGCGAGGATGTTGATCGCCACCCCGGAGATGACGTGGTCGACGCCGAAGGTCACCGTCGCGATGGCGTGCAGCAGGCCGCCGATGGCCCCGAGCACGGTGCCGCCGATGATCGCGCCGACCCAGCCCCACTGCCAGCCGGCCCAGCCGGCGCCCCAGGTGCCGAGGATCAGCATCCCCTCGAGGCCGATGTTGACCACGCCGGCGCGCTCGGAGTAGAGGCCACCCAGCGCCGCGAGCCCGATCGGCACCGCCAGCAGCAGCGCAGCCCGCATCGTCGACGACGAGGTCAGCGCCTCCTCGCCGGAGACCGCCCGGGTGACGGAGAAGACGAACAGCAGGCCGACGACCAGCCACAGGATCCTGCTGCCCCGGCTGCCGCCGGTGAGCCGGTCGGTGAGCGGGCCACGGCTGGGCCGGGTCGCGGTGCTGCCGCCGGCCGGGGTCGCGGTGGTCATGCGCGCGCCTCCTCGGAAGAGCCCGGGACTCCGGTGCGGACCCGGTGCCCGCCGTCCGGACCGGCGCCGGGGCCGGGACCACCGGGGCCCGCACCGCCACCCGGGTCCGGCGGTGCGCCGGTCGCCTCGGCAGCGGACCGCTCGGCCGAGCGCAGGGCCAGCCGGCGGGCGACCTCGTTGGCGATCACGACGGCGAGCACGATCGTCCCCTGGATGATCGTCACCACCGACGCGGGGATGTCGGCGAACTGCAGCGGCAGCGCCGCACGGTCGAGGAACGCGAACAGCAGCGCCGCCAACGCGATGCCGAGGACGTTGTTCCTCCCGAGCAGGGCCACGGCGATGCCCAGGAAACCGAGCCCGGCGGTGAACTCGGTGCCGAAGGCGCGCGTCTCGCCGAGCAGGTCGGGCAACCCGATGAGCCCCGCGACGGCACCGGAGAGCAGCATGGTCGTGACGACCATGCGGCGGGCGTCGACACCGCTGGCGGTGGCGGCGGACGCCGAGATGCCGGTGGCCCGCAGGTCGAAGCCGAACCGGGTGCGCTGGACGAGCACCGCGATCACGATCCCCACCACGACGGCCACGACGAGGAAGCCGAACAGCTCCGTGCGCGGCTCGGCCAGCCCGAAGGCGCCGAGCACCCCGCCCAGCCCCGGGAACCACGCCGACTCCGGCAGCGGCGTCGTGGTGATGATCGACGCGCCCTCCGGGCTGCCCCGGAACGGGCCGGTGAGCAGGAAGGACGCCAGCCCGAGCGCGATGAAGTTCAGCATGATGGAGCTGATGACCTCGCTGACACCGCGGGTCACCTTGAGCACGCCCACGATGCCGGCCCAGAAGGCGCCGACCACCATGGCCACGACGATGACCAGCAGGACGTGCAGCGGGCCGGGCAGCGCCACGGCCGCACCGACGGCGGCGGCGACGACGGTGGCCAGCCGGTACTGGCCCTCGACGCCGATGTTGAACAGCCCCATGCGGAAGGCGATGGAGACGGCGAGCCCGGCCAGGAACAGCGGGACGGCGCGGTTGAGGATCACCACGATCGACTGCACCTGCTGCGAGGGCCGCTCGCCCAGGTCGACCATGACCTGCAGCGCCCGCAACGGGTTCTCCCCGATGAGGGCGATGACGAGGGCGGAGATCACCAGCGCCACGAGGACGGCGAGCACCGGGCCCAGCAGCGTCAGGCCGGTGCGGCGCAGGCGGTTCACGCGGCACCCGCCGCGGTCCGGGCGCCGGTCATGTACCCGCCGAGCTCCTCGGGGGTGACCTGGCGGGGGTCCACGGTGGCCACGAGGCGGCCGCGGAACATGACGTGGAGGGTGTCGGAGAGCCCGATCAGCTCGTCGAGGTCGGCAGAGACCAGCACGATCCCCATCCCTTCGCCGCGGGCGTCCTTGAGCAGCTCCCAGATGACCGATTGGGCGCCGACGTCGACCCCTCGGGTGGGATGGGCGGCGATCAGCAGCCGCGGGCCGGCGCTCATCTCGCGGCCGACGATGAGCTTCTGCTGGTTGCCGCCGGAGAGCGCGGCGGCCAGCGTCTCGGGGCCGGGCGCGCGGACGTCGTACTCGCGCATGATCCGCTCGGTGTCGGCGCGGGCCGCCTTCCGGTCGATGAACGGGCCCCGGGCCGCCGGCGGCCGGGTCTGGTGGCCCAGGATCCGGTTCTCCCAGAGCGGGGCGTCGAGCAGCATCCCCTGCCGGTGGCGGTCCTCCGGGATGAAGCCGATGCCGGCCTCGCGGCGGGCCCGCGTGCTCCACCCGGTGACGTCGTCCTCGCCGAGCCGGACCCTGCCGGCGGCGAGCGGGCGCAGGCCCATGATCGCGTCGACCAGCTCGGCCTGGCCGTTGCCCTCGACCCCGGCGATGCCCACGACCTCGCCCTCGCGGACGGTCAGGTCGACGGAGTCGACCAGCGGCCGCCCCATGTCCGAGGCCACGGTGACGCCCGACAGCCGGAGCACCGGGACCTCGCGCACGGTGGAGCTGCGGAGCTCCGGCGTGGGCAGCTCGGCGCCGACCATCATCTCGGCGAGCTGCTTGGCCGTGGTCGTGCGCGGATCAGTTTCCCCCACCGTGGTGCCCCGGCGGATCACGGTGATCGTGTCGGCGACCTTGCGTACCTCGTCGAGCTTGTGCGAGATGAAGATGACGGTGAGGCCCTCGCGCTTGAGCTCCGCGAGGTTGCCGAAGAGCTCGTCGACCTCCTGGGGCACCAGGACGGCGGTCGGCTCGTCGAGGATGAGAGTGCGGGCGTTGCGGTAGAGCACCTTCGCGATCTCGACCCGCTGGCGGTCACCGACGCCGAGCTCCTCCACCAGCGCGTCGGGGCGCAGCCCGAGGCCGTAGCGGTCGGAGATCTCCTCGATCCGGCGGCGGGCACCGTCCCGGTCCAGCCGGCCGCCCTTCGTGGGCTCGCTGCCCAGCACCACGTTCTCCAGGACCGTGAAGTTGTCCGCCAGCATGAAGTGCTGGTGGACCATGCCGATCCCCGCCGCGATGGCGTCGGCCGGGCTGCGGAACTGCACGGGGCGTCCGTCGACGAGGATCGTGCCCTCGTCCGGCCGGTGCTCGCCGTACAGCGTCTTCATCAGCGTGGACTTGCCGGCCCCGTTCTCCCCGACGATGGCGTGCACCTCGCCGCGGCGGACCGCCAGCTCGATGTCCTTGTTCGCCACGACGCCGGGGAAGCGCTTGGTGATGCCGCGCAGCTGGACCGCATAGGGCGATCGGGCCGCCTCGTCGCCGGACGTGGCGCCGGCGGCTGGAGCCTGGGCCATGGGTGGGCCTCTCTCTGACGGTGCGCCGCGCGGGCGGCGCTGGTCTCGATCCGGCGCACCGGTGACGACGCCGGTCGGGTCGTCGTCCCCCGGATGACCGGTGGTCGGGCGGGGTGACCGGGGTGCGGGCACCCGCCCTGCGCATGATGTCGCACCCTCGCGGCGACCGGGACCGTGCCCCCCGCGGGGTCGGGGCCCGCTCGCCACGACGGCGGGCCCGGGCGGGATGCCCGGACCCGCCGTCGGAGGGTCGCTCCGGTGCGCCGGCCGGAGCTGTCCGGCCGGCGCACCCGGCCTCACGGGGTCGTGGGGACCTCGATCTCGCCGGAGACGATGCGCTGGCGCCACTCCTCGAGCTGGCCCTGGATGTCGTCGATCTGCCCACCCGAGGTGGCCAGGCCGACGCCGTCGCTCTCCAGGTCGTAGACCAGGTCGATGCCGCCCTGGACGTTGCCCTCGGCGTAATCGGTGATGAAACTCTCGACGGCGTTGTCGACCCGCTTGAGCATCGAGGTCATGATCACCGCCTGCAGCGCGGGGTCGTCGACCGTCTGGTACTGGTCGGAGTCGACGCCGATCGCCCGGTTGCCGGTCTGGGCCGCCGCCTGGAAGACGCCGGTGCCCGAGCCGCCCGCCGCGTGGAACACGATGTCCGCGCCGGCGTCGTACATGCTGCGGGCCAGGATCTGACCGCGGGCCGGGTCACCGAACCCGGAGAAGTCGCCGGCCGGCGAGATGTACTCGACGTCGACCTGGATGTCCGGGTTGACGGCCTTGGCACCGGCCACGTACCCGGCCTCGAACTTCTGGATCAGCGGCATCTCGACGCCGCCGACGAAGCCGACGTGCCCGGTCTCGCTCTTCAGCGCCGCCGCGACGCCGGCGAGGAAGCTGCCCTCCTCCTCGGCGAAGACGAGGCCGGTCAGGTTCTCGGTCTCGATCCCCTCCTCTTCCGTGCGGACGTCCACGACGGCGAACGTGGTGTCGGGGAAGTCCTCGGCGACCTCGCCGATCGAGTCGCTGTAGGCGAAGCCGACGGCGATGACCGGGTCGTAGCCCGCCTCGGCCAGGTTGGCCAGGCCCTCGACGCGGTCGGAGCCGTCGTCGTTGGGGCTGAACTCCTGGACCTCGCCGTCCAGCGCCCCGATGGCCGCCTCGACACCGGCGTAGGCCGAGTCGTTGAACGACTGGTCGCCGCGGCCACCGACGTCGTACGCGAGGCCGACCTGGAGGTCACCCGAACCGCTGCCGCCGCCGCTGTCGCCGCCGGCCGTGGGCTCCTCGTCGCTGGCACAGGCCGCCAGGGCCAGGCTGCCGGCCAGCAGCAGCGCCGCGGCCTTCGTCATCCGCGCTCGGCGCAAGACGATCTCCTCTCTGGGGGGAGGTCCCACGCGTGGCGGGGTTCTCCCGGGGGTGTGGACTGCGGTGGCTCGCGGGCCCGCGTGGAGCGGGCCGTCGTGGGCCACGACCCAGGACGCTAACCGCGCGGACCCGGCACGCCCCAAACTCTGCGGCGGACTGAAACCCGATCGTTGCGAACCCTCATCCGATCGGGCCGTCTTCTCCCCGGAAGCCGTGTCCCACCTCACCTCCGCATAGCCTCCGGGCATGGGACGACGACGTGCGGCCTGTCTGGCGGGCGCCGTGACACTCGCTCTCGTGGCGGGCCCGGCCGGCCAGGCCGGAGCGACCCCGCCGCCGCCGAGCACGACGGCGACCCCGCCTCGCCCCACGGTCGACCTCACCGCGCCGACGCCGACCGCGCCCCGCACGGGCCTGCCCCCGCGGGGCACCGCCCCGGACGGCAGCACGGTGGGCGGCGAGCGGCTGCGCACCCGCGGCCTCGTCGTCGCCGACGGCGCTCCCCCGCTCCCCGACGGCGTGGTCGCGTCCGGCTGGCTGGTCGCCGACGCGGGCACGGGGGCGGTGCTGGCCGCCCGCGACCCGCACGGGCGGTACTACCCGGCGAGCACCCTCAAGACCCTGACCCTCCTGACGCTGGCGCACCGGCTCGACCCGGCCGAGGTGGTGGTGGGCACGGTCGAGGACGAGCAGATCGAGGGCAGCCGCGTCGGGCTCGTGGCCGGCGGGCGCTACCCCGTCCCGCTGCTCTTCACGGCGCTGATGCTGCAGTCGGGGAACGACGTCGCATCGGCGCTGGCGCGGGCGGCCGGCGGCGAGGCGGCCACGGTCGCCGCGATGAACCGGACGGCCGTGGAGCTGGGTGCCTACGACACGGTCGCCGGCACCCCGTCCGGGCTGGACGTCGCCGGCCAGTCCTCCTCCCCCTACGACCTGGCGCTGATCTTCCGCGCGCTCGTAGAGGATCCGGTCACCGCGGCGGTGCTACGCACGCCGACGGCGGACATGCCGGCGGTCGGGGACCGGTTCCCGGGCTTCCAGATCCAGAACCAGAACCCGCTGCTGACCGGCTACCCCGGCAACCTCGGCGGGAAGACGGGGTTCACCGACGCCGCCCGGCACACGTTCGTCACCGCAGCCGAGCGCGACGGCCGCCGGCTCGTGGTGAGCGTCCTGGACACGGAGAACCGACCGCTGCGGGCGGCCGACCAGGCGGCGCTGCTGCTCGACTGGGGGTTCGCCGTCCCCACCACCGTCCCGGGGGTGGGGACGCTGGTCCGCCCCGCCGACCTGGCCCCCGCCACGCCGGCGGCGCCCGCCACCCCGCCCGCACCCTCCGCCCCGACCTCCCCGGCGCCGCGTCGCCCGATGCTCGCCGCGCCCGCGCCGCACGCGGCCGCGTCGCCCTGGGCCGTGGCCGCCCTCGCCGGGCTGGGGCTCGGCGCGCTGGGCGCGGTCAGCGCGACGGCGCGGCGGCGGCGACAGGCGCCCGCTCCTCCGGCTGCCGGCCGGCGCCCTCCACCGCGGGGAGGGTGGCGGTCCAGGCGGCGGTGAAGAACGCGAACCGGAACACGATGTTGATCCAGACCAGGATGCCGACGGCGCCGCCGAAGGCCGACGCGGTCACGCTCCCGGAGATGAGCGACAGGTAGAGGTTCCCGATCAGCTTCATGGCCTCGAAGCCCACGGCGCCGAACAGCGCCCCGGGCAGCAGCCGCCGCACGGGGTGCGGCGTGGCCGGGACCACCTTCAGCAGCCAGAGGAAGACGACGGTGTCGCCGAGGAAGGCCAGCGCCAGCCCCACCACGGTCGTGAACACCGCGAGCCCCGTCGCGTCCGTCAGCCCGAGCACGTCGAGGAACCACGACGTCGCCCCCGTGGCGACCCCGGTCAGCACGAGGCTCGCCAGCCCGACCGCGCCCAGCAGCACCAGCGCCAAGAGGTCCTGGACGTTGTCGCGGAGGAACTCCGGCTCATCGGCGCGCCCCTTCCAGATGCGCTCCATGCCGATGCGCAGCTTGTCCATCGCCCGCAGCCCGGCGTAGACGAACCCCACGAGGCCGATCACGCCGACCACCTCGGCCGAGCCGACCGCCCCGCGCAGGTCCGCGACGATGTCCCGCCCGGTGCTGCCGGGGAACGCCTCCCGGATCGCCTCGTAGAGCTCCCGCTGCAGCAGCTCGTTCCCGGCCAGCACCAGCCCGATCACCGAGGCCACCAGCAGCAGCACGGGGAACAACCCGAGGAACACGAAGTAGGTGACGCCCGCGGCCATGAGGTCCCCCTGCGTCCGCCGGTACCGCCCACCGGCACGGGCCAGGTGGTCGAACCAGGGGGACCGCCGCCGAGCGGCGTCGACCGTCCCCTCGACGCGGTCCCACGTCCGCGCCGGCAACCCCTTCCGGGCGGGGGCGTCGCGGGGAGGGGCGGAGCTCACCGCCCGAGTCTGGCGGCTGGCCGCCGGGTGCGCGCCCTCAGCGCTCCCGGCCGGTCAGGGGGTACTCGCGGGCGATCTCCCAGGCGCCGGCCGCCGTCTGCTCGAACTCGGTGAAGTGGTCCACCCGGAACTCGGCGGAGAGGTCCTGCAGCCCGCAGTAGGCCAGCTCGAGCATGTCGGCCGGCACGTCGTGGGCGACGGTGACGTGCGGGTGGTACGGGAAGGAGAGCGAACGGGCGAGCGGACCGCGGCGGACGTCGTTGGCCAGCAGCTCGCAGTTGCCGATCCCCCGAGCGACGGCCACGAACACGACGTCGGAGACCGGCGTGAACGTGCCGGTACCGGCCAGGTGCATGTCGAACGGCGGGTGCGCGGCGGCGACGTCGGCGAGGTGCTCGGTGATGGTGGCGCGGTCGGCGACCGGCACCTCCGTCGGCGGGAGCAGGGTCACGTGCGGCGGGACCAGCGTCGCCTGCGGGTCGCCGACCTTGGCGCGCCAGTCGACGAGCAGGGACGCCCAGGGCTCGGGGATCGGCACGATCACCCCGAGCACCGCCGTCTCCGGCGGCGTCCCCAGCCGGCCGACGAAGGTGTCGTCGTTCATGCCACCGGCCCCGCGGGTGGCAGGAAGCCGACCCGCTCGTAGACCGTGGCCAGCGTGCGGCCGGCCACTTCCCGGGCGCGTGCCGCTCCCGCGGCGAGCAGGCGCTCGAGCTCGGCGGGGTCGGCCATCAGCTCCGCCGTGCGCCGCTGCACCGGGGCGAGGGCGTCGGTGACGACCTCGGCGAGCTCCTTCTTCAGGTCGCCGTACCCGCGGCCGGCGAAGTGCTCCTCCAGCTCCGCGGTGCTCCGTCCGGAGAAGGCGGAGTGGATGGTGAGGAGGTTCGTCACGCCCGGCTTGTTCTCGGGGTCGGCGACGATCTCCCGCCCGGTGTCGGTGACCGCGGAACGGATCTTCTTCGCCGTCACCTTCGGGTCGTCCAGCAGGTTGATGCAGCCGGCCGGGGGAAGGCTCTTGCTCATCTTCTTCTCGGGCGTCTGCAGGTCCAGCACCTTGGCCGCGCCCGCCGGGATGTAGGCCTCGGGCATCGTGAACGTCTCGCCGTACCGCCCGTTGAACCGGCCGGCCAGGTCGCGGGTGAGCTCCAGGTGCTGCCGCTGGTCCTCTCCCACCGGCACCCGGTGCGCCTGGTACAGCAGGATGTCCGCGGCCTGCAGCACCGGGTAGGTGAACAGCCCCACCGACGTCGGACCGACCCCCTCGCGGGAGCTCTTGTCCTTGAACTGGGTCATCCGGCCGGCCTCCCCGAAGCCGGTGAGGCACTGCAGCACCCAGGCCAGCTGGGCGTGCTCGGGCACCTGGCTCTGCACGAACAGGGTGCTGCGGGCGGGGTCCACGCCCAGGGCGAGCAGCTGTGCCGCCGACACCAGCGTGCGCCGGCGGAGCACGGCCGGGTCCGGCGGCTCGAGGGTGATCGCGTGCAGGTCGACGACGCAGTAGAAGGCGTCGTGGTCCTCCTGCATGCTCACCCACTGCCGGAGGGCGCCGACGTAGTTGCCGAGGTGGAAGGAGTCCGCCGTCGGCTGGATGCCGGAGAGCACTCGGGGAAGAGCCACGTCGGCCATCAAACCAGCCGGGGCCGGCGCCCGTTCCGGGCTCCCCCGCACCGCCGGGACACCGGCCGCCGCAGGGGCGGGGTCGGTGCTGGTCAGCGTGCCGCGACCGGGAGGGCGTCGTCGAGCGCGGCGAGGAAGACGTCGTCCTCCTCCGGCGTGCCCACGGTGACCCGGATGCCCTCCCCCGCGAACGGCCGGGTGATCACCGCCCGGGCCTCCAGGGCAGCCGCGAGCTCGGCCGTGCGCTCCCCCGTCGGCAGCCACACGAAGTTGGCCTGGCTGTCGGCGACCTCCAGCCCCCGGTCGCGCAGCGCGGCGGTGAGCCGCTCGCGCTCGGTGACGACCGCGGCGCACCGCGCCCGCACCTCGTCCTCGCTGGCCAGCGCCGCGACCGCCGCCGCCTGGGCCACCATGCCGACGCTGAACGGCAGGTGGGTCTTGCGCACCGCCTCGGCGACCGCCGGGTCCTCGGCGAGCAGGTAGCCGACGCGCAGCCCGGCCAGCCCCCAGGCCTTGGAGAAGGTGCGGAGGACCGCCACGTTGGGCCTCCCGTGCATCAGCTCCACGCCGTCGGGGACCCGGGGGTCGGTGACGAACTCGCGATAGGCCTCGTCGAGGACGACCAGCGTCTCCGCGGGCACCGCGTCGAGGAAGCGCTCCAGCTCGGCTCGGCGCACCGCCGTCCCGGTGGGGTTGTTGGGGTTGCAGACGAACACCAGCCGCGTGGCGTCGTCCAGTGCGGCGGCCAGCGCCTCGAGGTCGTGGGTGTCGGGAGACCCGCCGGGCCGGCCGGGGACCAGCGGCACCTGGATCGCGCGGGCGTCGGCGACCCGGGCGAGCAGCGGGTACATCTCGAACGACCGCCAGGCGAAGGCGATGCTCGTCCCGGGGTCGTTGTACGCCTGGGCGAGCTCCTGGCAGATCGCCACGGCCCCGCAGCCGGTGGCGACCTGCGCGGGGTCGACCCCGTAGCGCTCGGCCAGCGCGCCGGTGAGGACGACGGCGCCGTTGTCCGGGTACCGGTTGGTCTCGGCGACCGCGGCGGTGACCGCCTCGACGACGGCGGGCAGCGGCGGGAACGCGACCTCGTTGCTGGCGAGCTTCACAGCGCGCTCGACGCCGATCTCGCGGGCCAGGTCCGCCGGGTTCCGGCCGGGCCGGTACGCGGGCAGCGACTGCACCGCCGGTCGGGCACTGACCACCAGATCCTCCGCTTCCCACGGGCCGTCCTTCTAAGGTGTGCCCATGCGCGTACTCGTCGCCGGCGGCGCCGGCTACATCGGCAGCGTAGTGACCGCCGCCCTGCTCGACCGCGGTCACGACGTCACCGTCCTCGACGACCTCTCGACGGGGCACGCCGACGCGGTGCCCGAGGGCGCGACGCTGGCCGAGGTGTCGCTGCACGATTCCGCGCCGGTGCTCGCCGAGGTCCGGCCCGAGGCGGTGCTGCACTTCGCGGCCAAGTCGCTGGTCGGGGTCTCCCAGCAGCAGCCGGAGGACTACTGGCACACCAACGTCGGCGGCTCGTTCGCGCTGCTGGAGGCAATGCGCGCGGTCGACTGCCGGCGGATCGTCTTCTCCTCCACCGCCGCGACCTACGGGGAGCCGGACCAGGTGCCCATCCGCGAGGACGCACCCACCCGGCCGACCAACACCTACGGCGCCTCGAAGCTCGCCGTCGACCACATGCTCACCTCGTACGCCGTCGCCCACGGGTTCGCCGCGGTGAGCCTGCGGTACTTCAACGTCGCCGGCGCCGCCTACGGGCTCGGCGAACGGCACGCCACCGAGACCCACCTCATCCCCATCGCCCTCCAGGTGGCGGCGGGGCAGCGTGAGTCGCTGACCGTCTACGGCCAGGACTACCCGACCCCCGACGGCACCTGCATCCGCGACTACGTGCACGTCGAGGACCTGTCGGACGCCCACCTGCTCGCGCTGCCCGCACCGGCGGCCGGCGAGCACCGCATCTACAACCTGGGCAACGGCACCGGCTTCTCCGTGCAGGAGGTCGTCGAGGCCGCCCGCACGGTCACCGGCCACCCCATCCCGGTCACCATCGGCGAACGGCGGGCCGGCGACCCGGCGCAGCTGGTGGCCTCCAGCGACCGCATCCGCGCCGACCTCGGCTGGGCGCCGAAGCACACCGACCTGGTCGGCATCGTGCGCGACGCCTGGGCGGTCGCCCGGTCCCGCTGACGCCCGACGCAGCGGGGCGCCCCTAGGCGGTCGGGGCCTCGCTGCGCTCGTCGTCCTCCGGGACGTCGGGGGCCGGGGGCGGGCCGACGCGCAGGCGGGCGATCCGCCGGCCGTCGAGCTCCAGCACCTCGATGCTGCGCCCCTCGGCCTCGGCGGTGTCCCCGACCCGGGGCAGCCGGCCGAGCTCGGCCAGGACGTAGCCGGCGGCCGTCTCGTACGGCCCCTCGGGCAGCCGCAGCCCGGTGGCCTCGGCGAAGTCGTCGAGGTTGAGGAGGCCGTCGACCTCCCGCGGCGCGTCGGGCGACTGCCGGGCCTCGGGCTCGACCTCCTCGTCGTACTCGTCGTAGATCTCCCCGATGACCTCCTCGATGAGGTCCTCGAGCGTGACGATGCCGTCGGTGCCGCCGTACTCGTCGACGACGATCGCCAGGTGCTGGTTGTCCCGGCGCATCTCGCTGAGCACCGTCAGGACCGCGGCGGTGCCGGGCAGCCTGGTGACCTCGCGGGCCAGGTCCCCCACGGTCGCCGCCCGCCCCGCCGGGTGGTTGGGCAGGAACAGGTCGCGCACGTGCACGAAGCCGACGACGTCGTCCTCGTCTTGGCCGACGACGGGGAACCGCGACCAGTTCGACTCCGCCACCAGCTTGGCCGCGCGACTGGCGGTCATCGACGCCTCGAGGAACTGCACCTCGGTGCGCGGCGTCATCACCTCGCGCACCTCGCGCTCGCCGGCGCGGAACACCTCGTCGATGAGCCGGCGCTCGTCGCTGCTGAGCGACTCGTGCGCGGCCACCAGGTCGCGCAGCTCCTCCTGGCTGATCGACTCACCGCTGGCCTTGGGGTCACCGCCGACCAGCCGGACGAGCCCGTTGGTCGACTTCGACAGCAGCCAGATGACCGGCCGGGACAGCTTGGCGATGGCGTTCAGCGGTGCGGCGACCATGAGGGAGAAGCCCTCGGCCCGCTGGAGGGCCAGCCGCTTGGGGGTGAGCTCACCCACGACGAGGGACACGTAGCTGATCGCGACGGTGACCAGGACCAGCGCCAGGGTGCCGGAGAGCCTCTGGCTCACGCCCTGGTCCTGCAGCCAGTCGGCCAGGGGCGCCGAAAGGGTGCTCGCACCGAACGCGGCGGAGAAGAACCCGGCGAGGGTGACCCCCACCTGCACGGCGGCGAGGAACTGGTTCGGGTCCCCGAGGAGCTTCTGCACCGCCTTGCCGCGGCGGCCACCCTGCTCGGCCATGGCCCGGACCTGCGACTCCCGCAGCGAGACCAGCGCGATCTCCGCGCCGGCGAACGCGCCGCCGATCAGGATGAAGACGACGACCATGACGATGTTGAGCCATACGTCGCTCACCGGCGGCGTGCTCCTCAGGGGTTCGGGATGGGACGGACCGTTCCATGGTGCCGGGTCCATGCTGCCCGGCGACCGCGCCCGCACGCCCGGGAACCCCGGTCGGGTGCGTGAGTGTGCGCACTCCCAGGCGCTTTCGCCGCAGGGTGCGTACGGATAGTCTCTGATCGATAACGGATCGTGATCTTTCTGAGGAGCCGCATGCGCCACCGGCCGTCCGGCCCCCTGCTGCCCACCCGACGGTCCCCGAGGGTGGGTCTCGCCGTCGCGATGGCGTTCGGCGCCACCGCCGTCGTGCTCACCGCCCCCGTGGTCTCCGGGCCGGAGGAGGCGCCCCGCCCGTTCGACCCGTCGTCCTCGGCCGGATCCGCTCCCCACTCCTCCACGTCGGTGGTGCCCGGCACCGCCCCGGCAGCGCCCGGGCCGTCCGGCGACACCGCCGCGGCGCCGGAAACCGGTTCCGGGCATCCTGCGGCGGCCGTCCCCGAGCCGGCGCCCGAACCTGCGCCCGCGCCCGGTCACGGGGCTGCGCCGCCGTCCGCGCCCGCCGGCCCTTCCGCGTCGACCAGCCGGGCCCCTGCCCCCACGGCCGCCGCGGCGGCACCGCCCCCCGGCGCCGCGAGCGCGCCGGCGGCCCGGGGCGCCGAGGGCGAGGTCGTGGCCCTGGTGAACGCCCAGCGCTCTCAGGCCGGCTGCGGTCCGGTGGCGGCCGACGCCGGGCTCGCCGCGGTCGCCCGGGCGCACAGCGCCGGCATGCGCGACCGCGGGTTCTTCGACCACGTCGACCCCGACGGGCTCGACCCGTTCGACCGGGCCGACCGGGCGGGCGTCTCCGCCCGGGCGGAGAACATCGCGCGCGGCCAGGCCGACCCGGCCGCCGTCATGGCCTCGTGGCTGAACAGCCCCGGCCACCGGGCCAACATCCTGAACTGCGGGCTGACCCGGTTGGGCGTCGGTGTGGCGACCGGCTCCGGCGGGCCCTGGTGGACCCAGCTGTTCGGCTGACTCGCCCGGTCTCGCCTACCCGCCTTGGCTGCGCACCCCGGCGAGCGCCGTCCACAGGCGGCGCGAGATGCGGCAGATCGGGCTCCCCGAGCCCTTCGGGAGCCCGGTTCGACGCATCTCGCCGCCGACCCGACCCCGGACGCGCAGCGGCCCCGTCCAGAGGCTCACCCCGAGCGTGCGAGGGGTGAGGAGGACGGGGTCCTCCTTCAGGCCATGGCCTTCTGCAGGTTGGTGTCGATGGCCGCCAGGAACTCCTGGGTGGTCAGCCACGGCTGGTCCTTGCTGATCAGCAGCGCCAGGTCCTTGGTCATCTGACCGCTCTCGACGGTGTCGATGCAGACCTTCTCCAGGGTCTCCGCGAAGCGGGTCACCTCGGGCGTGCCGTCCAGCTTGCCGCGGTGGGCCAGGCCCCGGGTCCAGGCGAAGATCGACGCGATCGGGTTGGTCGAGGTCTCCTTGCCCTGCTGGTGCTGGCGGAAGTGCCGGGTCACCGTGCCGTGAGCGGCCTCGGCCTCCACCGTGCGGCCGTCGGGGCTCATGAGCACCGAGGTCATGAGGCCGAGCGAGCCGAAGCCCTGGGCCACGGTGTCGGACTGCACGTCGCCGTCGTAGTTCTTGCAGGCCCAGACGTAGCCGCCCTCCCACTTGAGGGACGCGGCGACCATGTCGTCGATCAGCCGGTGCTCGTACGTGATGCCGGCGGCGTCGAACTTCTCCTTGAACTCGGCCTGGAAGACCTCCTCGAACAGGTCCTTGAAGCGGCCGTCGTAGGCCTTGAGGATCGTGTTCTTGGTCGACAGGTAGACCGGGTAGCCGCGCTGCAGGCCGTAGTTCATCGAGGCCCGCGCGAAGTCGCGGATCGAGTCGTCCAGGTTGTACATCGCCATGGCGACGCCGCCGCCGGGCGACTGGAAGACCTCGTGCTCGATCGGCGCGGACCCGTCGGCCGGCTGGAAGCTGATCGTCAGCGTGCCCTCGCCGGGGAACTTGAAGTCGGTGGCGCGGTACTGGTCACCGAAGGCGTGGCGGCCGACGACGATCGGCTTGGTCCAGCCCGGCACCAGCCGCGGCACGTTCTCCATGATGATCGGCTCGCGGAAGATGACGCCGCCGAGGATGTTGCGGATCGTCCCGTTGGGCGAGCGGTACATCCGCTTGAGCCCGAACTCCTCGACGCGCGCCTCGTCCGGCGTGATCGTCGCGCACTTGACGCCGACGCCGTGCTTCTTGATGGCGTTCGCGGAGTCGACGGTGATCTGGTCGTCGGTCGCGTCCCGCGCCTCGATCCCCAGGTCGTAGTACTCCAGGTTGACGTCGAGGTACGGGAGGATCAGCTGGTCCTTGATGAACTGCCAGATGATCCGGGTCATCTCGTCGCCGTCGAGCTCGACGACGGTGCCCTCGACCTTGATCTTGCTCACGCGTTCTCCTTGTGCGGTCACGGCCCCGTCCCGAGGCTCGCCCCGAGCGTGCGAGGGGTGAGGAGGACGGGGTCCTTCTACTTCTTCAGAGGTCGGCTACGTCGGCCTGCTTCGCGCGCACTGCTTCGGCGGCCTCACGCAGGCCCGCCACTTCGCTCTCCGCCAGGTCGCTCTCGACGACCCGCCGGACGCCTTCCCGGCCGATCTCGGCCTCCACCCCGAGGTACACCCCGGAGATGCCGTACTCGCCGTCGACCCATGCGCACACCGGCATGACGGCGCCGGAGTCCTCCATGACCGCCCGGGCCATGCGGGCGGCAGCGGCGGAGGGAGCGTAGTAGGCCGACCCCGTCTTGAGCAGGGCCACCACCTCCGCGCCACCGTTGCGGGTGCGCTGGACGAGGTGCTCGATGCGGTCCGGCGCCATCGCCTCGGCCAGCGGCTTGCCGTCGACGGTGCACCGGGACGGCACCGGGACCATGGTGTCGCCGTGCGAGCCCAGGGTCAGGGTCCGCACCGAGGAGACCGGGACACCGAGCTCCTCGGCGACGTTGTTGGTGAAGCGGGCCGTGTCGAGCATGCCGGCCTGCCCCATGACCCGCTGCTTCGGGAAGCCGGTCGCCAGCTGCGCCAGCGCAGTCATCTCGTCCAGCGGGTTCGAGACGACGATGACGACGGCGTCGGGCGAGGTCCGCGCGATGTTCTCCGAGACCTGGCGGACGATGCCCGCGTTGGTCTCGATCAGGTCCATCCGGCTCATGCCGGGCTTGCGCGGCAGACCGGCGGTGACGACGACGACGTCGGAGCCCTCGGTGCCCTCGTAGGAGCCTCCGCCGACGCCCACCACCTGGGTCTCGAACCCCTCGATCGGGCGCGACTGGTTCATGTCCAGCGCGAGCCCCTCGGGCTTGCCTTCCACGATGTCGGTGAGGACGACGGTCTCGAAGACGTCGTACTCGGCCAGTCGCAGTGCGGTGGTGGAGCCGTAGAAACCGGCACCGACCACGGTGACCTTGCCGTTCCTGGGCTGCTTCGCCATGGTCGCCAACCTAGCCCTGCCCGGCGCCCCGCGCCGCCCCGGGGGCGCTCACGTGCCGGGGATGGCCAGGGCGACGGCGGCGAGCGCGATCCCCGTCCCGGCCAGGAGGACGACGTCGACCGCCCGGCTGCGGACCGCGAGGAAGCCCACCCGCCGGACCGGCAGGAGCAGCCGCAGCAGCGCCGCGCCCACCAGGGAGGTCCCGACCACCACCAGCCCCCAGCGCCAGTGCTCGACGGTGACCAGCAGCAGCCCGATCCCCACCCCGACCAGCACCGCGAGCAGCGGCAGCTGCCGCAGCAGCCCGGCGAGGAAGGGCCGGCGGACGTAGAGCGGCGGGCGGCTCACGGATCAGGCCGACAGCGCCTCGGCTGCCGCGGCCTGCTCGGCGGCGAGCACCACGTTCTGCAGCAGCATCGCCCGGGTCATCGGCCCCACTCCCCCCGGGTTGGGCGCGACGTGCCCGGCGACCTCGACGACGTCCCGGGCCACGTCGCCGGCGATCTTGCCGTCCACGCGGCTGACGCCCACGTCCAGGACGGCGGCCCCCGGCTTGACCATGTCGCCGGTGATCAGGCCCGGCACCCCGGCGGCGGCGACCACGACGTCGGCGGAGCGCACGTGCGCGGCGAGGTCCCGGGTGCCGGTGTGGCAGAGGGTCACCGTCGCGTTCTCCGTCCGCCGGGTGAGCAGGAGCCCGAGCGGCCGCCCCACGGTGATGCCGCGGCCGATGACGACGACCTCCGCTCCGGCGATCGGCACGTCGTAGCGCCGCAGCAGCTCGACGATGCCCACTGGCGTGCAGGGCAGCGGCCCGGCGACGTTCAGGACCAGCCGGCCCAGGTTCACCGGGTGGAGGCCGTCGGCGTCCTTGGCCGGGTCCATCGCCTCGAGGATGGCGCTCTCCTCGATGCCCGTGGGCAGCGGCAGCTGGACGATGTACCCGGTGCAGGCGGGGTCGGCGTTGAGCTCCTCCACCACGGCCAGCACGTCGGCCTCGGTGGCGGTCGCCGGCAGCTCGCGCTGGATGCTGGCGATGCCGACCTGGGCGCAGTCGGAGTGCTTGGCGTTCACGTACCAGCGGCTGCCGGGGTCGTCCCCCACCAGCAACGTGCCGAGGCCGGGTCGATGACCGGCCGCGGTGAGAGCGGCCACCCGCTCGGTGAGCTCGGCGCGGATCGCCGCCGCGGTGGCCTTGCCGTCCAGGATCGTCGCGGGCACGCCGACAGTCTGCCGGAGAGGGTGCCGCCCACGTGGGTGCGGGCCTAGGGTCGGCAGCGGCGGGGCGTCGGTGCCCCGGCGACCTGCGGAGGAGCCCGATGACCGAGCGCTACCAGACCCCCACCGGCGCGTCCGCGTCGTCGGGGGCCGGACCGGCCACCACGCCGGCGTACTCGGACCGCCCCGTGGCGTTCCGCGGGCCGGAGAGCCTGGGCGGGCTGCTGCTGATCCTCGCGGGGATCGCCGCCGCCATCAGCCTGCCGCTGGACTGGCTGCGCGACCGCGACGCCAGCGGCTGGGCGCTGGTGCGCGATGCGTTCGACGACCTCGGGGGGATCTTCGACGACGGCAGCTGGCAGCCCCTGGCCATCGTGCTCGGCGGCGGCCTGCTGCTCCTCCTGGGCATCGCCCTGTGGCTGCCGGCCCGCAGCCACCGGTTCGTCGGCGCGGTGGCGTTGCTGGTCAGCGGCGTCGTCACGGCCGCCGTGCTCGTCCCGCTGGCCGACGCCGGCTGGGACGTCGGCTCCTTCGGCCCGGGCTTCTGGTGCGGGATCGCCGTCGCCGTCCTGGGCCTGCTCGGCTCGCTCAAGGCGGTGCTGACCGGGCCCCGGTACCCGTCGAGGTAGCGCTCAGGTCTCGACGCGGGCGCCGTGGGCGCGGGCGAACTGCACCGCCTGGACGGCGTCGAGCCGCACGTCGGTCAGCTCGAAGGAACGCCAGTTCACCTCGTCGGTGGAGGCGCCCCGCAGGTCGGCGCCGCGCAGCTTCGCGTTCTGCAGCCGCGCCCGGTCCAGGTCGGCGCGGCTGAGATCGGTGCCGCGCAGGTCGGCGTCGGTGAGGTCGGCCTCCCGGAAGCGCTGGCCGGACAGCTCGAGCGCCGACAGGTCGACCCCGCGCAGCGAGGTCCACGACCAGTCGCAGTCGGTCGCCACCAGCGGCCGCAGCTGGGCTCCGAGGAACTGGGAACCGGTGAGCTTGCAGCCGTCGAACGTCGCGTCGAACAGCCGTGCCCGGTCGAACCGGCAGGAGAGGAAGGCCGTCCCCAGGTGCCGCGAGCCGCCCATGCGGACCCCGGTCAGGACGCACTCCTCGAAGACGCACCGGCGCGTGACCAGCTCCTCGAGGCCCGCGTCGTCGAACCGGCACCGGGTGAACGTGACGCCGTCGAGCTCGACCCCCCACCAGTCGACGCGCGCGAAGTCCTCCTCCTCGACGTGCGCACCTGCCTCCGGCGGCCGGACGTGCGGGCGGGCGGAGTGACGCATCAGTGCGCGAAGTGCCGGGTGCCGGTCAGGTAGAGGGGCACGCCCGCGGCCGCGGCGGCCGCGACGACCTCCTCGTCGCGCACCGACCCACCGGGCTGGACGACGGCCCGCACGCCGGCGTCCAGCAGCACCTGCAACCCATCGGCGAACGGGAAGAACGCGTCGGAGGCGGCGACCGCGCCGGTGGCCCGCTCCCCCGCCCGGGCGACCGCGAGGCGCGCCGAGTCGACCCGGTTGACCTGGCCCATGCCCACGCCGACGGTGGCCCGGTCGTGGGCCAGCAGGATGGCGTTGCTCTTCACCGCGCGCACCGCCCGCCAGGCGAACACGAGGTCGTCGAGGCCCGCGGCGTCCAGCGGCTCGCCGGTCGCCAGCGTCCAGGTGGTCGGGTCGTCGCCGGTGGCGTCGACGCGGTCCCGCGTCTGCAGCAGCAGCCCGCCGCTGATCGGACGCGACTCCACGCCGGTCTCGGGCAGGTGCGGCAGCCGCAGCAGCCGGATGTTCTTCTTCCCCGTCAGCACCGCGACGGCGTCGTCGGTGAAGGAGGGCGCGACGACCACCTCGGTGAACACCTCGGCCACCTGCTCGGCCATCGTGAGGTCGACCTCGCGGTTGGCCGCGATGACCCCGCCGAAGGCCGACACCGGGTCGCAGGCGTGCGCCTTGCGGTGCGCGGCGGCGATGTCGGCGCCGACGGCGATGCCGCAGGGGTTGGCGTGCTTGATGATCGCCACGCACGGCTCGTCGTGGTCGTGGGCGGCCCGCCAGGCGGCGTCGGTGTCGACGTAGTTGTTGTACGACATCTGCTTGCCGTGCAGCTGCTCGGCGTGCGCCAGCCCCGGCCGGTCGGAGCGGTAGAGCGCGGCGGCCTGGTGCGGGTTCTCGCCGTAGCGGAGCACGTCGGCGCGCTCCCAGTTCCCGCCGACCCACGCCGGGAAGCCCGTCTCGTCGTCCGGGGCGAGCACGCTGCCCATCCACGAGGCGACGGCGACGTCGTAGGAGGCGGTGTGCCGGAACGCGGCGGCGGCGAGCCGCCGCCGCTCGGCCAGGGTGAAGCCGCCGGCGGACACCGCGGCGAGCACGTCGGCGTAGCGCGCCGGGTCGACGACGACGGCCACCGACGGGTGGTTCTTGGCCGCGGCGCGCACCATCGCCGGGCCGCCGATGTCGATCTGCTCGACGCACTCGTCCGGGGCGGCGCCCGAGGCGACGGTCTCGGTGAACGGGTAGAGGTTCACGACGACGAGGTCGAACGCCGCGACGCCGAGCTCCTCCAGCTGCGCGACGTGCTCGGGCCTGCGCCGGTCGGCGAGGATCCCGGCGTGCACGGCGGGGTGCAACGTCTTGACCCGGCCGTCGAGGCACTCGGGGAAGCCGGTGACCTGCTCGACGGGGGTGACCGGCACGCCGGCGTCGGCGATCCGCCGCGCGGTCGCGCCGGTGCTCACCAGCTCCACGCCGGCGGCGGCCAGCCCACGGGCCAGCTCCTCGACACCGGTCTTGTCGTAGACGCCCAGCAGGGCACGGCGGATCGGGGTGCGGTCGCTCATCTGGGGCTCTTCCTCGTCTGGCTCGGGCTGGTCTGTGGCGTGACGAACTCCGCCACCGTCTCCACCAGGAGCTCGCGCTCCACGTGCTTGATGCGTTCGTGCAGCGTCGCCTCGTCGTCCCCGGGCAGCACCGGCACCGCGCGCTGGGCCAGCACCGGCCCGGTGTCGACGCCGGCGTCGACCAGGTGCACGGTCGACCCCGTCGTGGCCACCCCTGCCGCCAGGGCGTCGCGCACCGCGTGGGCGCCGGGGAAGGCCGGCAGCAGCGCCGGATGGGTGTTGATCAGCCGGCCCTCGAACCCGGCGAGCACGGCTGGGCCGACGATCTTCATGAACCCGGCCGACACGACCAGGTCGGGCGCGAACGCGGCGATCCGGTCGGCCAGCACGCGGTCCCAGGCGGCGCGGTCGGGATGGTCGCCGAGCGCGCAGACGAACGTGGGCAGCCCGCGCCGGCGGGCGTGCTCCAGACCGGGGGCGGGGGGGGGGGGGGGGGGGGGGGGGGGGGGGGGGGGGGGGGGGGGGGGGGGGGGGGGGGGGGGGGGGGGGGGGGGGGGGGGGGGGGGGCGGGGGTCGGGGCCGAC
>NZ_JBJHAJ010000028.1:0-57614 GCF_054051015.1 Blastococcus sp. SYSU DS0616
CCCCCCCCCCCCCGCCCCCCCCCCCCCCCCCCCCCCCCCCCCCCCCCCCCCCCCCCCCCCCCCCCCCCCCCCCCCCCCCCCCCCCCCCCCCCCCCCCCCCCCCCCCCCCCCCCCCCCCCCCCCCCCCGGCCCCCCCCCCCCCCCCCCCCCCCCCCCCCCCCCCCGGGGTGCGGGCGCGCCGCGACCGCGTACTGGCCTACCGTGGAGTACGGACCCGGGGCGACGGACGCGACGAGCAGGGGCACAGGTGGACTGGACGGCAGCGGGTGGCCACGGCCACCCCGCGGCGGAGGGCTTCGCCCACGACGCGCTGCTCTACGACTCCCTGGAGGAGCTCGTCGCCACGGCGGGCCCGTTCCTCCACGCGGGCCTGGCCGCCGGCGACGCCGCGGTGGTCGCCGCCTCGCCCCCGGCCGCCGCCGCGCTGCGCGAGGCGCTGGACGACGAGCGGGTACTGGTCCTCGACCGCGGCGACGCCTACGGGCCGCGGACGCCGGCCGCCATCACCGCCTTCCGCCGGCTGGCCGAGGGCCAGCGGGCCGCCGGGGCGGCGCGGGTCCGGGTGCTCGGCGAGCTGGACTTCGGGACCACGCCGCGCCAGTGGCTCGAGTGGGAGCGCTACGACGCCGTCATCAACGAGGCGCTGCGCGGCTGGGACCTCTGGGGCGTCTGCGCGTTCGACACCCAGCGCCTCCCCGAGCCGGTGCTCGCCACCGCGACCCGCACCCACACGCACCTGGTGACGCCCGCGAGCCGCACCCTCAACCCCGCGTACACCGAGCCGGCCAGCTACCTGCGCACGCTGCCGGTGCCCGACGAGCCGCTCGAGGCGACGCCGCCGCGGTTCGCGGCCGCCGACGTCGCCGACTTCATCGGCCTGCGGCACGCCGTCGCCGCCCAGCTCGCCGGGGTCGCGGCGCCCGCCGACCTGGTCGAGGACTTCCTGCTCGCCGTGGACGAGATGACCTCCAACGCCGTCCGGCACGGGCTGCCGCCGGTGAGCCTCCGCCTCTGGACCACCGCGGACCGGATCGTGTGCACCATCGCCGACGCTGGGCCGGGCTGGGACGACCCGTTCGCCGGGTACGGGCCGGCGCACGGGTCGGACCTCTCCCGGGGAGGCATGGGGCTGTGGCTGGCCCGGCAGCTCTGCGACCACGTGGACATCTCCGGTGGCGCGCACCACCCCGGCGACGGCGGGGTGCGCGTCCGGCTCACCACCGTCCTGCGCTGAGCCGTCACACCGTTCCCCGTTTCCGTCCAGTGGGGGCGGTGGCCGCGCGGCGCACCCGCGGGCCGCGATACTGGGGACCTCGACCGGGCGACGATGGGAGCAGCGTGGTGGATCGGGCGCGCACGGACCACGGACGGATCACCGTCCTCGTGGAACGGGAGGGCTGACGTGGACAAGGTGCTTCCCTCCGCCGCGGAGGCGGTGGCCGACATCCCCGCGGGTGCGACGCTCGCGGTGGGCGGGTTCGGGCTGTGCGGGGTGCCGTACGCGCTGATCGACGCGATCCTCGAGCAGGGCACGGATCAGCTGACGACCATCTCCAACAACTGCGGGGTCGACGACCAGGCCCTCGGCGTGCTGCTCTACGCGGGGCGGATCCGCAAGACGATCAGCTCCTTCGTCGGCGGCAACAAGGAGCTGGCCCGGCTGTACCTGTCCGGCGAGCTGGAGGTCGAGCTGACCCCGCAGGGCACGCTGGCCGAGCGGCTGCGCGCCGGCGGCGCCGGCATCCCCGCCTTCTACACCCCCACCGGCGTCGGCACGCTGGTCGCCGAGGGCGGCATCCCCCTCCGCTACGACGCCGAGGGCACCGTCGTGGAGGTGAGCCGGCCGAAGGAGGTGCGGGAGTTCGACGGGCGGCAGTACGTGCTGGAGACCGCCCTGACCGCCGACTTCGGGCTGGTGCACGCCGCCGTGGGCGACCGGCACGGCAACCTGGTGTTCCACGAGTCGGCGCGCAACTTCAACCCGCTCGCCGGGATGGCCGGGCGGATCACGATCGCCGAGGTCGAGGAGCTCGTCGAGCCGGGCGAGATCACGCCCGAGGACGTGCACCTGCCCGGCGTCTACGTCGACCGCGTGGTGGTCGTCGGCGGCGACCGCAAGCCGATCGAGCGGCGAACGACCCGGCCCCGCACCGACCGCGCGCAGACCCCGGCCGCCGCCGGCGAGGAAGCCACCACCGAGGGAGCACGCTGATGGCCCTGACCCGTGAGCAGCTGGCCGCCCGTGTGGCACTGGAGCTGGAGGACGGCCAGTACGTCAACCTGGGCATCGGGATGCCCACCCTGGTGCCGAACTACGTGCCCGAGGGCGTGCACGTGGTCCTGCACTCGGAGAACGGCGTCCTCGGCGTCGGCCCCTACCCCTTCGAGGGCGAGGAGGACCCGGACCTGATCAACGCCGGCAAGGAGACCGTCACGCTCCTGCCCGGCGCCAGCTTCTTCGACTCGGCGATGTCGTTCGGCATGATCCGGGGCCAGCACCTGGACGTCGCGGTGCTGGGCGCCATGCAGGTCAACCCCCGCGGCGACCTGGCCAACTGGCTGATCCCCGGCAAGATGGTCAACGGGATGGGCGGGGCGATGGACCTCGTCCACGGCGCCCGCCGGGTGATCATCATGATGGAGCACGTGGCCCGCGACGGCTCACCGAAGATCGTGCAGGAGTGCACCCTGCCGCTGACCGGCAAGGCCTGCGTCGACCGCGTCGTCACCGACCTCGCCGTCATCGACGTCACCCCGGACGGCCTGGTCCTGCGCGAGACGGCGCCCGGGGTCTCCGCCGACGACGTGGTCGCCGCGACCGGCGCCCCGCTCACCGTCGCCGACGACGTCCGCGAGATGCCGCTGCCCGCCTCCGTCTGAGCCGCGCCGGGTGTCGGCCGGCTGTCGTCTCCCCGGCCGGGAAGCGACAGCGGGCCGACACCGCTCAGCGGAGCAGGGCCGCGAGGCGGGTCAGGAGACGGTCGGGGTCGTGCAGGTCGGCGGCGGTCACGAACACCACCGTCCACCCGGCCGCGGTGAGCCGGTTGAGCCGGCGGCGGTCCGCGGCGACCTGCTGCCGCGTCTCCCCGTGCCAGGCGCCCTCGTACTCCACGGCCACCTTCCGGTCCGGCCAGGCGAAGTCGACGCGCGCGACGAACCCCTCGGCGTCCCGGATGCTGAACTGGGCGACGGGGCGGGGCAGGCCCGACCGGTGCAGGAGCAGCCGCAGCCGGGTCTCCTGCGGCGACGCGGCCAGCCCGTCGGCGAGTTCAGCGGCGGCTCGCGCCTCGCGGCAGCCCCTCCCGCGCGCGGCGGCCGCGGTCTCGCGCACCCACGCCAACCGGGTCACCCCGAGGTCGACGAACCGGTCGACCAGCACGACGGCCTCGTCCAGCGGGCCCCTCCCGGCCAGGTCGACGACGGTGAGCTCGGCGCTCGTCAGCGGGATGCCCGCCCGGTGCGCGACGTGTTCTGCCGCGAGGTGACGACGCCGCACCCGCACACCCGGTTCGCGGCACACGGTCGACCCCGCTGGGACGGTGAGCTCGACGTCGTCGAGGGGTCCGGCGAGGGGCAACCCCCACAGGACCGCCGCGCTCTTCCCGCTCACCACCGCGCCGGGTACCAGCAGCTGAGCCGCCGCGCCGGCTCGGAGGGCGTGCGTGACCGGAAGCGCGGCGCAGGCGTAGACGTCACGGAACAAGCGCTGCCACGCGGGACCACGCAGCTGGCCGCGGCTGAGCGTGCCGGCCGCGACCGCGCTGGAGCCACGGAAGACACGTCCGCGCAGCTCGACCGGGCGATGGGGCGGGACGGGCACGCGCAGAAGCGTGGCCGATCCGCGCGGCAGCGCGCTGACGCCGTCCACAGCCGGGCTGCGGGTGTCGGCCGGTGGTCGTCTCCGGGGCGCGGAGACCACCACCGGCCGACGGTCGATCAGGCGGACGTGCCGCGGAGCTCGGCGAGGATGGGGCCGGCGACCTTGAAGGCGTGGTTGGCCGCGGGCACCCCGGCATAGACGGCGGCGTGCTGGATCACCTCGGCGATCTCCTCGTCGGAGAGCCCGTTGTTCACGGCCGCGCGCACGTGCAGGGCGAACTCCTCCCAGTGCCGCAGCGCGATGGTGATCGACAGCGTCATCAGGCTGCGGTCCCGGCGGGCCAGCCCGGGGCGCTGCCAGAGGTCGCCCCACGCGGTGCGGGTGATGAAGTCCTGGAAGTCCGCGGTGAACGGGGTGGTGGCGGCGACGGCGCGGTCCACGTGCGCGTCGCCCAGCACCTCGCGGCGGGTGCGCATGCCGGCCTCGCGGCGGGCGGCGTCGGTGTCGGGCAGCTCGCTCATCGGGCGCCTCCGGCGGCGTCGAAGTGGCGGAGCAGCGCGCCGGTGACCTCCGCCGCGCGCTCCAGGTTGCCCAGGTGGGCGGCCGGGCTGAGCGTGAGCAGCTCCGCCCCGGCGATGCCCGCGGCGATCGCCTCCTGGTGCGGGGGCGGCAGCGCCGGGTCCTCGGCGCCGGAGACGACGAGCGTCGGGGCGGTGATGCGCCGCAGGTCCTCGCGCAGGTCGATGCCGCCGACCACCTCGCAGCACGCGGCGTAGCCCTCGTCGTCGGC
Source organism: Blastococcus sp. SYSU DS0616 (assembly GCF_054051015.1). Lineage (NCBI taxonomy): Bacteria > Bacillati > Actinomycetota > Actinomycetes > Geodermatophilales > Geodermatophilaceae > Blastococcus > Blastococcus sp. SYSU DS0616. Next base: position 4,611 of record NZ_JBJHAJ010000028.1, read on the forward strand.
GCCGGCCACCATCGCCTCGAGCCGGGCCACGAGGTCGGGGTGCTGCGCGGCGAAGCCCGGGGTCAGCCAGCGGGAGACCACCGTCGGGGCGAAGCCGGCGGTGCCTTCGGCGCGGGCCTGCGCGGCCCGGTCGAGGAAGCCCTGGGGCTCGGTCCTCGCCGAGCTGAACAGCACGGCGAGTCCCTGCACGCGGGAGGGCTCGCGGGCCGCCATCCGCATGCCGACCATGCCGCCGAGCGAGACCCCGGCGACGTGCGCCCGCTGCGCCCCGAGCCGGTCGAGCAGCGCCAGGACGTCGTCGACCAGGTCGTCGAGGGAGTACGGCCCGGCCGGCGCGGGTGACTCGCCGTGGCCGCGGCCGTCGTAGGTGACCACCCGGAACCGCTCGGCCAGCGCGGGTACCTGCGGGTCCCACATCGCGCGGGCCGCGCCCAGGGAGTTGGACAGGACGACCACGGGCGCGTCGGCGGGTCCGGTGACGGTGTGGACGACGGGGACGGCGCTCATCGGGCTCCCTCGGTGAGGTGGGTGTGCTCGGCCAGGACCTCGTCGACCTGTGCGCCCGCCTCGCCGACGTCCGGCCGGGCGCCGAGCAGTGCAGCGAGGTCGACGTCGTCCCGGCCGGCCACCACGTCGGCCAGCGGCCGCCCGGTGGCCTCGGCCTCCCGCACGGCGGCCGCCGCCTCGTCGTGCGCCGCGTCGCGGCCGAGCAGCGGGGTCAGGGCGTCGGCGAGCGCCCCGGCGAGCTCCGGGTCGCGGGCCGCGGCCACCGTCGCCGCCATGCGGGCGGGGTCGGGGCGCAGGCCGGCGAGGCTCTCGACCAGCCAGGCCGCGGCCGAGCCGACCGTCGACAGCAGGTCGGTCAAGGCGGGCCACTCGCTGTGCCAGGCGCCGGCGGCGCGCTCGTGCTCCTGCTCCATCGCACCCAGCAGGGTGGCCACGAGGCCGGGAGCCCGCCGGGCGCAGGCGCGGGCGGAGATGGCCGCGACAGGGTTGCGCTTGTGCGGCATGGCGGACGAGCCGCCCCGGCCGGCGCCGGTCTCGGCGACCTCGGCCACCTCGCTCTGCGCGAGCAGCACGACGTCGACGGCCACGGTGGCCAGCACGCCGGCGGTGGCGCCGAGCGCGCCGGCCAGGTCGGCGACCGGCAGCCGCACGGTGTGCCAGGGGGCGGCGGTGGCGACCAGCCCGAGCTCGGCGGCGAGCGCTGCCCGCAGCGCCGTCCCCGACCCGTCGGTGGCGGCCAGGGTGCCGACCGCCCCGCCGTACTGGACCGGCAGCGACGCCACCACCTCAGCCAGCCGCAGCCGGGCGCCGTCCAGCCCGCTGAGCCAGCCGGCGGCCTTCAGGCCGAAGGTGGTGGGCAGCGCCTGCTGCAGAAGGGTGCGTCCCATGAGGACGTCGTCGCGGTGGGCCCGGGCCAGCCCGGCCGCCGCCTCGGCCGCGAGCGCGAGATCACGGTCGATCGCGGCGATGGCCCGGCGGCTCATGAGCACCAGCGCGGTGTCGACGACGTCCTGGCTGGTGGCGCCGACGTGGACGGCCACCGCGTGGCGCTCCCCCACCGCGGCCCGCAGCACCCGCACCAGCGGCGGCACCGGGTTGCCGGCATCGGCGGCGTGCGCGACCACGGAGGCCAGGTCGAGGGCCGCGGGTTCGGCGCAGGCGCGCGTGACCGCGTCGGCGGCCGTGGCGGGCACCAGTCCCGTCGCCGCGGCGGCGCGCGCCAGGGCGGCCTCCACGTCGAGGAGCGCGTCGAACCAGGCGGAGTCGGAGACGGCGGTCGCCGCGCCGCCGCGGGCGAAGGTCGCGCTGAAGAGACCGGTCACGTCCCGTTCCTACCGCGTCGAGGGCCCTCGGGCGGGCTCATACCGCGAAGAACACCGTCTCGCGCTCGCCCTGCAGGTGGACGTCGAAGCGGTAGCCGTCACCGCCCGGGGCGGCGAGCAGCGTCTGCCGCGCGGCCTCGTCGGGCAGCGAGCGCAGCACGACGTCCTCGGCGTTCGCCTCGACCTCGTCGGCGAAGTAGATGCGGGTGACCACCCGGTCGAGCAGCCCACGGGCGAACACCGAGACGTCGATGTGCGGCGCCTGCAGCCCGCCCTCGCCGTCGGGCACCCGGCCCGGCTTGAGGGTGAACACCGAGAACTCCCCGGTGATCGTCTGCGCGCGGGCGTAGCCGCGGAAGCCCGGGTAGGACGCCGCGCCGCGGGGGTCCTCGGGCGAGGGGAACCGGCCGTCGGGATCGGCCTGCCAGGTCTCGATCATGGCGTCGGGCACGACCTCACCGGCGCCGTCGAACACGCGACCGCGCAGCCAGAAGCCGCCCGGGTTGCCCTCGGCGGCGGCGAACTCGCCGTCGGGCCAGGTGAGCCCGATGGCGAGGTAGGGGCCGACGGTCGCGCTCGGCGTGGTGCCCAGCCGGAACGGGCCGGTGAGGAAGCCGCTGCCGCGCTGCCCGGAGCGCGGCTGGAAGGGGGTGGGCGGGTCCGGCGGGACGTCCAGCGGGTTCACGGTCACGCGACATCTCCGTCGTCGTCGGTCTCGAACGGCGTCTGGTCGGTCCCGCGCAGCACGATGTCCCACTCGAAGGCCAGCGCCCAGTTGTCCTGGGTGCGCTCGAGGGAGAACCGGCTGATCGCCCGGTGCCGCGCCGCCGGCGGGATGGAGTTGAAGATGGGGTCCTGGCCGAACAGCGGGTCGTCCGGGAAGTACATCTGGGTGACCAGCCGCTGGGTGAAGGCGCGGCCGAAGAGGCTGAAGTGGATGTGCGCGGGGCGCCAGGCGTTGTGGTGGTTCCCCCACGGGTAGGCGCCGGGCTTGATCGTCAGGAACTCGTACCGGCCGAGGCTGTCGGTCACGACCCGGCCGAGACCGTCGAAGTGCGGGTCCAGCGGCGCGGGCCAGTTGTCGACGACGTGCCGGTAGCGGCCGGACGCGTTGGCCTGCCACACCTCCACGAGCGCGTCGGGCACCGGGCGGCCGTCGCTGTCCAGCACGCGGCCGTGGACGAGGATCCGCTGGCCCATCGCCTCGCCCCCGTTGCGCAGGGTGAGGTCGGCGTCGTGCGGGAGCACGCGGTCCTCGCCGAGCACCGGACCGGTGACCTCGGTGAGCCGGTGCGGCAGGTCCACCGGCGTCCGCAGGGGGGCCCGCAGGGCGGTGCTCCGGTAGCCGGGGAAGCCCACGGGGGTGCGCACCCCGGCGTCCTCGCGCAGGTACCGCGGCAGGTGCAGGCCGTCGGCGGACGTGGTCCCGGTCATGGCCGGACGGTACGGCCGCCCGGCTACGCTCCCAAGTCCAGCTTTCCACTGGACGGGAGACGAGCAGCATGGCCGGTCGCAGCGCCACCCCGGGACGGTCGGTCACCTCGCGGGCGCTGGGGATCCTCGACGCCTTCGACAGCCGCACGCCGCGACTGTCCCTCTCGGAGATCGCCGACCGCTCGGGCACGCCGCTGACCACCGCCCACCGGCTGCTCGGCGAGCTGACCGACTGGGGCGCGCTGATCCGCCGCCCCGACGGCCGCTACGAGATCGGCCGCAAGCTCTGGGACCTCGGCCTGCTGGCCCCCGTCCAGCTCGAGCTCCGCCAGGTCGCCGCCCCGTTCCTCCTGGACCTGCACACCACCACCCGCGACACCGTGCACCTGGCCGTCCGGGAGGGGCTGCACGCGCTCTACGTCGACCGGGTCTCGGGCCGGGAGTCGGTGCCGGTGGTCAGCCAGGTCGGCAGCCGGCTGCCGCTGCACGCCACGGGCGTGGGCAAGGTGCTGCTGGCCGCTGCTCCCGACGACGTGGTCGACCAGTCGCTGCGCTCGCTGCGACCGCTCACCCGGCACACCGTCACCGATCCGGCGAGGCTCACCCGCGAGCTGGCCGAGATCCGGCGCCGCCGGTACGCCCGCACCTGCGAGGAGATGTCGCCGGGCACGGCCTCCGTCGCGGTGCCGGTGCAGGTGGAGCGGGAGGCCGGACCACTGGCCGTCGCGGCGCTGGGCATCGTGGTGCCCCCGCACCGGCGCGACGTCGCCCGTCTGGTCCCCGCCCTGGAGATGGCGGCCCGCGGGATCGGTCGCGAGCTCGCCCGGTCGCTCGAATTCCACTGACCGGAAGGCTCGGGTCCCGGGGAGCCCGGGAGGGAGCCACACTCGTCGGCGTGCGCACCCAGGTAGGCATCATCGGCGCCGGCCCCGCCGGCCTCCTGCTGTCCCGGCTGCTCGCGCTGCAGGGCATCGACTCGGTCGTCCTGGAGAACCGCTCCCGGGAGTACGTGGAGGCACGCATCCGGGCCGGGATCCTCGAGCAGCACACGGTCGACACCCTGACCGCCGCCGGGCTGGGCGACCGGCTGCACCGGGAGGGCCTGGAGCACCGGGGCATCCACCTCCAGTACCCGGGCACCCGCCACCAGCTGGACTTCCCCTCGCTGTGCGACCGCACGGTGTGGGTCTACGGCCAGACGGAGGTCACCAAGGACCTCATCGCCGCGCAGCTGGCCGGCGGCCCGCCGCTGCTGTTCGAGGTCTCCGACGTCGCGGTCGAGGACGTCGACACCGACTCCCCGCGGATCCGGTTCACCGACTCCGACGGCGTGGCGCAGGTGCTCGAGTGCGACGTCGTGGCGGGCACCGACGGGTTCCACGGCGTCTCCCGGCCGGTCGTGCAGGCCGGCCCCGGCGCGCGCACGTGGGAGCGCACCTACCCCTACGCCTGGCTCGGCATCCTGGCCGACGCCGCACCGGCCACCGACGAGCTGATCTACGCCTGGCACCCGGAGGGGTTCGCGCTCTACTCGATGCGCTCCCCCAGGGTCTCCCGGCTCTACCTCCAGGTCGACCCCGCCGAGAAGATCGAGGACTGGTCCGACGACCGGATCTGGGACAACCTCTCCCGCCGGTTCGCCCTGGACGGCTGGGAGATCAACACCGGCACGGTGACCGAGAAGTCGATCCTGCCGATGCGCTCGTTCGTCAGCGCACCCATGCGCCGGGGCCGGCTCTTCCTGGCCGGGGACGCCGCCCACATCGTCCCGCCGACCGGCGCCAAGGGGCTCAACCTCGCCGTCGCCGACGTGACGCTGCTCGCGCAGGCGCTGGTGCGGCTGCTCGCCGAGGAGCAGACGGACCTGGTCGACAGCTACTCCGACCGGGCGCTGACCCGCGTCTGGCGGTCCACCCACTTCTCCTGGTTCATGACCTCGATGCTGCACACCTCCGGTGACGACTTCGACGCCCAGCTGCAGCTGTCCCAGCTGCGCCGGGTCTGCTCCTCGGAGGCCGCGGCCCGCGAGCTCGCCGAGAACTACACCGGGCTGCCGATCGAGCACTGACCCCGCCCTCGGGAGCCGGCCCGGGCGCGGACCCTCAGGCGAGGTCGGCGAGGGCCGCCCGGACTCCGCGGCCACGCAGCGCGAGGCGCGTGGCGCGGTAGGCAGCGGCGAAGCGGGCGTCGTCCACGAGGTCCCCGAACAGGGTGCGGTCGGCGACGAAGGCGAGCGGGTCCGCCGCCTTCGCCGCGGCGACCAACCCGTCACGGCGGGAGTCCACGACCTCCAGCGGGCGTCCCTCCTCGTCCGGGCCCTCCAGGGAGCGGGCCCAGGCGGCCAGCACGAGGACGCAGCGGCGGATCTCGCCGCCCGAGGCGAGGTTCGCCCGCAGCACCGGCAGCAGGAACTGCGGGATCCGGTCGGAGGCCTCGGCGCGGATGCGGTCGAGCGTGTCGGCGATCGCCGGGCTGGCGAACCGCTCCAGCAGCGTCTGCCGGTACCGCTCCAGGTCGATGCCGGGAACAGGGCGCAGGGTCGGCGCGGCCTCCTCGCGCAGGTAGCCCTCCAGCAGCCGGCGGAACAGCGGATCGGCGCAGGCCTCGTGGACGTACCGCAGGCCCGCCAGCCGACCGGTCTGCGCGAGCACCTGGTGCCCGGCGTTGAGCAGCCGCAGCTTCATGAGTTCGTAGGGCGCGACGTCGTCCACGAGCTGGACGCCGACCTCCTCCAGCGGCGGGCGGCCGCAGGCGAAGGAGTCCTCCTGCACCCACTGCGTCCACGGCTCGCACACCACCGGCCACCGGTCCTCGATGCCGAACCGGTCGGCCAGCCGGGCCCGGTCGGCATCCGTGGTGACCGGCGTGATCCGGTCGACCATCGAGTCCGGGAAGGGCACCTCCCGGGCCACCCACTCCCCCAGCTTCGGCTCCCGCAGCCGGGCGAAGGCCGCGAAGCTCGCTCGCGCCAGCCGACCGTTGCCCGGGATGTTGTCGCAGGAGACGACCGTGAACGGCGGGAGCCCGCGGGCGCGCCGGCGCACCAGCGCCTCGACGACCAGGCCGAACGAGGTCCGCAGCGCGGCACCCGGCCGCAGGTCGTGGACCACGCCGGGGTCGGTCCCGTCGAACTCCCCGGTCACCGCCGAGGCGTTGTAGCCGCCCTCGGTGACGGTCAGGGTGACGACGCGGACGGCGGGGTCGGCCATCCGCGCCACCACCGCGTCGGGGTCGTCGGGGGCGAACAGGTATTCGACGAGCGAGCCGACCACCCGCGCCTCCTCGGTGCCGTCGGGATGCCGCACCACCAGCGTGTAGAGGCAGTCCTGGGCGGCCATCGCCTCGGCCATGCGCCGGTCGGCCGGGAGGACGCCGACGCCGCAGATCCCCCAGTCGAGCGCCCGCCCCTGCTCCATGAGGCGGTCCAGGTACATCGCCTGGTGGGAGCGGTGGAAGCCGCCCACCCCGAGGTGCACGATCCCGACGCGCAGCCGGCCCCGGTCGTAGGACGGCGTGGAGACCGGTGGGCCCAGCGTGCCGCGGGTGCGCTCGGTCAGGGGAACGGCCACGCACTGCCCATTCCCCGGGAGCGATCCGGGTAACGGCACCCGGCCGATCACCTCGGCGCCCCGCTCGCGGGACCTCGCGCTACCGTGCGCGCATGGTGGCGTAGCTCACACCGGGTGGGCTCGCCGACCGCAGGAGGTCCAGTGCGCACCCACGTCCCCCGATCCTTCCGCCGTTCGCTGCTCGCCGTCGCCGCGGGCGCGGCTCTCACCGCCGGCGCCCTCGCCGCCGCTGGGCCGGCCGGCGCCGCACCCGATCCCGCGCCCCTGGTCGTGCCGACCACGGAGGGCGCCGTCGAGGGCACCTCGACCGGGAACTACCGGCTGTTCCAGGGCATCCCGTTCGCCGCCCCGCCGGTGGGCGAGCTCCGATTCCGCCCGCCGGCACCGGCACAGCCCTGGCAGGGCGTCCGGGACGCCACGGCACCCGGCAGCCCCTGCCCACAGGAACCGAGCGCCACCAACCCCTGGTCGTCGGTCGACGAGGACTGCCTCTACCTGAACGTCACGACCCCCTCGGGGCTGGACACCCAGCGGCGGAACCTGCCGGTCATGGTCTGGATCCACGGCGGGTCCTGGCGGACCGGCACGGGCGCGGCCTACGACGCCGCGAAGCTCGCCGTCGAGGGCGACGTCGTCGTGGTGACGATCAACTACCGGCTCGGCCCGCTGGGCTTCATGGCCCAGGAGGACCTCTCGCGGGAGAACGGGGACGTCGCCTCCGGGAGCGCCGGGCTGCTCGACCAGCAGGCGGCGCTGCGCTGGGTGGAGCGCAACATCCGCGCCTTCGGCGGCAACCCGGGGCGGGTCACCATCTTCGGCGAGTCCGCCGGCGGCTCGGCGGTCTGCGCCCAGCTCACCTCGCCGACCGCGCGGGGTCTGTTCGACCGGGCCATCGCGCAGAGCTACAGCTGCACGACCCCGTACGACACCCTGGAGACGGCCGAGGCCACGGGCGCCTCGGTCGCGGAGGCCGTCGGCTGCGCCAGTGCGGCGGACGTCGCCGCGTGCCTGCGGGCCACGCCGGTGCAGGAGCTGCTCACCGCCTGGCCGGGCGGCTCCTTCGTCGTCGGCGGATCGGCGCTGCCGGTGCAGCCGGCCGAGGCGATCGCGGCCGGCGACCACGCGCGCGTGCCGGTCATGCACGGCAACCTCAGCGACGAGAACACCTTGTTCACGCCGCTGAACCCGGCCGTGGCAGCGCTGGCGAACGACGCCGACGGCTTCACCGAGGCCGATTACCGGGTCGTCCTCGGCAGCGTCTTCGGCGAGGGCGCCGGAGCCGTCCTGGCGCAGTACCCGGCGAGCGCCTACCCCTCACCGCTGCGCGCCCTGGCCGCCGTCAACAGCGACGCCGGCAGCGCGCTGTCGACGTGCGAGCACGTCGACGCCTACGACACGCTGGCCCGTCCCCCGGTGCCGGCCCCGGTGTTCGCCTACCAGTTCCGCGACGAGACGGCCGACCCGCTGCTGGACTTCCCGTACCCGGCGTACCCGGAGGACGCGCAGCACGCGACCGAGCTGCCGTACCTGTTCCCGGGGCTGTTCGGCGACGGGCTGGACGCCGAACAGGAGCAGCTGTCCACGGCGATGGTGCGCTACTGGACGAACTTCGCGGCCCACGGCAACCCCAACGGCCCCGGCGTCCCGACGTGGACCCGGTACCGGGCCCCGGCCGACGTCCAGGGCCTCGACATCGCCTCCGACGGGGGGATCGGCCCGGTCGACGTCGCCGCCGAGGCCGACTGCGCGTTCTGGTCGACCCTGTCCTAGAGCGCGGGCAGCGGCACCGGTTCCCGGGGGGAGTCCTCTCCGGGAACCGGTGCCGCCCGCTTTTCGCCCCGCCGGGGGTGCCGCATCTACTGGCCGGTACCGCATGTGGGATCGTCCGAGGCACACGTCGAGACGGCGGGCGCGACGACGAGTGCCGCCGTCAGGAAATGAGGACCGATGCGGTTGCAGCTGTCCCCGGAGCTCGAGGCCTTCCGGGAGGAGATGCGGACCTTCTTCACCACCCAGGTGCCGCAGGAGATCCGCGACAAGGTCACGTCCCACCGGCACGTGACCAAGGAGGAGTACGTCGAGGCCCAGCGCGCGCTCAACGCCGCGGGCCTGGCCGTGCCCCACTGGCCGGTCGAGTGGGGCGGCCGGGACTGGACGCCCCTGCAGCGCCACATCTGGCGCGAGGAGATGCAGCTGGCCGGCGTCCCCGAGCCGCTGGCCTTCAACACCAGCATGATCGGCCCGGTCATCGCCGCCTTCGGCAACCAGGAGCAGAAGGAGCGCTTCCTCGCCAAGACGGCGAACCTCGACATCTGGTGGTGCCAGGGCTTCTCCGAGCCCGACGCCGGCTCCGACCTCGCCTCGCTGCGCACCACCGCCGTCCGCGACGGCGACGACTGGGTGGTCAACGGGCAGAAGACCTGGACGACCCTGGGCCAGCACGCCGACTGGATCTTCTGCCTGGTCCGCACCGACCCGACCGCGGAGAAGAAGCAGCGCGGCATCTCGATGCTGGTCTTCCCGATGGACACCCCCGGCGTCACGCTCCGCCCCATCGAGCTCATCGACGGCGGCTTCGAGGTCAACGAGGTGTTCTTCGAGGACGTGCGCGTCCCCGCCGAGAACCTCATCGGCGAGGAGAACCGCGGCTGGGACTACGCCAAGTTCCTCCTCGGCAACGAGCGCGTCGGCATCGCCCGCGTGGGCGCGACCAAGAAGATGCTCGCCCAGGCGAAGGACTACGCCCGCGAGATCACCGTCGACGGCCGCCCGCTGCTGGAGGACCCGTTCATGGCCCGGCGGATCGCCGAGATCGAGAACGAGGTGGTGGCCCTGGAGCTCACCGCGCTGCGCGTCGTCGCCAACTCCGCCGACGGCAAGCCGCACCCGGCCTCGTCGGTGCTCAAGCTCAAGGGGTCGGAGCTGCAGCAGGCCGCCACCGAGCTGCTGGTCGACATCGCCGGCCCGCTCTCGGTCGCCTCGTTCGCCGAGGAGGGCTCCGACGTGCCGGACTGGGCGCGCGTCGCGACGCCGCACTACCTGAACTACCGGAAGGTCTCCATCTACGGAGGCTCCAACGAGGTTCAGCGCACCATCATCGCCGGCACGATCCTGGGGCTGTGATCTGACGTGAACTTCGACTTCGACAGCGAGCAGAACGACCTGCGGGAGGCCGTGCGCGGCCTGCTGGCGCGCACGTACGCCGACAGCGAGCAGCGTCGCAAGGTGGTCGCGAACGACCCGGGCTTCGACGAGAAGACCTGGTCGCGGCTGGCCGAGATGGGGCTGCTCGGTCTGCCCTTCGCCGAGGAGCACGGCGGCATGGGCGCCGGGCCGATCGAGGTGGCGATCGTCGCCGAGGAGATGGGCCGGGTCATCGCCCCGGAGCCGTTCATCGAGGCGGTCGTGCTGGCCGGTGGGCTGATCGCCGCCGTCGGCACCGACGAGCAGAAGGGCGAGCTCCTCGCGGCCATCGCCGAGGGCACCTGCGTGCCGGCCTTCGCCCACGCGGAGATCGGCACGCGGTGGAGCGCGTCGGCGTCGGCGGTCACCGCCGCGCAGTCCGGCGACGGGTGGACCCTGACCGGCGTCAAGGAGCCGGTGCCCACCGGCGCCCGCGCCGACGTCCTCGTCGTCTCCGCCGCGGTGGACGGCGGCACGGGGCTGTTCGTGGTGCAGGGCGACGCCGCGGGTCTGACCCGCACCGGCTACCGCACCCACGACGGCACCCGCGCCGCCAACGTCCGCTTCGACGGCACCCCGGCGGCCCTGCTCGGTACCGGCGGAGACCAGACGGCCGCGATCGAGCGGGCGCTGGCCGAGGCGCGCATCGCCTACAGCCACGAGGCGATCGGGGCGATGGACACCGCGCTGCGGATCACCGCGGAGTACCTCAAGACCCGCAAGCAGTTCGGGGTCACGCTCAACAAGTTCCAGGCGCTCACCTTCCGCGCGGCGGACATGTACGTGTCCCTGGAGCTGGCCCGGAGCACCGCGCTGTGGGCGTCGATGGTCACGGATGCCGGCGGCGACGTCGTCTCCGCCGCCGACCGGGCCCGGCTGCAGACCAGCCGCGCCGGTCGGCACGTCGGCAAGGAGGCCATCCAGCTGCACGGTGGCATCGGCGTGACGGCGGAGTACTCCGTCGGGCACTACACCAGCCGGCTCACCGCCATCGACCACCTGCTCGGCGACGGCGACTTCGCCGCCGCCCGGTTGGCCCGCACCGTGGGCGAGCGGGAGACCGTCGACCCGCTGGGCGCGCCCTACGCGGTCTGAAGAAACACCCCCTGCCCCCCACCGCTCGCACGCTCGCAGCGGGGCCCTGCAGGGGGCCGACGGAGCCCCGTCCCCCATCCCGGGGGGCGGGGCTCCGTCGCGTGGCCCCCTCCCGGGTCCCGCCCTGAGCCTGCGAAGGGTGGGGAGGAGGGGGTCCTCTTTCAGTCGCCGAGCATCGCCCGGCGGAGCTCGTCGGCATCGGCCCGGACGGAGTCGAGCACCGGCACCAGGTCGTCCTCGCGCACCTGCCCGCAGGTGAGCCGCACGATCGGCACCGCCTCGTAGTCCTCGGTGGTCAGGCGCGCGGCGACCTCGAAGGCGGCGCGCAGCAGGCCACCCTCGACCGATGTGAGGTCGTCGACCTGGTTGAGCCGGTTGGTCATGCTGTGCGGGAAGCCCCACTGCTCGAGGGCGACGGCGGTCAACCGCACGCTGTTGATGCCGTAGCGGTGCAGCTCGGCGGTGCGCCGCGCGGCGAAGGCCGGGTGCTCGGCCACCAGCGCCCCGTAGCCCTCGGGGTCGTTGTGGTGCAGGAGCGCCGCACCCATCTGGGCGAGCAGGCCCACGCAGAGCGCCTCCTGCGAGCGTTCACCGAACCGCTGGGCCAAGGTCGAGGCCGCCAGCGCCAGGCAGGTCGTGACGTCCCAGAAGTTCTCCGGGAGCCGCGACTCGTCGTCCAGCTCCGTGAGCGCGACGGTCGCCATCGTCCGGACGGTGGTGAAGCCGACCACCGTCACGGCGAACTGCAGCGAGGTGACCCGTCCGCGCATGCCGAAGTAGGCGGAGTTGGCCAGCTTCATCACCCGGCCGGCCAGGGCGACGTCGGACGCCAGGATGTGGGAGAGCGCCTTCGCGCTGGTGTCGTCGGAGTTGGCGACCGACACGATCTGCGCCGCCACGGGGCGCTGGGCCGCCATCGTGTCGATGCCCGCGAGCACCTTCTCCAGGTCGAAGACGGGGGGCACCTCCGCCCGGGCCGGCAGCGGGGTCACGGTCATCGGGCGCACGCTCCGTGGGTCGCGAACCAGGCGGCGGTGTCCGCTCCGGTCATGGGTGGGCAGAGGCTGAAGCCCTGCAGGTAGGTGGCACCCAGCCGGCCGAGCTCGGTCGCCTGCTCCGGGGTCTCGACGCCCTCGGCCACGGTGCTCAGGTTGAGGCTGCGGGCCAGTGCGATGACCGCGGAGGCGATCTCGGTGTGGCCGTGCGCCAGCTCCGCCACGAAGGAGCGGTCCACCTTCAGGCAGTCCACCGGCAGGTGCCGGAGGTAGGCCAGCGACGAGTAGCCGGTGCCGAAGTCGTCGATCGCCAGCTCGACGCCCTGGTCGCGCAGCTGGTGCAGGGTCTCCCGGGCCGAGTCGGGGTCCTGCATCAGCGCCGACTCGGTGATCTCCACGGAGATCCGGGACGCGTCCAGCCCGTGCCGCCGGAGAGCGTCGGCCACCTGCGGAGGGAGGTTGGCATCCAGCTGCAGGGCCGAGACGTTGACGTTCGCCCGGGGCGGCGCGGCGCCCCCCATGCGGCGGTCCCACTCCGCCAGCTGCCGGCAGGTCTCGTCGAGCACCAGCAGCCCCAGGCCGGCGATCAACCCGCTCTCCTCCGCCAGCGGCACGAACACCGCCGGGCTGATCGGGCCGCGCTCGGGGTGCGTCCACCGCGCCAGGGATTCGACGGCGACCGGGTGGCCGTCCTCGGTGCTGAAGATCGGCTGGTAGAGCAGCGTGATGTCGCGCCGCTCGATGGCGTCCCGCAGCTCGGCGACCAGGCGCAGCTTGTCGCGGGCCTCCTCGCGCGCCCGCTGGTCCAGCACGGTGATCCGCCCCTTGCCCCCGGCCTTGGCCTGGTACATGGCGATGTCGCAGTCCCGGATCAGCTCCTCGGCGCCGGTGTGCTCCTCGGTCTGGACGGTGACCCCGACGCTCGCATAGGGGCGGACGTCGACGCCCCCGAGCCGCACCGGCCGGGCCAGCTCGGCCGTGATCCGCTCGGCGAGCGCGACCGCGGCCGTCTGGTCGACCTCCTCGCAGACGACCACGAACTCGTCGCCACCGAACCGCGCCACCAGGTCCCCGGGGCGGACCACCGACCGCAGCCGGCTGGCGACCTCGGTGAGCAGCTCGTCGCCGGCGGTGTGCCCGAGCGAGTCGTTGACGACCTTGAAGTTGTCCAGGTCGAGGAACAGGCAGGCCAGGGTTCCGGCGCCCGGCACGAACCGCTCGGCGACGTACTGCGCCAGCAGCGTCCGATTCGGCAGCCCGGTCAGCGGGTCGTGGTTGGCCTGGTGGGCCAGCGTGGCCTCGAACGCGAGCCGGTCGGTGATGTCCTCGATCGTGCCGACGAATCCCGCGCCCACGCCCGGGGTGAACAGGTGGGCGAATCGGATGACGGTCGTGCGCACGGTGCCGTCGTCGCGGAGCAGGCGGGCCTGCGCCTCGACCTCCTCGCCGTCCAGCGCCGCCGAGACCTGCTCGATCACCGTGTCGAGGTCGTCCTCGTGCACCGTGGCCATCCAGCCGGTGCCCAGCAACTCCTCGGCGCGACGGCCGACGAGGCTGCAGAACGCGTCGTTGACGTGGGCCAGCCGCATGCCCTGCTCGGAGAGCAGCGTCGGCACCGGCGACCGTTCGGTGAGCGTGGAGAAGCGGCGCTCGTGGGCGTCCGCGGTCGCCCGGAGCGCGCGCTCCTGCTCGTTGGCCGTGTCGACGATGCGCACGGTCCACATCCCGCCCCGGGGCGAGGGCGTCGTGGTCACCTGGGCCTCGATGGCGGCGCCGCTCGCCGTGCGGACGGGCAGCGTCATCCGGGCCGTCCGCTCCCGCCGCAGCAGCAGCTTGAGCTCCCCGCCCCCCAGGCTGGGGAACAGCTGCTCGACGGGGAGCGCGCGGAGATCGTCCAGGCCGTAGCCCAGCAGTTCCACGGCACCGACGTTGCCCCAGCTGACCCTGGGGCGCCCGGCCACCATCTCGGCGACCACGATGGCGAGGGTGTCGCTGACGGTGGCGCTGTAGAAGACCGAGGTCACGATCTCCGGTGGGACGCGGTCGTCGCCGGGCCGGTTCATGCTGACGGACACGGTCCTCCCCTCCCGCGGCGCGGACGTCCATGTCCGCTCCGACAGGAGACCTTCGGCGGGTCGGGGGGGTGGTCTGCACCCGGCAACGGGGCGTAGCCCCCCGTCGGGGGGAGGGACACACGGTCGGTCACCGCGCGGCCGGGCTGCGGACGTGCCGTGCCTCACACTCACGGAGCCGGGCACCGCGACCCTGCGTCAGCAGGCAAGATCCGTCCAACCAACCGAGCACCGCGCACGACCCCAGCACTGGCGAGCAGGCGACGAGGCCTGCCCACCGAGGAATGGAGCGCCACGATGCAGATCGGAGTCCCGCGCGAGACGCGGCCCCGCGAGACCCGGGTGGCGGCGACCCCGGCGACGGTCACGCAGCTGGTGCGGCTGGGCTACGAGGTCGTGGTCGAGACCGGCGCCGGGGCGGCCGCCAGCTTCCCGGACGAGGCGTACGCGGAGGCCGGTGCGCGGGTCGGCTCGGGAACCGAGGCCTGGGGTGCGGAGGTCGTGCTGCGCGTGAACGCCCCCTCGCTGAGCGAGATCGGGCGGCTGGCCGACGGCGCGACGCTGATCAGCCTGCTGGCCCCCGCGCTGAACCCCGACCTGGTGGACGCGCTCGCCGCCCGCCCGATCACGGCGCTGGCCATGGACGCCGTGCCCCGGATCTCCCGGGCCCAGTCGATGGACGTGCTGTCCTCGATGGCCAACATCGCCGGGTACCGGGCGGTCGTCGAGGCGGCCAACGTGTTCGGCCGCTTCTTCACCGGCCAGGTGACCGCGGCGGGCAAGGTCCCCCCGGCCAAGGTCCTGGTCGCCGGCGCGGGTGTGGCGGGGCTGGCCGCGATCGGCACCGCGTCCAGCCTGGGCGCCATCGTGCGGGCCACCGACGTCCGCCCGGAGGTGGCCGAGCAGGTGCGCTCCCTGGGTGGTGAGTACGTCGCCGTCCCCGCGGGGGAGCAGGAGGTCAGCGCCGACGGCTACGCCCGGGAGATGGGGGAGGACTTCAACCGGCGGGCGGCGCAGATGTACGCCGAGCAGGCGAAGGACGTCGACATCGTCATCACCACCGCCCTGATCCCCGGCCGGCCCGCCCCGCGGCTGATCACCGAGGAGATGGTCGCCGCCATGCGCTCGGGATCGGTGATCGTGGACATGGCCTCGGCACAGGGCGGCAACGTGGCCGGCTCCGTGCCCGACGAGGTGGTCGTGACCGAGAACGGGGTCACGATCATCGGGTACACCGACCTGCCCGCCCGGCTCCCCGCGCAGGCCTCCCAGCTGTACGGCACCAACCTGGTCAACCTGCTGAAGCTGCTGACCCCGGCCAAGGACGGGCACCTCGTCCTGGACTTCGACGACGTCGTGCAGCGGGCGATCACCGTCGTGCGCGCGGGCGAGAAGACCTGGCCCCCGCCACCGGTACAGGTCTCCGCGGCACCACCACCTCCGCCCGCTCCCCCGGCCGGCGCCACCGCAGGGGCGCCGAGCGTGCCGCAGAAGACGCCCGCGCCGGCGCGGCGGTTCGCCCTCGTGGGACTGGCCGCGGCGCTGCTGTTCCTGGTGGCCGCCTACTCCCCCGACGAGCTGGTGGGGCACTTCACGGTGTTCGCGCTCTCCGTCGTCGTCGGCTTCTACGTCATCGGGGCCGTGCACCACGCCCTGCACACCCCGCTGATGTCGGTGACCAACGCGATCTCGGGGATCATCGTGGTCGGCGCACTGCTGCAGCTGAGCAGCGGCGACGGCGTCGTCCTGGCGCTCGCCTTCATCGCCACCCTGGTGGCCAGCATCAACGTCTTCGGCGGCTTCGCCGTCACCCGCCGGATGCTGGGGATGTTCTCCCGCGGCACGGGCGCTCCGGCCCGCACCACCCTCCCGGCCGCGCGATGACCGCCACCAGCGCCGCGGCCGCGGCCTACATCGTCGCCGCCCTGCTGTTCATCCTGAGCCTGGCCGGGCTGTCGCGGCACGAGACCGCCAAGGCGGGCAACGCCTACGGCATCGCCGGCATGGCGATCGCCCTGGCGGCCACCATCGGCGTGGCCACGCAGGACATCTCGGCCGTCGGGCTCACCCTGCTCGTCGTCGCCGTGGCGATCGGTGCCGCGATCGGTCTGTGGCGGGCCCGCAAGGTCGAGATGACCGGCATGCCGGAGCTCATCGCGCTGCTGCACAGCTTCGTCGGCCTGGCCGCAGTCCTCGTCGGCTGGAACGGCTACCTGTCGGTCGAGGGCGTCGAGCCGCAGGACGGTGGCCCCCTGCTCACCGGGGCCGAGGCCGGCATCCACTCCGGCGAGGTCGTGGTCGGGGTCTTCATCGGCGCGGTGACCTTCACCGGCTCGATCGTCGCCTTCCTCAAGCTCTCCGCGCGCATGAAGAGCAACCCGCTGATGCTCCCGGGGCGCAACTGGCTGAACCTCGGCGCACTGGCGCTGTTCGCCGTCCTGACCGTCGTCTTCGTGGTCGAGCCGAACCTGCTCGTGCTGTCGGTCGTGACGGTCCTCGCCCTGGCGCTGGGCTGGCATCTGGTGGCCTCGATCGGCGGCGGTGACATGCCCGTCGTCGTCTCGATGCTCAACAGCTACTCCGGCTGGGCCGCTGCCGCATCGGGCTTCCTGCTGGGCAACGACCTGCTGATCATCACCGGCGCCCTGGTCGGCTCCTCCGGCGCCTACCTCTCCTACATCATGTGCAAGGCGATGAATCGCTCGTTCCTCTCGGTCATCGCGGGCGGGTTCGGCAACGAGGGCGCGGCGGCCGCCTCCGACGTGGACTACGGCGAGCACACCGAGATCTCGGCCGAGGAGACCGCAGAGCTCCTGCGGAACGCGAAGTCGGTGGTCATCACCCCGGGCTACGGCATGGCGGTCGCCCAGGCGCAGAGCGCCGTCGCCGAGCTGACCCGCAAGCTGCGTGCGCAGGACGTCGACGTGCGCTTCGGCATCCACCCGGTGGCCGGGCGCCTGCCCGGGCACATGAACGTGCTCCTGGCCGAGGCCAAGGTGCCCTACGACGTCGTCCTGGAGATGGACGAGATCAACGACGACCTCGCCGACACCTCGGTGGTGCTGGTCATCGGCGCCAACGACACCGTCAACCCGGCCGCCACCGACGACCCCACCAGCCCGATCGCCGGCATGCCCGTGCTGCGGGTGTGGGAGGCCGAGCACGTGGTCGTGTTCAAGCGGTCCATGAACACGGGCTACGCCGGCGTGCAGAACCCGCTGTTCTTCCGGGACAACAGCCGGATGCTCTTCGGCGACGCCCGGGAGCAGGTGGAGGCGATCCTCAAGGCGCTGTGAGCCGTTCGGCCTGGCCCGCCGCCCCCGAAGCGCCTACGCTGTGCACATGCACGCGCACGTTCCGCTGAGCGAGGGCGCGTCGCCGCGGGGGTGCGACCACGTGCGCCCGGCGGCGCAGCTCAGCGCACCGTCCGCGCCGCCGGCCTTCCGCGCCTACGTCGACCGGTACGGGATTGCGCTGGTCGGGGACCTCGACGTCGCCTGCGCGGAGCGGCTGGCGGGGATCCTGGGGGCCGTCCCGATCGAGGGCGACGCCTGCACCCTGGATCTTTCCGGGCTCCGGTTCGCCGACGTGGCCGGCTGCCGGGCGATCGCCCGCTGGGCCCGGTCCCTGGCCGACGCCGGAGTCCGGGTGGAGCTGCGCGACGCGCCTCCGCTCGTCCAGCGGGCCTGGCAGCTGCTGGCGCTCGACCGGTGGGCGCGCGTCGCGTTCACCGACGCCGCCTGATCGACCGCGCGCAAGGGTCCCCACCGCCCGGCGCGGCCGGTCGCCGGCGCTACGCCCGGTCGCCGGGTTGCGCCCGCGGCACCGGTCGCCGACGGTTGCCAGGTGGATCCCTTCCGCGGTCTCGGCATGCCCCGCATCCCCGGGTTCGGCGAGCTGCTCGCGCTGCTCCAGGCCCAGACCGAGGCGCTCTCCCAGCTCCCCCGGACGCTGGCCGACCTCAACGGCACGGTCCGCGAGCTGACCGCCGCCACCACGTCCGCCCGGGAGACGATCGCCTCCGCGCAGCGGATCACCGAACGCCTGGAGAGCCTGCTCGAGGAGTTGGAGGAGCCGGTGCGGGCGCTGCGCCCCGGCATCGAGCGGGTCGGTCGCGTGCTCGACGACCCCGCCGTCGACACCGTGCCCGAGACGCTGCGCCGGATCCACGACGACCTCATGCCCCTGGTCCACGGGCTGCGCCAGGCGCAGAGCCGGGTGGGTTCGGTCACCGGCCTGCTCCGTCGTCGTCCGCCGGAGGACGAGGACGACGGCTACTGAGCGTGGAGCTGGCCACCGACCCGCTCGCACTCCTGGCGTGCGGCCTGGCGGTGCTGGTGGCGTCCGTCGTCCAGACGGCGACCGGCATGGGCTTCGGCCTCCTCGCCGGACCGCTGGTGCTGCTGGTGCAGCCCGCTCTCGTGCCCGGCCCGCTGCTGGTGGGCACGCTGACCGCGCTGCTGCCGGTGGTGTGGCGCGAACGGTCCGCATTGGAGCTCGACAACCTCCGCGGTGCGATGCTCGCCTCGGCCCCCGGCGTTGTCGCTGGCCTGGGGCTGGTGCAGGTCATCGACGGCCGGTTGTTGGGGATAACGGTTGCTGTCGTCGTGCTGCTCGCCTGTGGCGCGTCGCTCGCCGGGGTGCGGTTGCCGGGCGGGCGGCGCGCGCTCACCGTCGCCGGCTTCGCCTCCGGGACGCTCTCGACTGTCGCGGCGACGCCCGGACCGCCCCTGGTGGTCACCTACCGCGCGCCCACCCCGGCCGCCCAGCGGGCGAACCTGTCGGTGTTCTTCGTCGGGACGACGCTGCTGTCCCTCGGCGTGCTGGTCGCCGGCGGCGAGCTCGACGGGGGCGGGCTGCTCACCGGTGCGGGGCTGGTGCCGTTCGTGCTGACCGGCTTCCTCCTCGCCGGACCCCTGCGCCGGCGGCTGGCCCTGCCGGCCATGCGCCGCGCCGCCCTGGTGCTGTGCCTGCTCTCCGGCGCGGTGCTGCTCGTCAGGTCGCTGGCGGGCTGACCGTCACTGCTCGACGGGCGGCTCCCGGCGCACGATGTCGCCGACGGCCTCCTCCAGCCGCGCCCAGGTCGTGCTCCACTCGACCAGGGGGTCGAGGATCCGCTCGAAGACGGCGAGCTGCTGGTCGAACGCGTCGAGCTGAGCGCGCATGGCGGCGATCGAGGTGCGCTGCGCGGTCACCATCTCCTTGACGGCGCGCAGCTGGGCCGCCGACATCGCCCCGGGCGGGCTGGGCAGGGCCGGCAGCGGGAGGCGGGACGTCGCATTCCCGGCGAGGTTGCGGGCGCGGTCGGAGAAGAACCGCAGCTGGTTCACGAACTCGTCGATCGACCGCCCGACGATCCCGCTCTGCGGGGTGGTCCGGTCGGCGTCGTCGGCCTCGGTCATCGCTCCCCCTCCGTGCACGCTGCACCGACCTTAGGCCTGGAGCCGAGGCTCGGCTGCGCTGAGCCGACCCCGGGCATTGGAAGCTTTACCTGCGTCCTCGGGGCCGACGACGCAGGTAAAGCCTCCAATGCCTCAGCGGGGACGCCCCCGTCCGAAGACCACCCCGAGCGTGGTGACGTGCTGGAACGGCCTCGCCGCAGGGTCCCGCCCCGCGCGGGCGAGGGGCGGGGGCAGAGGCCCGCTCAGTACCAGCCGGTGGCCTGGGAGTGCGACCACGCGCCGCACGGGGAGCCGTAGCGGTTGTTGATGTAGATCAGGCCGGCGTCGATCTGCCGGTAGCCGTCGGAGGTCTTGGCGATGCCGGTCCCGGCCCAGGTGGAGTCGAGGAACTGCGCGATGCCGTAGGCGGTGCTCCGCGGGTTCTGGGCGTTCGGGTTCCACCCGCTCTCCTTGCCCCACAGGCTCTCCAGGCAGCTGAACTCGCTGCCCGAGCCGCCGAGCTTGCCCATCGCGTACTCCTGGAAGGAGCCGGCCGGGGCCGCGGCGGCCGGCGCGGGAGCGCTCCGGGCAGGAGCCGGAGCCGGGGCCGGGGCCGGGGCTGGTGCGGCCGGCGCCGGGGTGCGGGCGGCCTGCTCCCGGGCCGCCTGCACGCGGGCGGCCTCCTCGGCAGCGGCCTTGCGGGCGGCCTCCTCGGCAGCGGCCTTGCGCGCGGCCTCCTCCTCGGCGGCGCGGCGGGCGGCCTCCTCGGCGGCACGGCGGTCCAGCTCGGCCTGCTCGGCCGCGGCCCGCGCCTCCGCTGCGGCGGCCTGCTCGGCCGCGCGCTCGCTGCGGCTCGCGGCCAGCTGGCCGAGGGTGTCGGCCGCGGCCACCGTCACGTCGGGCGCGGGGGTCTCGTCGGTGATGCCGAGCTGCTCGGCGACGCTGACGGAGGCCAGCTCCGGCTCGGCCTGGGCGACCGGCTCGTCGGCGACGACGCCGTTGGCCAGCAGGCCGCCTGCCGCGGCGACCGCCAGGAGCAGCAGCGCGGAACGGCGGACCGTCTTCGTCGAACGGCGCCCGGTCGTGGGGCGGAGAGCACGGGTGATCGAGGTGGCGCGAAGGTTCATGGGGAGGAACTGCTCCAGGGGCAGGGGGCGGCAGGGCCGGCGACGGCGGCGGGAACTGCTGCGGGGATGGTCGAGGGGCAGCGGTGTCGGGCGTACGCCCGGGCGCTCAGCGCGGGGAAGGCGCGCGCGAGGCTCCGTACCGGCTGCGGTTCCGTGCAAGGTGGGCCCGCAGGCTCGCCATGCGGCGGCTCTCCGTTTCTTCCGTCGTGCCGCCTACCGGGTTAGCTGACGGATTCGGGCGGGAAGCGGCCCTACCCGCGCCAGGACGTGCCCCGGCGCGCGATTCACCCCAGTACTTCGGTGGGTCCCCGGCTCGCCCTCGGCGGGCGACTCGGCGGCGCCCGGCGGACCTCCCCCGGATGGGGAGAGAACGACCGGCCGGGCGGGACCCACGGTAACCAGCGTTATCCGTTCGTGACAATCCCCTGGCGGGAAAAGGAACGGGAGGTGACCGTCAGGGGAGCCGCCAGACCGTGGTCCGGCGCACCGGCACCGGCCCGGTGGGCGACGGCTCGGTGTCGGGCACGTCGTAGACCGCCAGCGCTTCCAGCCGGTCCTCGGGGAGGTACACCCGCCCGGGATCACCGATCAGCACCTCGGCACCGCCGGCCCGGGCCGCCTCGAGGAAGGGCAGCACCCGGTCGGTCATCTCCCGGTCGTAGCAGACGTCGCCGGCGAGGACGACCGCGACGTCGGGCGGCTCGCCCCCGAGCACGTCGCCGGCGGGCGTGATGCCCGGGGTGCCGTTCCGCTCGGCGTTGACGGCGATCGCGGTCAGCGCGAACGGGTCGACGTCGCTGGCGAGCACCGCGGTCGCGCCGGCCAGGACCGCCGCGACCGCGACCAGGCCGCTGCCCGCCCCCAGGTCCAGCACGGTGCGCCCGGCCACCAGGCCGGGGTGGTCGAGCACGTGGCGGGCCAGCGCCTGGCCGCCCGGCCAGGCCGCGGCCCAGAACGGCGGGTCCGTGGAGGTGCGCCCGTGCTCGGCCTCCATCGCCTCCCACAGGGCGACGACGTCGGCGGCGACCAGCAGCTCCACCTCGGGCACCAGGTCCGGCCGGACCGGCCGGGTGTGGGCGCGGACGAACTCCGCAGGGATGGAACGATCCACCCCGGCAGTCAACCGCACGCGGCCGGCGGCGGTGGGACCGCCCGGCTCAGAGGCGGGTCGACCAGGACGACAGCGCGCCGGCGGGGCGGAAACCCAGCGCCTCGTTGACCGCGACCATGGGCGTGTTGCCCTCGGAGTTGTAGGTGCTGACCCGCCGGACGCCGGGGAACCCCGCTGCCAGCTCCCGCAGCACGGCCACCTTCATCCGGGCGCCGAGCCGGTGCCCCCGGTGCTCACGGAGCACCAGCGTGCCGCCCTGGTGGGCGAGCGCCGGCTGGGCGAGCGGGATCTGCAGGTCGGTGAAGCCGACCAGCCGGCCGCCGATCACCGCGCCCGCGCTGAGCACCGTCCGGCCCCGGGCGACGTGGGTCCGCTCGTACTCGCGGATCCGGTCCCCGTCCCACTCCTCCTCCCCCACCGGCAGATCGCCGTGGGGTGCGTCGGTGGTCATGCGCCGCTCCAGCAGCGCCCGGTCGGCCAGCAGCGCGTCCGGGGTGCGGTCCCGCCAGGTGACGATCTCGTACCCGGCGCCGGCCGCGGCCTCGAGCGCCCCCAGCCGGTCCTCGTCGACCGGCAGCACCAGTTCCCGGCGGGTCTCCACCAGGTCGCAGGACCAGCCGTGCCGCTCGGCGAAGGCGCGGCCCGGCGCCCCGGGGCCGGGCTCGTCCACCTCGCTCACCAGCGAGTTGCGGCCGTGCGCGGCGGCGAGTACCCGGGCCTCGGCCAGCAGCGCTCTCCCGAGGCCACGGCGCCGGGAGGCCGGGTGCACCGCGAGGTCCACCACCGCCAGCGTCGGGTTGTCCTTGCGCGGGAGGATCAGCCGGAGCGCGCCGGCGACCGCGCCGTCCACCAGGGCGGCCCGGTGGGTGCCGTCCCGGGAGCCACCGGGCGCGACGAGCTCCCGCCCCAGCGCGACGTCCTCCTGCGCCGGCCGGGGCGGGTCCTGCGGCCGGGCGGCCCGGCCGGAGGCGGCCCACACCTCGCACCAGGAGGGGAAGAGGTCGTCGTCGGGGCCGAGCTCGACGATCCGGCAGGAGGGGTCGGTCACGTCCCCGTTCTACTGGCACCGGCAATACCTTTTCCGGCGCTCAGCCCCTCGGCCGCGCCGCGGTCGCCCGGCGAGCGATCAGCCGCCAGTAGGTGCCGGGCAGCAGGCGGACCAGCACGTCGGGCACCGTGGCGCTCCAGCCGATCAGCAGCCGGGGGCGGCGGCGCTCGACGGCCGCCACGATGCGGGCGGCGGCGTCCTCCGGCGGCATCCGCAGCAGCTTGGTGAACTGCGCCCGCCCCTTCTCGTACTCCTCCACCGAGACGCCCGCGCCGGTGCGGGCGCTCTCGGCGATCCGCGTCCGGATCCCACCCGGGTGGACGACCGTGACGCCGATGCCGTCGTCGGCGAGCTCGTGGCGGAGCGCCTCGCTGAACCCGCGGACGGCGAACTTGCTCGTCGCGTACGCGACCTGCCCGGCCGGGGCGAAGATGCCGAAGACGCTGGAGACGTTGACGACGTGGGCGCCGGGGTGGGTCTTCAGCACGGGCAGCAGCATGTGGGTGAGGCGGACGACGGCGCGCAGGTTCACCGCCAGGACCCACTCGAAGTCCGCCAGCCCGATCTGGTCGAAGCGACCGCCCAGGGCGACCCCCGCGTTGTTGACCAGCAGCGTGGTCTCGGGGTGCTCGGCCACCAGCGTCCGGGCCACCCGCGCGGTCGCCTCGTCGTCGGCCAGGTCGACCACGTGCGTCGCCACGCGCAGGGCCGGGTGGTCGGCGGCGATCCGCCCGGCCACCGCCGCCAGCCGGTCGGCGTCGCGGTCCAGCAGCACCAGGTGGCTGCCCCGGTCGGCCAGCTGCGCGGCCAGCGCCTCGCCGATCCCGCTGGCGGCGCCCGTGACGACCGCCGTCCCGCCCGCGAAGGCGTAGGGCCCCATCAGGCCACGACCCGATCCGCGTGGGCGGCTGCGGGCACGCGCGGCTGGAAGGTCATGCCCTCGTCCTCGAGCGAGCCCCGGCGCATCATGGCGACGTCCCGCAGGTAGTTCTGGTGCAGCCGCCAGGGTGTGCGGCGCCCCTGCTGCGGCAGGCCGGCGAGGCTGCGCTGGACGTAGCCCGCCGCGAGGTCGAGGAAGGGCGCTCCCCCGCCCTCCGGCGGGGCGACCGGCGTGGCCGACGCGTAGCCGTGCTCGTCGAGGTGGTCCAGCAGGCGGCAGACGTAGCGGTTGACCAGGTCGGCCTTGAGGGTCCACGAGGCGTTCGTGTACCCGATGACCATGGCGAAGTTGGGCACGCCGGAGAGCATCATGCCCTTGTAGGACACCCGCTCGGGCAGCTCGACCGGCTCCCCGTCGACCACGATCCGCATCCCGCCGACCGGCAGCAGGTTCAGGCCGGTCGCGGTGACGACGACGTCGGCCGCCAGGTGCTCGCCCGACGTCAGCTCGATCCCCTCCTCGGTGAAGGTCGCGATCCGGTCGGTGACGATGGACGCCGCGCCCCGGCGGAGGGCTCGGAACAGGTCTCCGTCGGGCACCAGGCACAGCCGCTGGTCCCAGGGGTCGTAGGGCGGGTTGAAGTGCGTGTCGACGTCGACCCCCGGCAGCTGCTTCTGCGTCATGCGACGGATCAGCGAGCGGACCAGGGCCGGCCGGCGCCGGCTGAGCTGGTAGAGCGCGGTGCTGGTGAGCACGTTCTTCCACCGCACGACCGAGTAGACCACCCGCTCCGGCAGCCGCGCCCGCAGCTTCTGCGCGATCGGGTCACGGCCGGGCAGCGACATGACGTAGCTGGGCGTGCGCTGCAGCATGGTCACGTGCTCGGCCTGCTCCGCCAGGTTGGGCACCAGCGTGACCGCGGTGGCGCCGCTACCGACGACGACGACCCGCTTGCCGGTCAGGTCGATGCCCTCGGGCCAGTGCTGCGGGTGGAGAAGCTGCCCCCGGAAGCGCTGCTCGCCCGGGAACTCCGGCCGGAACCCCTGGTCGTAGCGGTAGTAGCCGGAGCAGACCGACAGCCACGTGCACGTGAGGGTGACCGTCTCGCCGGTGTCGGCGCGCTCGGCGGTGACCGCCCAGCGGGCCTCGGCGCTCGACCACTCCGCCGACACGACGCGATGGTGGTAGCGGATCCTCTCCGTGACGCCGTACTCGCGGGCGGTCTCCTCGATGTACCGGCGGATGGTCGGCCCGTCGGCGATCGACTCGGGCTCCCGCCACGGGCGGAAGGAGTAGCCCAGGGTGAACATGTCCGAGTCCGACCGGATGCCCGGGTAGCGGAACAGGTCCCAGGTCCCGCCCAGCGCCGCCCGCGACTCCAGGACCGCGTAGCTGGTCCCCGGCCGCTCCCGTTCCAGGTGGCAGGCGGCCCCGACACCGGAGAGCCCGGCGCCGACGATCAGGACGTCCACGTGCTCGGTGGTCATGCAGCACTCTCCGGTTCGCTCCGCCGGGCCGTTCGGCCGCACCCCGTGCCGCGGGTGGCCCGCCGACGCTATCGACGCAGTGTCGAGGGAGTCAACGGGGTGTCGAGCCGGGGCCGCGTGCGGCTATCCTCCGCTCCGTGCCGGCTGCCGCGAGTCATGTGCCCGCCGCTGGGCGGGGACGGCGTCCAGTCCGGCCCTCCGGCGACGACCGGGAGCTCGCGATCCTCGCCACCGCCGAGCGCCTCCTCGCCGAACGGCCGTTGGCGGCCATCTCGGTCGACGACCTCGCGCGCGGCGCCGGCATCTCCCGCCCGACGTTCTACTTCTACTTCTCGTCGAAGGACGCGGTACTGCTCTCGCTGCTCGATCGCGTCGTGGCCGAGGCCGACACGGCGATGCGCCGGGCGTTCGACACCCCGGCGGCCGGGGCGCGGGACGGCTGGGCACGCGCGATCGGCGCCTACTACGACACCTTCCGGACCCACCGTTCGCTCACCGTCGCCTGGGCGCAGGCCCGCTCCACCAACGACGAGGTGCGCGCGCTGTGGTCGGCGGTGCTCGAGCGCTGGGTGCAGCGTTCGGCGGCGGCGATCGACGCCGAGCGCGCGCGGGGGGCCGCGCCGCCGGGGCCGGCTGCGCGCGACCTCGCCGTCGCCCTGACCTCGATGAACGAGCGGGTGCTCTACGCCACCTTCAGCGGGGACGGCCCCGCTGTCGCCGAGCAGGATGTCGTCGAGGTCCTGCTCGGCATCTGGCTCCCCGCCGTCTACGGCACGACGGCGCCGGACTGATCCCGGCCGTCAGACGGCGACCGTGGCCACCGTGCTGCCGGTGAGGCTGCCGAACCACAGGGTGCCGCCGGACTCGCGCACCCCGGTGAGCATCTAGAACCCGGGGATCTCCCCGCTGAACCGGTGCACCGTCGCCCCGTGCTCGTCGACGGCGAGCACCCCCAGCGTCCGGCCGGGGCTGGGCTGCAGAGCCGGCGGCAGCGCGCTCAGCAGCGCCCGCAGCGGTGCGGGCAGCCGGTGGATGGCGGCCAGCGCCGCGACGCGCGGGCTGGGGAGGGTGATCCACACCAGCCCGTCGGATCCCAGCGCGATGTTGTCGGGGTGGCCGGGGAGGTCGTCGACGAACACCTCGCTCGCGCCGGCCCGGGCGCCGGTCAGCCACACTCGCCGGAGCCGCGCCGCGCCGGTCTCGGCGACCGCCACCCAGGACTCGTCCGCGGCGAGCGCGACCCCGTTCGCGAACTCCAGCCCGCCGAGCAGCTCGGTCACGGTGCCGTCGGGGGTGCGGCGGAACAGCCGGCCGCTGGCGGTCCGCCGGACCAGGTCCGCCCGCCACTGCGGGATGCGGAACCGCTGGGAGGAGTCGGTGAAGTAGATCGTGCCATCCGCGGCGACGGCTGCGTTGTTCACCGCCTCCAGCCGGCGGCCGGCCACCCGGTCGACCAGCGTCCGCACCGCCCCGTCGGCCAGCGAGACCGCCAGCAGCCCGGCGTCGGACGCGCACAACAGCAGCTCGTCCGCCCCGAGGAACTCCAGGCCCAGCGGACGGCCCGGCACGCGGGCGACCGTCTCGACCGGGGCGCCCGGTCCTGCCGTGCGCACGACCCGGCCGTCGGCCAGACCGGTGTAGACCCGCCCAGCCGCGTCGACGAGCACGTCCTCCGGCCCCTCGCCGACCGGTACCACCGTCGTGCCCGCGAAGTCGCGCACGCGCGTCTCCTCCCGCCGCCTGCCCGCGGTGGGTCCGCAGGTCAGCGGCAGTCTGCCCGACGCCCGCCCCGGGCCGCCGGGGTCACTCCCCGACGGCGGCGCCGACCTCGTCGGCGGTGAAGTCCCGCCCCTGGGCCCCGGTGCGCACCACCGTGACCGGGCAGGCGGCGTGGTGGACCAGCTGGTCGCTGACCGAGCCGAGCAGGAGCCCGGAGAAGCCACCGCGGCCACGCGCACCGACCACCAGCAGGGCCGCCCCCTCGGCGGCGGCGAGCAGGCCGGGCACCGGCGCGCGGTGGACGACGTGGCCGGTGACCCGCACCGCGGGGTCCAGACCGGCCGCGGCCACGTGCGCGGTGAGCTCGTCGTGCACCGCCTGCTCCCAGTCGGGCAGCGGCGGCACGTAGCCCGGCTCCCAGGTCGCGGGCCGCGGTGCGGTCGTCATCGACCAGGCGCGCACCACGTGCAGGTCGACGTCGGCGCGGTGGGCCAGCCGACCGGCCCACCGCAGCGCTTCCTGCGCACACTTGGAACCGTCGTGCCCGACGACGACGCCACCCTCGACCTGAACGACCTCACGGACCTCGTCCACCACTGACCTCCCTGTTGGCGAGCGCCGGCGCGATCACCGTCGGGATCAGCCTCTCATCACGCGGCGCGGGTCACGCCACCGGCGCGGAAGCGCCGCGCCGTCAGCCCGCGACGGGTTCGCGCCGTGCGCCCAGCAGCGCCAGCTCCTCGGCCGGCGGGACACCGACCGCCTGCAGGGCCGCGCCGATCCGGTCGGTCAGGCACCGCAGCGACTCCCGGGCCTGGTCGCGCTGCCGGCACAGGTCCTCGAACTCCACGCGCACCGCGGCCAGGCGGGCGCCGGCCGCCTCCTCGGCAGCGGCCCGGTCGCGCCGGGCCTGCTCCGCGACGCGCTCCCGCTCCGTCGCGGCCTCGGCGGCCAGCCGGTCCCGCTCCGCTGCGGCCTCGGCGGCCAGCCGGTCCCGCTCGGCCGCCGCGGCGCGCAGCAGCTCCTCGGCGTCGGCGCGGGCCTTCTCCAGGACGGCTGCACCCTCGGCCCGGTCCCGCTGCGCGTTCACGCGGAGCTGGTCGGCGACGTCGATGGCCAGCTCCTTGATCTCGTGCGCCTTGCGCAGCCGGGCGTCGGCCTCCAGGCGGGCATCGGCCCGCAGCTGCGCCGCCTCGGCCTCGGCGGCGTCCAGCACCTGCGCCGCCTGGTCCTCGGCCAGCCGCAGCACCTCCCCCACCCGTGCGCTGACCACCGGACGGTCCCGACCGACCGGCTGCTCGGCGAGCAGCCGCCGGGAGATCTCCAGCTCGGTGCCGCAGGCGACGACCCGGTCCAGCAGGTGCTCGCGCTCGCGGTGCGCGGCGGCGAGCTCGCCCTCGGCCCAGGCGACGTAGTTGTCGACCTGGAGCCGGTCGTAGCCACGCACGGAGCCCCGGAAGGTGGGCCGGTGGTCCAGCAAGGCCTCCAGATCGCTCGCCGGCTGCGAGGGCCGCGGAGCGCTCCCGTCCGGCGGCACCCCCTCGTCCTGGGCACGGTTGGCGACGAACTCGACACGCCGGAGCATCCGGATGGCCCCCCTGGGAAGTAGGTGAAGCGGAATCTGCCAGAGGGCCACACGGCGCGCGGGCGGCCGTGATTGCTCCGTGACCCGTGTCGCGGGCACCCCGGTGGCGCCACGGCAGGGCGTGCCGGATCGGTTACTTATCGCTTTCACCGGCGCTGGCCACCCGGAGGGGCGACCGGGCATAGAGCCGCGGTACGCCGCGTTGACCCGGCTGAGATGATTGCACTCTCAACCAGTTTGGAGATCGAGATGCAGTTCGGCGTCTTCACCGTCAGCGACATCACCACCGACCCCACGACCGGCCGCACCCCCACCGAGGCGGAGCGGCTGAAGGCGGTGCTGACCATCGCCCAGAAGGCCGAGGAGGTCGGGCTCGACGTCTTCGCCCTCGGCGAGCACCACAACCCGCCGTTCTTCTCCTCCTCCCCCACGACCACGCTGGCGTGGATCGCGGCGCGGACGCAGAGGCTGCAGCTGTCGACGTCGACGACGCTGATCACCACGAACGACCCGGTGAAGATCGCCGAGGACTACGCGATGCTGCAGCACCTGGCCGACGGCCGGGTCGACCTCATGATGGGCCGCGGCAACACCGGACCGGTCTACCCGTGGTTCGGGCAGGACATCCGCAACGGGATCGAGCTGGCGGTGGAGAACTACGCGCTGCTGCGCCGGCTCTGGACCGAGGACGTCGTCGACTGGCAGGGGCGGTTCCGCACCCCGCTCCAGGGCTTCACCTCCACGCCCCGGCCCCTGGACGGCGTCCCGCCGTTCGTGTGGCACGGCTCGATCCGCTCCCCGCAGATCGCCGAGCAGGCCGCGTACTACGGCGACGGCTTCTTCCACAACCACATCTTCTGGCCGGCGGAGCACACCCAGCGGATGGTGGAGTTCTACCGCCGCCGCTTCGAGCACTACGGCCACGGCAGCGCCGACCAGGCGATCGTGGGCCTGGGCGGGCAGGTGTTCATGCGCAAGAACAGCCAGGACGCGGTGGACGAGTTCCGCCCCTACTTCGACAACGCCCCGGTCTACGGCCACGGCCCGTCGCTCGAGGAGTTCAGCACCCAGACGCCGCTGACCGTGGGCAGCCCGCAGCAGGTGATCGAGCGCACGCTGGGCTTCCGCGACTACGTCGGGGACTACCAGCGGCAGCTGTTCCTCATCGACCACGCCGGCCTGCCGCTGAAGACGGTGCTGGAACAGCTGGACATCCTCGGCGAGGAGGTCGTGCCGGTGCTGCGCCGCGAGTTCGCCGCTCTCAAGCCGGCGCACGTGCCGGACGCCCCCACCCACGCCTCCCGCGTCGCCGCGGCCGGCGGGGCGAAGGACGCCACCGTGCACGCCGATGGCGACAGCGTCACGGGCCAGGCCCGTGAGGAGATCGAGGTCCGATGAGCACGCGCACCCTCGCCGTCGTCAGCGCCGGGCTGAGCAACCCGT
This sequence comes from Blastococcus sp. SYSU DS0616, assembly GCF_054051015.1. NCBI lineage: Bacteria > Bacillati > Actinomycetota > Actinomycetes > Geodermatophilales > Geodermatophilaceae > Blastococcus > Blastococcus sp. SYSU DS0616. The sequence continues at coordinate 34,569 of NZ_JBJHAJ010000028.1, forward strand.
CGTCGACCCGGCTGCTGGCCGACCGGCTGACCGCGGCCGCGCAAGCCGCGCTGGCCGACCGCGGCATCACCGCGACCGTCGAGGTCGTCGAGCTGCGCGAGCACGCCCGCGACCTCGCCGACAACCTGCTGACCGGCTTCGCGAACGAGGGGCTCCGCCGCGCGGTCGACACGGTGACCGGGGCCGACGGGCTCATCGCCGTGACCCCGATCTTCTCGGCGTCCTACAGCGGGCTGTTCAAGACCTTCGTCGACGTGCTAGACAAGGACGCCCTCACCGGCAGGCCCGTGCTGCTGGGGGCGACGGCGGGCACCGCCCGGCACTCGCTGGCGCTCGAGCACGCGATGCGTCCGCTCTTCGCCTACCTGCGCGCGACGGTGGTCCCGACCGCGGTCTTCGCCGCGCCCGAGGACTGGGCGGGCGGCACCGACGCCGGCCCCGGCCTCTCCGGCCGGGTGCGCCGCGCGGCAGGCGAGCTCGCCGACCTGGTCGCCGGCCGCCCCCCGGCCGTCCCGGCGGATCCCTTCGCCGACCCGACGACCTCGTTCGAGGACCTGCTCCGCGGCAGCTGAGGCCCGCCGGCGGGGCGGCCGGCCCGTCGGGTCAGTCGTCCTCCTCCTCGCCCTCCTCCTGCTCGCCCTCGCCGCCGCCTTCCTCCTGCTCGACGATGCCGCCCTCCTCGGTGGGCTCCTCGGCGCCGCAGGCGGTCGTGGTGAACGCCGCGGCCGCGAGGGCGATCCCCGCCGCGGCCGAACGCCAGCGACGGGTGGGCAGGGACGTGCGGTTCATGGGCTCTCCTCCGGACGGCCGACCGGTGTCGGGTGCGGGTGCTCCCTGGTCTTCCCCGGCCGGGGCCGGCCCACTCCTCGACCTCGGCGCCATCGGCGTCGGGCCGGCGACGCGTCGGAGCGCGGGGCCCTCACTCAGCCGACGGCGTCCTCGGACGGCGGTGCGGTGCCGCCCTGCTCGCCATGCCCGCACATGATCGCCGTGATCGCCGCGCGGTCGGCGGCCGAGGGCAGCCCCCAGCCCGGCTCGTACCCGTAGACCGACGCGAGCGGGCTCGAGGCGGTGCGCCCGGTGAGGATCTCGACCGAGTCGGTCTCGATGAGCCCCGGGTGGGGTACGCCGCACGCCTCGGCGACCTTGAGCAGGTCGCGGCGCAGGGTGCGCACGTAGTTGCCGGCCCGGACGGACTTCAGCTCCGGGTCCAGGCCGCGCACCAGCCAGGCGTTCTGCGTGGCGACGCCGGTGGGGCACGTGTCGGTGTGGCACTTCTGCGCCTGGATGCAGCCGATGGCCAGCATCGCCTCCCGGCCGACGTTCACCATGTCGCAGCCCAGCGCGAAGGCGACGGTCGCGTTGTCCGGGAGGCCGAGCTTGCCGGCCCCGATGAAGACGACCGAGTCGTGCAGCCCCTTGCGCGCGAAGACCGAGTAGACCCGGGCGAAGCCCACCTGGAACGGCAGCGAGACCGTGTCGGTGAAGATCAGCGGCGCGGCGCCCGTACCGCCCTCGCCACCGTCGATGGTCACGAAGTCGACGCCCCGGCCGGTGGACGCCATCAGGTCGGTCAGCTCCTCCCAGAAGGAGAGGTCCCCGACCGCGGACTTGATGCCGACCGGCAGGCCGGTCTCGGCGGCCAGCAGCTCCACCCAGTCCAGCAGGCTGTCGGGATCGGAGAACTCCGCGTGCCGGGACGGGCTGATGCAGTCGACGCCCTCCCGGACGCCGCGCGCCTCCGCGATCTCGGCCGACACCTTCGCCGCCGGCAGCACTCCCCCGAGGCCCGGTTTGGCGCCCTGGCTGAGCTTGATCTCCAGCGCCCGCACCGGCGCGGAGGCCACGAGGGCCTTGAGCCGGTCCAGGTCGAACCGCCCGTGCTCGTCGCGGCAGCCGAAGTACGCCGTCCCGATCTGGAAGACCAGGTCGCCGCCGTGCCGGTGGTGCCGCGAGATGCCGCCCTCGCCGGTGTTGTGCAGGCAACCGGCCAGCGCGGCACCGCGGTTGAGCGCCTCGATCGCCGGACCCGACAGCGAGCCGAAGCTCATCGCGGAGATGTTGACCACCGATTCGGGCCGGAACGCCCCCGCCCGGCCCCGCGCGGCACCCAGCACCTTGGCGCAGGGGAGGGCGACGCCCTGCCCGGTGTGCACGTCGGTGGCCGGCACGGAGACCCCGAAGGTGGCGTGCTTGATCACCGGGTAGCCGGCGGTGAACTCGAGGTCGTTGTCGGTGCCGAAGCCGAAGTAGTTGTTCTCCTGCTTGCTGGAGGCGTAGACCCAGCGCCGCTGGTCACGGGTGAAGGGCCGCTCCTCGTTGTTGCCGGCCACGAGGTACTGGCGCAGCTCCGGCCCGATCGACTCGATCAGGTAGCGCGCATGGCCGATCACCGGGAAGTTGCGCAGCAGCGAGTGCTCGCGCTGCATCAGGTCACGGGCGGCGACGGCTGCCAGGGCGGAGAGGCCGGCCGCGGCGGCGCGCGAGGCGAGCGTCATTCCTCCACCCTGCCACGGTCGGCCCGGCCCGACAGCTCGTCCGTCGGAGGCGCCACGGTCAGAGGAAGATGCTGAGCACCAGCGCCAGCACGAAACCGATCGTGCCCAGCAGCGTCTCCATCACCGTCCAGGTCTTCAGGGTGGTCTTCTCGTCCATCTGGAAGAACCGGCTGACCAGCCAGAAGCCCGAGTCGTTGACGTGCGAGAGCACCGTCGCACCACCGGCGATCGCGATGACGATCAGCGCGAGGTCCACGGAGCTGAGCCCGTCGGTGGCCGCCACCACGGGGGCGATCAGGCCGGCCGCGGTCGTCAGCGCGACCGTGGCCGAGCCCTGCGCCACCCGGATCAGAGCGGAGACGACGAACGCCGCCACGATGACCGGCAGGCCGATGTCGCCGAGGACGTCGGCCAGCGCGGTGCCGATGCCGCTGGCGCGCAGCACGCCGCCGAACATGCCGCCGGCGCCGGTGATCAGGATGATCGCGCAGACCGGCCCGAGCGCGCTGTTGAGCACCGACTCGACCTCTGCGCCGCTGTCGCCGCGGCGCCGACCCAGCACCCACATGGCCAGCAGCACGGTGATCAGCAGCGCGATCGGCGTCGCCCCGATCAGCTGACCCCAGCGGACCACCGCCGACTCCTCGTCCACGATCCCCTCGGCGGCGAGCGTGGTCAGGCCGGTGTTGAGGAAGATCAGCAGCATCGGGAGGAGCAGCACCGAGATCACGGTGGCGAACCGCGGCGGTGCGGGCCGGGTCGCCGTCCCGGTGGCGGCCCGCCCGCCGGTGGCGATCCCGGGCGAGCTGCCCTCGACCGACGGGTCCGGGGCGTCGTCCGCCGTCTTCGGCTCCCCGGCCAGGATGGTCGGGACGGGGAGCTCGAACCGGCGCCCGGCCCAGAGCCCGAACAGGTAGCTGCCCAGGAACCACGTCGGGACGCCGATGAGCAGGCCGAAGACGAGCACCAGGCCGATGTCGGCACCGATCAGCCCGGCCGCGGCGACCGGGCCCGGGTGCGGCGGCACGAAGGCGTGCATGACGGCGAACGCACCGGCCACCGGCAGCCCGTAGGTGAGCAGCGAACCCCCCAGCCGGCGGGCCACGGTGAACACGATGGGCAGGAAGACGACGAGCCCGGCGTCGAAGAAGATCGGGAAGCCGAACAGCAGCGCGGCGATGCCGAGGGCCAGCGGTGCCCGCTGCTCGCCGAAGCGCTTGATCAGGCTGTCGGCGAGCACCTGGGCGCCGCCGCTGTGCTCGAAGAGCCGGCCCAGCATCGCCCCGATCCCCACGAGCAGCGCGACGCTGGCCAGCGTGGAGCCGAAACCGGCGGTCATGGTGGTGACCACGTCCTCCAGCGGCACCTGTGCCGCCAGCGCCACCGCCAGGCTGACCAGGATCAGGGCCAGGAAGGCGTGCAGCTTCACCTTCATGATCAGGAAGAGCAGGACGCCGACCGCGATCGCGGCGATCAGCAGCAGCACTCCGGCGCTCAGCGCCGGTTCTGCGTCGGGCATGGCTCCTCCACGAGGCTCAGGTCGGGGGGTTCGGGGCGTCGTCCAGGGCGTCGAGCGTGGTCAGGACGTCGGCCAGGGCCGTGGTGGACCGGTCGACGAGGGGGCGCAGCCGCCGGTACACGGCGACGGCGTCGGGGTCCGGCAGCACCGGCTCGTGCACGGCGACCAGCGCGGTGGCGGCACCGAGGTCGGGCAGCTCCCCGAGCGCGTGCCACCCCAGCAGGCAGGCGCCCAGGCCGGTGCCCTCCGGGGAGTCGGCCACCCGCACCGGCAGGTCGAGGGCCGCCGCGAGCGTCCGGATCCAGAGCGGGGAGGCCACCGCGCCGCCGGTCGCCCGGACCTCCCGCACCGGCACGTCCGTCGCGGCGAAGGCGTCCCGCACCAGCGCCAGCTGCTGGCAGACGCCCTCGACGGCGGCGCGCACCAGGTGCGCCCGGCGGTGCTCGCGCCGCAGCCCCAGGTAGGCCCCCCGCATCCCCGACCGCCACCAGGGCGCCCGCTCGCCGAGGAAGTAGGGCAGGCACAGCAGGCCCGAACTGCCGACCGCAACCGCGGCAGCCTCCTCGAGCAGCTGCGCGTCGAGGTCGTCGGCGGCCTCGCCCGCGGGGCCCTCGGCGTCCTCGGGGCCGGCGGCCAGCGCCTGGGCGGCCCAGCGCACCACCGACCCGCCGTTGTTGATGGCGCCGCCGACCACCCAGGCGTCGTCGGTGAGGGCGTAGCAGAACAACCGGCGCCCCGGGTCGACCGTCGGGCGGGGGACGACGACGCGCATGGCCCCGCTCGTGCCCAGCGAGACCGCGGCGACATCCGGGCTCACCGCGCCGACACCCAGGTTGGCCAGCACCCCGTCGGAGGCGCCGATCACCACGGGCAGACCGGGCGGCAGCCCCGTGGCGGCGGCCACCTCCGGGCGCAGGCCGGGCAGCACCGCCGTCGTCGGCAGCACCTCGCCGAGCTGGCGGGGGCGGACGCCGGCGATGCTCAGCGCCTCCTCGTCCCACCGCCCGGCGCGGAGGTCGTAGAGCCCGGTGGCCGACGCACAGGACCGGTCGACCACGTGCCCCCCGCCGCACAGGGCGGCCACCACCAGCTCCTTCACCCCGCCCCAGCGGGGCACCCCGGCCACCCGGTCGGCGTCCTCGGCCCGTTCCCACGACAGCTTGACCAGCGGGGACATCGCGTGCACGGGGGTGCCGGTGCGGGCGTGCAGGTCCGGGGCGCGGCCGTCGGCGACCAGCGCCTGGGCCCACTGCGCCGCGCGGTCGTCGGCCCAGGTCACCACCGGGCCGAGCGGGCTCCCCTCGTCGTCCATGGGCACCAGGCCGTGCATCGCCGCGCTGAGCGAGACGGCGACGACCGAGTCCCCCCGGTCCCGGGCCAGGGCGGCGACCTCGCCCAGCGCCTCGACGGCCGCCGCGGCCAGGCGCACGGCGTCGAGCTCGGCCCGGCCGGGGGCCGGCACGAGGAGCGGGTAGGCCACGCTGGCGACGTCGCGGATGCGGCCGTCGGTGCCCGCGGTGACCGCCTTCGTCGCGGTGGTGCCCGAGTCCAGCCCGACCACGACGTCCACGAACACCCCCCCTGACCGGCCCCTCCGTTGGCCGCATCGTGCCCGCACCGCGCACGGCGTGGCAACCGCTCGCGGCGCCGGGCGGCGCCCATCTCAGCCGGCGGGCGCACCTCCGGCTGTGCGGCGCCGGACGACGTAGCGCCGTGCCCGCCAGTGCGTCGCGGGCTCGTCGACCGGGGCGGCGTCCAGAACCTCCGCCCCGTGCACCGCGACCAGGTCGGCCACCCGCCGCTCGGGCACCCCGGTCATCCGCATCGGTGCGGGGTAGCCGAGCAGGCGCCGCTGCGCCCACCGCACCAGCGGCGCCGGCGCCACCCGCCACACGACACCACGCAGGGTCCACATCGGCCGGGTGGTGCAGTGCACCACGGCCACGCCTCCGGGGCGCAGCACGCGGGCGAACTCCGCCAGGTACGTCTCGAGGACCGGGCGCGGCAGGTGCTGGAGGACCCGCTCGGTGTAGACGAGGTCGAACGATTCGTCCGGGAAGGCCCGCAGGTCGGGGTCCTCCCCGAGCACGAAGCGGACGCGTCCGCCGCTGCGGTCCAGGCGGCGAGCGGTCTCCAGCATCGGCGCGGAGACGTCGAGGCCCACCACCTCGCGCGCGTGCTCCGCGAGCGCCTGGCTCAGCCGGCCGGCACCGCAGCCGAAGTCCAGGACGCGGTCCCACGTGGTGGGTAGCCCGAGCCCGGCCAGCTGCTCGCGCGCGACCCCGACGTCCCGGCGGCCGAGCTCGAGGAAGGCGTCGGCGTCCCACCGCCCACCACGCTTGTCCGCGGCCACGTGGACGGCCCAGAGCGGGTCCTCCGCCCCCAGGGTCGTCCAGTCCCTGCGCACCTGGTCGAAGCTCATCGCACCCACCGATCTCATGACCCGGACGGCGGACGCTACCGGTTCCCGGGCCGCCGGCTCCGGTCCCGCCCCGCCCCCGGCCGCTGCGCGGAGCGCCCGGCCGAGCGCAGCCGGACGCGGACGGCGGCGTGCAGCGGTACCAGGACCACGCCGTCCCGGGCCAGCCGCGAGCGGAGCTCCCGACGGTGCCGGACCACCCCGGCCAGGCCGATCGCCCAGAACAGGTACTGCACGGCGAACGCCGCCCGGAAGGCGTCCAGGTCGTAGTCGGTGGACGCGCCGGGGGTGAGCAGGTCCAGCACCGCCCCGACGGCCAGGATCGTCAGGAGCGAGGCGACGAACCCGCCGACGTTGACCACACCGCTGGCGCTGCCCTGCCGCTCGACCGGGTTCTCCGTGCGGGCGTAGTCGAACCCGATCATCGAGCCGGGACCGTTGGTGCCGAGCACCGCCACGAGCACGACCAGCAGCCACAGCGGGGCACGCCCGGGCCACAGCAGGACGACGGTCCAGATCGTGGCGGTGGCGGTCAGGATGCCGAAGACGAGCACCGAGCGGCGCAGCGGCCAGCGGGCGCACAGCTTGCCCAGCACCGGCCCGACGCCCATCCCGACCAGCACCAGGAGGGTGAGCAGGCCGGCCGCCGTGCCGGGCGCGAGCCCTTGCCCGACCACCAGGAACGGATAGCCCCAGAGCAGTGCGAACACGGTGCCGGAGAACTGGGTGACCAGGTGCGTGTAGAGGCCGATCCGGGTTCCAGGCTCCCGCCAGGTGTCGACCAGCCCGCGGCGGAGCTCCGCCACCGGTGGCGCCACCGGGCGGACCGTGCCGGGCGGGGCGTCCCGCAGCGCTGCTGCCACGAGCACGACGACGAGCGCGCCGGTCGCTGCGGCACCGAGGAACGTCGCCGTCCACGAGGTGGCGTGCAGCAGCGTCACGAGCGGGTACGCCGCGGCGACCGATCCGATCTGCCCGAGGATGCCGGTGAGCTGGGTGATCAGCGGCGCCGACGTCCCGGGGAACCACAGGGCGACGATGCGCAGCACGCTGATGAAGGTCATCGCGTCCCCCGCGCCCACCAGCACCCGGGCGGCGACGGCCGTCGGCACGTCGGTGGCCAGCGCGAGCAGGAGCTGGCCTCCGGCCATCGTCACGGCCCCGGCCAGGATCATCCGGCGGGATCCGAACCGGTCCAGCGCCACGCCCACCGGCACCTGCAGCGCCGCGTAGACGGCCAGCTGCAGCACGAGGAACAGCGACACCGCCGACGCCCCGGCCGAGAACCGTTCCTGCGCCTCCACCGCCGCCACGCCGAGCGAGGACCGGTGGAAGACGGCGACGGCGTACGCCAGCAGCCCGACCAGCCACATCGCGTAGGCGCGGGCCGACGGGCGGGCGGCCGGGACGGAGGTCACCTGGACAGGACACCGCAACGCGGTCGGCCATTCCACGCCGGGCCGGTGAGTTCCCTCACCGGACCCTCCCGGCGCACTACTCTTGCGAGCCGATGGACCCCTTGGTCGACCCCACCGACGATCCCTCCGTGGACGACGGTCACCGCCGCGGACGGATCCTCTGGGCCCTGGCCACCTGCATGGCGGAGAAGGGGTACCAGGCCACCACGATCTCCGACATCGCGCGCGAGGGCCGGGTGTCGAAGACGATCGTCTACGCCCACTTCCGCGACAAGGAGGAGTGCCTCCTCGAGCTCTACACCCGGGCCAACGAGAAGGTGCTCGACACGGTGCGCCGGGCGCAGGAGCAGGCGCACGCGGCCGGGCTCCCCTGGCGCGGCCGGCTGCGCGCGGGCATCGGCGCCTACCTGGAGACGCTCGCCGCCGGGCCGGCCGTCGCCTGGGCGGCGCTGGTCGAGGTGCAGGCGGCCGGCCCGCGGGCCCGGGCGCTGCGCCGGCAGGTGTTCGACCAGTACGTCGACCTCATCTGCGAGGTGGCCGGCGGGCTGGCGCAGGACCATCCCGACGAGGTGCGCCCGGTCGGTCGGGAACTGGTGCTCGCCGCAGTGGGCGGCGTCAACGAGCTGATGCTGGCACGGGTGGAACGCGGGGAGGCCGCGCAGCTGTCCGAGGACGTCGACGCCGCCACGGCGACGGTGGTCGGGCTGCTCGAGCGCCGTCCCTAGCGGTGTCCGAGGTGGTACCGGCGGGTACTACCGCTCGGTAGCCGCGCTGTCTACGCTGCCCCGGAACCCGGGTCACAGTGGACGGAGCCCCATGAGCGCACCCCCGCGCGTCGACGCCGGCGCGCCTGCGGAGGCACCGTCGCGTCCGGGGACCGCCGTCGTGCAGCTGCGCATCGACCGGGCGACCGTCGTCCCGGTGGTCGCGGCCGTGCTCATCGCCGGGCACCTCGCCCTCCGGGGCTGGGCCGCGGCGAGCGGCTGGCTCACCGGGCCGGACTTCCTCGCGGCCGCGGTGGCCGCCGGCCTGCCGGTCGACGTCCCCGGACCTCCCGGCGCCGTGGGCCTGGCCCGGGGCGTCGCGGCCATCGCCCCGCTGTCCTGGCCGGCGCTGGTGGGGCTCGAGCTCCTCGGGCAGCTGCTCGTGGACCTCCTCCTGTACCGGCTGCTGGTCGAGCTGTTCGGCCGCCGGCCGACGGTGCTGCTCCCGCTGACGGTCTACCTGACCAGCTCGCTCACGCTCGTGGGCGGGACGTGGTGGAGCGCGGCCGTGGTGCAGCTCCCGCTCCAGCTGGCCCTCCTCGTCGCCGTCCGCGGGCACGTGCACTTCCTGCGCTCGGGCTCGCCCGCACGGGCCCTCACCAGCGCGCTGGCCGTCGCGGCCGGGGCGTTGTTCGCCGTGGAGGCCGCGCTGGTGCCGCTGCTGCTCCTGGCCGGCACCGTGCTCTGGGCGACCACCGGCCCGCTGCGGGCCAGGCTGCGCACCCTCGCCCGGTGGCGGATCGCCTGGGCGGCCCACGCCGCCGCCGTGGCCGTCGGCCTCGGCGCGCGCCTGCGCCTCTCCGATGACCCGCTCGTCGACGGGGCCGCCCTGGGCGAAGGCCTCCGCACGCTGCCCGGCGTCCTCGCGCACACGGTGCTCCCCGGTCTCGTCGGCGGCCCCTGGCGCTGGGAGACCGTGCTGGCGCCGCTGGCCACGCCCGACCCGCCGGTCGGCCTCGTCTGGGGCGCCCCCGTGGCCCTGGCCGTGGTGGTCTTCGCGTCCGTGCTGGTCCGCCGGGGGGCGCTGCGCGCCTGGCTGCTCGCCGCGGTGGTCGTCGTCACCGCCGTGATCGGCGCCGCGTCCTCCGGCGCCACGGCGGGTGCGGTGGCGGCCGACCTGGTTCCGCCGGCCACCACGGCCCTCGTGGCGGCGCTGGCGGTCGGGCTCGCCTTCCTGCCGGTCCGGGAGGCACCCACCGTCCTGATCCGACGGGCCTGGACCACCCGCGGCCGGACGGCCGAGGCAACGGCTCGGCTCACGCGCACCGGAGTCGCACTGGGGGTCGCCTCGGCCCTCCTCGCCGGGGCCGTGCTCTCGACCGCCGGCTTCGCCCGGCACTGGTCGACCAACGCCGGCCGCGACTTCGTCGACAACGCCAAGGGGGCGCTGACCGGGCGCGTCGACCTCGTCCTCGCCGATGCCCCGGTGCCCGAGCACGTCGTCCCCGAGCGGCTGGCGCCGGCCAACCGCGCGTCGGTCGTCCTGGCCGGCCTCCCCCGGCTCCCACCCTTCCTGGCCGAGGGGCAGGTCGTCGACGAGGTGGTGGCCCTGGACGACCAGGGCCACGGCCAGCTGGCCGTCGTCGACCCCGTGAGCACGTCCGGCTCCGGGCCCACCCCGGACTGCGGCTGGCCCGCCGGGGAGGAACCGGCCGAGGTACAGCTGCCGCGGGGGACGCCCGACGGCCGGTGGCTGGTGCAGATCGCCTACTTCGCCGGGGTGGGGAACCTGGTGACCGTGCGGGCCGGGGACACCGTGGGTGCCGGCCTCGCGGAGGCGGGGGTCCACAACCTGTTCGTGCAGGTGAGCGGCCCCGTCGACAGCGTCGTCATCGAGGTGGCCGACCCCCAGGCCCCGCTGTGCGTCGCGTCGGTGGCCGTCGGACAGCCCCTGGCCCTCACCCCCGGCGGGAACTGACCGTGCGCTATCCGGCGCTCAACGGCCTCCGCGCGCTCGCGGCCACCGCCGTGGTCACCACGCACGCGGCCTTCTGGACCGGCTCGTACACCGCCGACACCGGTGGCTACGCCCTGGCCCGGCTGGACGTCGGCGTCGCGGTGTTCTTCGCGCTCTCGGGCTTCCTGCTCTCCCAGCCGCTCTTCCGCGCCGCGGCGGAGGGGCGTCCGGCGCCACGCACCGCCGCCTTCCTGTGGCGACGGGCGCTGCGCATCCTGCCGGCGTACTGGGTGTGCGTCGTCCTGGCCATGCTGTTCCTCCCCGGGAACCGGGAGATGGGCGGCGGTGACTGGTTGCGCTTCCTCACCCTCACCCAGATCTACTCGCGCAGCTGGCACGCCGACGGCCTGGACCACGCCTGGAGCCTGTGCACCGAGGTCTCCTTCTACGTCCTGCTCCCCCTGATCGTCGCCGGGCTGCTCCGGCTCAGCGGCGGTCGGTGGCGACCCGGGCTCCTGCTGGCCGCGCTGGCCGTGGCCTCCCTCCTGGGTTTCGCCTGGTTCGCCTGGGCGGCCTCGGACCCGTACCTGCTCGGTTCGCTGACGCTGTGGCTGCCGGCCTACGCGTCGTGGTTCGGGGCGGGCATCGCGATCGCGGTGCTCTCCGTGGCCTCGCCCGACTGGGCGCCGGTCCGCTGGGCGAACGAGCTGGGCGGCAGCCCGTGGACGTGCTGGGGCGCGGCCGCGGCGCTGTTCTGGGTGGCGGCCGGGCCGTTCACCGGGCCCGTCGACCTCTCCTCGGCGCTGACCGCCGGACAGGGGATCACCAAGCACGTGCTCTACACGGGCGTCGCCGCGCTGGCGGTCTGGCCGCTGGTGTTCGGCGACCAGACGGCGGGCCGGGGACGCCGCTTCCTCGCCAGCCGCCCGCTGGACTGGCTGGGTGAGCGCTCCTACGGGCTGTTCCTCTTCCACATGCCGCTGCTGATCGTCCTGTGGGACGTCTTCACCCACCCGCTCGTGGTCGTGCTTCCGGTGACGTGGCTCGTCGCCGTCGCGGTCGCCGCGGTGGTCTACCGCGTGATCGAGCGACCGCTCGTGCTGCGCGGGCGCAACCTCGTCCCCGACCGCCCGGGCGCCCGGGCGGACAGCGCCGGCACGGGCGCGGGCGGCCACGCGGCCGGCATCCCCGCCGGACCGACCCCGCCGGCGGGGGCGACGCGCGGCTGACCTGGGCTCACCCCTCCCGGTGGCGGCCGCCGACCGGCGCCGTACGGATCCACCGCGGCGGGTCGGGCAGCACCCCGGCGACGACGGCGGCAACGGCGACCAGCGCGCACACCTGGCGCACCGTCGACGTGCTGCCGGGGGCGAGCAGCAGGAGCGCACCCGACACGGCCAGCGCGCCGGCGGCCGCCCCGCCGAGAACCAGGTGCCGGTGCCGTCCGGCGCAGCGACCGGCGACGTAGGCGACCGCCAGCGCACCGATCCCCACCGGCCCACCGACCAGCGCGATGCCCGCCACCGCCGCGAGCACGAGCACGGCTGCCGCAGCCCGGCTCCCGCCGCGCTCGGTGCGGGCCCTGCGGGGGCGCGCGGGCAGAGCCGCGAGCGCACCGAGCAGGAGCACGGCACCCGCCCCGACCCCGAGCGCCGTCCGGTAGGCGGAACCGGGACCGAAATCGAGGGCGACCGTCCCGGCCGGGCCCGGTGGCAGCACGTACCCCTGCTGCCACCCGTCCACCGCCACCTTCTCCAGGGGCCGCCCGTCGAGGGTCGCGCTCCAGCCCGGGTTGGTGTTCTCCGGCACCACGAGGAGCGTGCTCTCGCCACGGGCGCCGACCTCGACCCGGCGGTGCTCGGCGTCCCAGCGGACCACATCGGCCGGCCGCCGGTCGATCCCGTCCGCGGGGGCGCCGGACCTCGTCAGCGTCGCCGTGTCGACGGTCAGCAGGTCGGTGCCGGGAGCGACCAGCCGGTGCTCGCCGCCGGCGAGGCTCACGGTCCCCTCGTCCCCGCAGACCGAGAGCTGCAGCGGCTGCAACGAGGCGAGCGCGCCGACGGTGGTGCGGGCGGAGGTGCGGAACGTCGTCCCGTCCACGGTGACCACGGGCCCCTCCGCGCACGGGACCACGACCGGCGCCTCGAGTTCCGGCGCAGGATTCGGCTCGCCCACCTGCAGTTCGCTGACGCCGATGCCGAGCCGCTCGGTCATGCGGCTGTAGGGGTCGAACGACGACAGTTCGAGCGGCCGCCGGAGGCCGACCAGCAGCCGGTCGGTGGTGATCGGGGCGAACCGGACGCTGCCGTCGTCGTCGAGGGCGAGGAGCGCGGGCAGGCCGCCGCCGGCGTCGATCGTCACCGCGGTCGGGACCGCAGCCGCCAGACCGGCACGCGTGACGATCCGCACCGAGTCGACCGTGCGGGGTTCGCTCCACCGGAGCTCGAGCGAGGGGGTCCCGTCAGCGCGATCGGCGAGCCACGCGGTGCCCGGATCGCCGTCCACGGCGGCCGCGGCGCTGCCTCGGGGATCCTCGACGGCGCTGCTGCTCGCCGTCACCGCCACGTCGGTCCCCCGGATCCGGGCGAGGAGCGCGTCGAGCGCGGGGCCCGGCCGCGGCACCGCCGTCACGGACAGCTCGTAGGCGGCCGGCCGGGTCACGGTGAAGGCCCGGTCCAGCCCCTGCGGCTCCTCCGCCCCGGTGGGCAGCGCGGCCGCGCAGCGGGGGCCGTCCGCGGCCACGAGGCAGCCGGCGCGGCCCGGACCGGAGGTGTCGAACGCGTACACGTCGACCTGCCCGGCCGGTTCCGGCGTGACGACGGTGCGGCTCACCGCGACGCCGGGCAGCTCGACTTCGGCCAGCGCGAGGACCCCGGCCGCTCCCCCGGAGGGAGCGATGGTCAGCGAGGTCGTGCGCCCCGGTGGCAGGGGCAGCTGCTGCGGCTGGTCGGTGTCCTGCACTGCCACGTCGAAGGCGCCGGCGTCGGTGGTGAGCCGGATCCGGTGCGGCAGCTCCGCGGCCGACGGATCCAGCGTGACGGTGACGGTGCCGGCGAGGAACTCCGCATCGGTCTCCAGCCGCCACCACAGGGCCCCCGGCTCCGTCGCGTCGTCGGCAGGGCGCCACGCCGTCCGCGGATCGCCGTCCACCGCCGCCCACGGCGAGGCGTCGGGTCGGGCGCCGCCGCTGGTGCCGGGGTCCGAGGCGGAGCTCCCCGCGCTCGGTGTACCCCCGCTGTACCGGACGGTGCTGAGGGCCGGCCCCGCCACCGGGTAGTCGGTCGCCACGCCGGCCAGCCGGAGCGGATCGTCCGGGGAGAGCCCCGCCGACTCGGCGCCGGTCAGCCGACCGAAGGTGCGTTCCCGCCGGACCAGTGCGTCACTGACCATGGTCGCGCCGGTTGCCCCCGCGACGTCGGCGCCCGCGAGCACCGCCGGCCGGCCCTCGATCAGCTCCTGCTCCTCCAGCGCCAGCACCGCATCCGGACCGCCGTGCACGGTGACCGCGTCGGACAGCGGCGCGGTCCAGGCCGTCGGCGCCGGGTCGCTCACGGTGAAGATCTGCACCGCCGGGCTGGGCTCCTGGAGTCCGGCGTCGAAGCGCGTGCCCGCGACCGGCATCTCCGCGGGGTGGTCCGGTCCGAACTCGGCGACCAGCTCGATGCCCGGGGAGTCGCGCAGCGCCTGGCGCACGAGCGCAGGACGGGTGGCACCGGCCGGGCCGGCGTCGAGGTCGTTGCGCAGCACCAGGTGCGAGATGCCGGCGCGGGCGAGGAACCGGGTCAGCCCCGCGGACCCCGCGCCGCGGGCCAGCCGCTCCTCCACCGCGTCGAGGAGGCGGATGTGCGCGGGCGGGGTCAGCGGGATCGCGCTGCGCACCTCCCAGGGGGACTCCGCCAGGGCCTGCAGGGGCTCGTCGCCGGTGGACCCCCACGCGTAGGTGGCGAACGACGACCCCGGCACCAGCAGTGCCCGCCCGCTGGGCTGCGCGTCCGCGAGGTAGTCGGCGGTCTCCTGCCAGTAGGAGGGGATCGCCACGAAGGCCCCCTGCGCGGGGATTCGGTCGGCCAGCGCGGGCGAGGTGGTGGCGAGGAGCGCCAGGGCGAGCAGCGCGAGGGCGGCGCGCGCCCCTTCGCGGCCCGCCCGCCCCCACCAGGCCGGGCGCCCGGACAGGGCCGTCCGGTGCTCGCGCGCCCGACGGAGCAGCACGGCGAGCAGGTGGGCCAGCCCGAGGACCAGCGGCAACCGGAGGACGGGTTCGAACTTGTGCACGTTGCGGAGCGGGGCCAGCACGCCGTCCAGGGCATCGTGCAGCCAGCCGGCGAGCAGCCCGTCGACGGCCGCGAGATGACCGAGCGAGACGAGGGCGACCCCGGCGAGCAGCCCGAGCACCAGCCAGGTCCGCTCCGGCAGGCCCCTGCGGGTCAGCGCGAACAGCCCGGCGGCGGCCAGGACCACCGTGGCGGCGACGGGTAGCGCGTCCCGCGCCAGCGCCCAGCCCGACGGCCAGTAGGGACCGGTGGGCGTGGCGAGGTAGGGGACCCAGTGGGAGGCCCCGCGCAGGATCGTCGTCAGATCCGTCGGGGCCGTGGTGGTCGCGGCCGTCTCGATGTAGTCGAGGAACGGCGGGCTGTACCGACCCAGGAGCAGCAGGGGGACGGCCCACCAGCTGGACGCGAGCGCCACGGCGGCCACCCACCAGGCCGCCAGCCGCCGGCGGAAGGGGCCCGGCTGGCGGGTGAGGAGGTAGAGCACCGGCAGCGGCAGGACGGCAGCGGTGGCCACCGCGTTGACCCCGCCGACGCAGAACACCGCGAGGCCCGAGAGCGCTGCCGCGCGGCGTGCCGAGCCGTGCCCGGCGGCCCCGACGAGGGGCAGCAGCACCCACGGCGCGAGCGCCATCGGGAGCACCTCGATGCTGACCGAGCCCACGAGGGAGACCATCCGGGGCGCGAGCGCATAGGCCAGCCCGGCCAGCAGCGCGGTGGCCGGCGTGCCGATCCCCAGCCGGCGGGCCAGGAACACCACGCCCAGGAACGCGGTGCACAGGAGCACCGCCCACCAGAGCCGCTGGACCAACCACAGGGGGATGCCGGCGCCCTGGCCGAGGACGAAGAACGGCCCCATGGGGAACAGGTAGCCGTAGGCCTGGTTCTGCACCTGGCCCGCGAACCCTTCGGGCTCCCACAGCTGCAGCGCCCGGGACAGGAAGCCCGCGGGATCGACGTAGAGGTCGACCTTGGTGTCGGGGACCAGGCGGCCGGACGACTGCGTCAGCGCGAGCGCGGTCAGGGCAGCGCACACGGTGGCCAGCCGGACGCGCCACACGAGGCTGCTGCCACCGCTGCGGACGGCCGGCGGCACGGGCGCCGGGGAACGCGCGGAGCCCGCCGGACGGGATCCGGCGGGCTCGCGCGCGAGGGTCGTGGCCATGGGTGCACCTCCGGAGGGGGCACCCCCTCCCCGGCCGGTCAGTGGCCGGTGGCCGCCCGCGGACCGCCGTCGGCGTGCGCCGGCCGGCCGCTGCGCCGGTCCCGGGCCACGAGGACGGCCCCGCCCACGAGCAGGACCAGACCCACCCCTCCGAGCACCAGGGGAACGGTCTGCTGGATGAGGGTGATCTGGCTGCGGTTGTCCTCGGCGCGCTGCACCCCGTCGGCGATGGTTTCCTCCGTGCCGCTGAAGGTGCCGGCCAGCATCGTCACGCCGGTGGTGCCGTCGGGCCCGCGCAGCACCGTGTTCGGCGACTCGGACGCCGTCACGACGACGCCGCTGGTCGGCTCGACCCAGACGGTCCGCTCGTTGCTGTAGACCACCTGGGCCTCGACGGTGCCCGCGTCGGGGTCACCCACGAGCGTGCCGGGGACCTCGGTCTCCCGGATCACGGTCTCGGGCACCGTCGTGACGAACTTGTAGACCTCGAGCCCCTCCAGCTCCTCGACGCCCTCGAAGCGGGCGGGGAACGCCTTGCCCGTGGTGGGGTTGAACAGCTCGTAGTCGCGCTGCTCGGTGCCGAAGGGGAACGTGAGGGTGAGCCCTTCGACGTCCTTGCTGCGGTCGTCGTCGACGTGGTCGGAGTCGCAGTCGACGGCCACGGCCTCGGTGCGGTCCAGGCAGACCCGGTAGGTGGAGGCGTTGAGCAGCGTCCCGTCGGTACCGTTCACCGTCGACCCGAAGCTCCAGACGGCGACGTCGTCGCCGGCATCCGCGGAGTCCGGATCGCCCTGCACGCGCTGCTGGACCTCCGCCTCCAGACCCCGCAGCTGCCGCATCTCGCCCAGGTCGAAGAAGCTCACGCCGCTACCGGAGGCGGTGGGCTCCGCCGTCTGGTCCAGCGGAAGCTTCACCATGGTGGGCGCCAGGATCAGCCGCACGGAGAGCGCCGCGGCGATCAGGAACGCCCCCGCACCCAGCAAGATTAGCCCGATGACGCGTCCTCGCATGCGGTTGGCTCCTCTGCATCGGCGCGACAGCTCCACTGGCATCGCGGCGCGGCAACACTACTGGCGGGTAGCCAAAAGGCAAAGACCAGCCGATACGAGGCAGTACCACGCCCAACCGGCTGGCGGATACCGCGCCGTACCAGGCCCGCCGCCTCCTCACCCGGTCGGGCGACTCGGACGCAGGTAACCCCGGGTACCGGGGGCGGCGGATCGCACTGGTGCGGTTCGGGGAACCGCTCCGCGGCGGCGTGGCTCACCGGCGGCGCATCACCACGACGAGGTTCCAGCAGACGACCTCCCGCAGCAGTGGCACCGCCACGACCCAGCGCGCCCACCACGGGTGGTACCGCGGGTAGGTCGTGACGACGTCGACGTCCGGGCAGCGCCGCGCCCACCGCAGTGCGGCCCCCACGGACACCGGGAACAGCGACTCGCCGAACCGGTTCTTCGGCTCCCGGCCCTCGCGGCGCCGGTACCGGCGTCGCGCCCGGTGCCCGCCCAGGTAGTGCCAGGGCCCGGTCTCGTGGCCGCCGTGCGGGGACCACCAGGGGGTGAAGGAGAGGAAGATCGTTCCCCCGGGCCTCGTCACGCGGACCATCTCGGCCGTCATGGTCCACGGGTGCGCGACGTGCTCCAGCACGTTCGACGAGTAGCAGACGTCCACGCTGCCGGTGCGGATCGGCAGCGCCTCGCCGCTCCCGCGGACCGTGCCGGGCTCCGGCTCCCCCCGGGCGACGAGCTCGCCGGCGTCGGGCTCCAGCCCCGTGTAACGGGCCCCGGCCGCCCGGAACTCCCGGGCGAAGTACCCCGGGCCGCCGCCGACGTCGAGCACGGCCCTCCCCCGCAGGTCGACGTGCTCCGCGAGCTGCCGCACGGAGTCCCGGGCCAGCGTTCCGTAGAACAGGTCCGGGTCGGACTGCTCCCGGAGAAATGCCCGGAAAAGTGTGATCGACCGGGCGAACGTGGCGGTGCGCGCCATTCCTGTAGCACCCCATCCTCTCGGTGAAGGGACTGGCCGAAAGCCTGGTACCGGCGGGTACTCTCCCGCGGTGCCCATGCGATCAACGGCGATCGACGTCCTCTTCGTCAACTGGCGGGACCTGAGCCACCCCGAGGGCGGGGGCTCCGAACGGTACGTCCACCGCATGGCGGAGGGGCTCGCGGCCACGGGCCTGCGCGTCACGCTGTTCTGCGCGGCCCACGAGCGGGCCCCGGCCGAGGAGACGCTCAACGGCGTCCGGGTGGTGCGCCGCGGCGGACGGTTCTCGGTGTACCCCCACGCCCTCGCGTTCGTCCGGCGGCACCGGCCCCGACTGGTGGTCGACGTGCAGAACGGCCTGCCGTTCGCCAGCACGCTGGTGACCCGGGCCCCGGTGCTCAACCTCGTGCACCACGTACACCGCGAGCAGTGGCCCATCGTGTTCGGGCGGTTCGGCGGTGCGCTCGGCTGGTGGCTGGAGTCCCGGGTGGCCCCGGCGGTGTACCGCCGGTCCCCGTACATCGCCGTCTCCCGGGCCACGGCCGCCGAGCTCGTCGGGCTGGGCGTGGCGGCCGACCGGATCGCCGTCGTGCCCAACGGTGTCGAGGAGCCGCCGCCGGTGACGTCCCGGCCCTCCCCCACGCCCAGGCTGGTGGTGCTGTGCCGCCTCGTCCCGCACAAGCGGGTGGAGCACGCCCTCGAGGTGGTGGCCAGGCTGCGTCCGCGGTGGCCGGACCTGCGGCTGTCCGTCATCGGTGAGGGATGGTGGGGCGACGAGCTGCGGGCCGCGGCGGAGCGGCTCGGTGTCCGCGAGCTCGTGGACTTCCACGGCTACCTCGACGAGCAGGTCAAGCACGAGGAGCTGGCCCGGGCCTGGGTGCACCTGTGCCCGTCGGTCAAGGAGGGCTGGGGCCTGGTGGTGACCGAGGCCGGGGCGCACCGGGTGCCGACGGTGGGGTACCGGTCGGCCGGTGGCCTGCGGGAGTCGGTGGTCGACGGTCGGACGGGGGTGCTCGTCGACGACCTCGACGAGATGGTCGAGGCCGTGGAGCGACTGCTCGCGGGCGAGGCGACCCGCCGCCGGATGGGCGAGGCCGCCGCCCGACACGCAGCGGGGTACAGCTGGGACGCGAGCGTGAAGGGCTTCGCCGACGTGCTGTCGGCAGCTGTCGCTGTCAGGCGGTCAGCGCGCGCCGTAGTCGAGGACGTCGACCTGCTGGCCGGCCTGCTCGAGGGAGTTGTCGGGGTCGACCGCGGCGGAGACACCGGCAACGGCGGCGACGGCGAGACCGGCCCCGCCACCGAGGGCGATCACGACGGCGATGAGGGTCTTCATCGGGGGGCTCGCTTCCGCAGGAGTCGACGACGGCCCGTCACGCTAGATGTCCCGGCGAAGATCCACAACAGCGAGCCCACGCAGACCCCGAGCGCCACCGCGTGAGCGGCCACCACCGCCGTCACCCGGACGGAGGACGGCTCGGGCGCCGGCCGGGCGCCGGGCACCCGGTGCAGCCGGAGATCGGGACCGTCCACCACCAGCGGCAACCCGATCACGGCGGCGGGCACGGGGCGGCCGGGGGTGCCCCGTTCGACGAGCACCCAACCGATGCCGAGGTCGGCGAGCGCCCGCGGGTCGTCGACGGCCGCGGCCACCGCGCGCGCCCGCTGGTCCTCCCCCGCCACCGCCCGGCCACCGACCACGAGCTCGTCGTCGGTGACGGTCGGGCGAGGCAGCCAGCGAGGCGCCGGATCCAGCAGCGGCCGGCCCGCGTTCCACTCGAACGCCCGGTAGCTGCCGAAGGGCAGCACGAGGACGTCGCCGGTGGCGTCCTCGGCCGACAACCGCTCGCGGACCCGTTCCCAGTCGGCCGGGTAGCTGACCGGCTGCAGCCGGCCCCCGGCGCCCCAGGCCAGGTCCGGCAGGGCGACCAGCGGGAGCGCCAGCACGGCCGCGACGGCGACCCCGCCCAGGCCCGGCGAACCGCTCCGCGCCGTGACCGCCGCGGCGAGGCGGCGGGCGCCGAGCCCGGTACCGACGGCCAGGGCCAGCGCCCACCACGCCGCCCACTTCTGCCCGTCCCGCAGCAGCCCGGCGCCCGGCACCGTCCGCACCACCCACTCGAACAGGTCGGCGAGGCCGGGGACGGCGCCGGCACAGGCCAGCACCACGCCGGCTGCGGCGAGCAGCAGCAGCCGGCGCGCGGGCCCGGTCAGCGCCTCCCGGGTGGTCCAGCCGACCGCGGCCACGGCCAGCAGCACCAGGGTGAGCAGCGGGACGAGCACCGAGGTGCGGCTGCCGGGGACCGCGCCGGCGTTCCAGATGCCGCCGGTCCCGAGCACCGACAGCAGCGTTCCGCCCCAGCCCTCCGGGCGCGCGGCGAAGGCGCCCACGCCCGCGGGATCGGAGGCGCCGCCCGCGGGGTGCAGCGCGCCGGCCACGATCCACGGCAGGGAGAGCACCAGGACCCCGCTCCCGGCCACGAGCAGCCGCTCGCGACCGACCAGCACGAGCACGAGGCCGGCGGCCAGCAGGGCGCCCGTCGGGGTGAGCGCCGCCGGCGCGCAGACCAGCAGCAGCCGGGGCAGGGCGCCCGGCAGGCGCTCGCGCACCCGCAGCGACGCCCGGGCGATCCAGGGCAGCGCGGCGTAGGCGAGCAGCAGCGCCCAGTGCCCCATGAGCAGCCGCTCGGCGAGGTAGGGGCTCCACCCGTACACCAGCCCCGCGACGGCGGCCGCGACTCCGCGCCGGCCGTCGGCACCCGGCGGAACCAGCCGCGCGGCGCCGAGGACGGCGGCGAAGACCGTGCCCAGGAGGACCGCCTTCTGCACCACGTCCCCGGGCACGACGGCCGTCAGCAGACCCATGACGGCGTCCACCGGCACGGCGCGCGGCAGGGAACCACCGAGGCCCAGGGCGTCCAGGTCGAGATCCTGCCTCGGTACGAACACCATGTCACGGAGGAGGACGAAGCCGGGGGCGAGCGCCGGACCGGTCACGAGCAGGGCCACGGCCAGCGCGAGCACCCGCGCGGGCCACGGCGATGCGTCGGGCCGGGCCCATCGCTGGTCCACGTGCGCTCGCACCTCCGTCCCGACAGCCGGCACGCCGGGCTCCCGGCGGACGAGCGCAGAGTATGGGGGTGAGCGCACTGGGATCGAGCAATCGCCGGCGGGACGTCGGCCCGGCGGCGCGGTCACCCCGTGCGCTCGGCTCGGCGGCCCTGGTGACCGTGGCATTCCTGGGCGCCAACGCGCTCGCCTACGTGTTCACCGTGCTCGCCGCCCGGCTGCTCGCCCCCGCCGCCTACGGGGAGCTCGCCGCGCTGCTGGGCGTCGTGCTCGTCGGCGCGGTGCCGGGCACCGGGGTCCAGACCACCGCCGCGCTGGTCCTCGGCGGACGCGCGGGCGACCCGCGGACGACCGGCCGGTTGCACAGCACCGCCCTGGCCGTGGGCCTGGGCGTCAGCGCCGGAGCGCTGGCGCTCGCACCCCTGCTGGTGGCCCTCCTGCACCTCCCCACCGCCGGCGCCGCGGTGTGGCTGGCGCTGCTGCTCCTCCCGCAGACCATGGTCGTGGGGTACCAGGGGCTGCTGCAGGGCGCGGGGCGGTTCCGCCGGCTGGCCGTCCTGACGGTGGCCTTCGGCGCGGGCAAGCTGAGCGGTGGGCTCGCCGGGTTGCTCATCGGCGGCAGCTCGTCGGGCGCGCTCGCCGGCATGACCGCCGGGGCGGCCCTCGCCGCGCTCGGCGGCTGGGTGGCCGCGGGCCGACCGGGGCTGGTGCGCGGCCTGGGCCGGCCCCTCGCCGCGTCGCTGCGGGCGGCCGGCGCGTTGCTCGGCCTGGTGGTGCTGCTCAACCTCGACGTGCTGCTGGCCCGCCACCACCTGCCCGGCGCGACGACGGGTGAGTACGCCGTCGCCTCGATCATCGCCAAGGTCGCGTTCTGGCTGCCGCAGGGCGTCGGCGTGGTCCTGCTCCCCCGGCTGGGCGACGCCGCCGGCCGGCACGCGGTGCTGCCTTCGGCGCTGGCCGCCGTAGCGGCCGTCGGCGCGCTGCTGACGGCCGGCACCGCCGCCCTGGGCGGAGCTGCCCTGCCGCTGATCGGGGGTGCGGCGTACGGCGACGAGCTCGGGAGCGCCACATGGCTCTTCGCGGCGCTGGGCACGCTGCTGGCGCTCGCCCAGCTGCTGCTGTTCTCCGGGATCGCCGCGGCCGACCGGCTCGCCGGCGTCGCGGTGTGGTCGGCCGCCGTCCTCGAGACGGTCGTGGTCTCGGCCCTCGCCGCCGCCGGCCGGTTGACGCTGCTCTCCCTGGTCTCCACGGCCCTGCTGACCGCCCTGCTGCTCGTGGGGGTGGGGCTGACCCGGCTGCACCGCGCCCGCGCGGTCCCCGCGATGACCGCCGACGGCGTGGTGCCGGCCCCGCGGGCGTGATCCACACCGCCGGGACGGGACGACTACTCGCGGGCCGGACAGGGCAGGAGGACCACGTCGTCGGTCGGCGGCCTCCGCGGGCGGCCGACCGCAGCCGTCCGTCCCCGAGACGAGAGGAGCGCCGCCCGTGGCGTCCGTCATCCATTACACGATCGCGACCGAGGCCGAGAAGAGCCCCGACTTCCGCCGGGTCCTGTGGACCGGCAAGAACACCCAGCTGGTCATCATGACCATCCCGCCGGGTGGGGAGATCGGCGAGGAGACGCACGAGGACATCGACCAGATCCTCACCTTCGTCAGCGGCATCGGTAAGGCCGTCATCTCGGGCAACGAGAAGAACGTCGCGCAGGGCGACCTGGTCGTCGTCCCCGCCGGCACGAAGCACAACTTCCTGAACACCGGCGAGAACCCGCTGGTGCTCTACACGGTCTACGGCCCGCCCGAGCATGCCGACGGCGCGGTGCACAAGACCAAGGAGGAGGCCGACGCCGCCGAGGAGTCGGGCGAGGACGAGCCGCCGACGTCCTGACCCCTCCGCAGGACCACCGGCCGGGGGGGGGGGGGGGGGGGGGGGGGGGGGGGGGGGGGGGGGGGGGGGGGGGGGGGGGGGGGGGGGGGGGGGGGGGGGGGGGGGGGGGGGGGGGGGGGGGGGGGGGGGGGGGGGGCGGCGCGGCCCCCC
>NZ_JBJHAJ010000029.1:0-54512 GCF_054051015.1 Blastococcus sp. SYSU DS0616
CCCCCCCCCCCCCCCCCCCCCCCCCCCCCCCCCCGCCCCCCCCCCCCCCCCCCCCCCCCCCCCCCCCCCCCCCCCCCGCGCCCGGGTGTCTCGTGCGTGTCGGGCCACCGCACGTGCGACGATCGCCTCTCGTGCGGGTGGGGACACGGGGCGAGCTGCCCCGCGAGGTCAGAGTCCTGGCGGTCATCGCCTTCGTCGTGGCGCTCGGCTTCGGCATCGTCGCCCCGGCGATCCCCCTGTTCGCCCGCAACTTCGGGGTCGGGACCACCGCCGTCGGGCTGGCGGTCAGCGCCTTCGCGTTCTTCCGCTTCGTCTCCGCCTTCAGCGGCGGCACCCTGGTCGAGCGGTTCGGCGAGCGGCTCGTGCTCGCCTCCGGGCTGGTGGTCGTCGCCGTCACCACCGGTCTCGCCGGGCTGGCCGGGTCCTTCCCGCTCTTCCTCGGGCTGCGGGCCGCCGGCGGGATCGGCAGCGCCATGTTCACCGTCGCGGCGCTCTCGCTGCTGCTGCGGGTGGCCCCGCCGTCGCACCGCGGGCGGGCCGCGGCCACCTGGCAGGGCGGCTTCATCCTCGGCGGCATCGCCGGGCCGGCCGCCGGCGGGCTGCTGGCGGAGCTCTCCCCCCGGCTGCCGTTCTTCCTCTACGCCGGGTTCCTGCTGGTGGCCGGTGCGGTGGGCGTCGCGCTGCTGCGCACCGCCGAGCCCGACCCGGCCGCGCCCCCGGCGGGTGACGCCGCCGGCCCCGACCTCGACGCCGGCCCGGTCCGGCTGGGCAGCGCGCTGCGCTCGCGGGTCTACCTGGCCGCGCTGCTGGCCAACTTCGGCGTCGGCTGGGTGCTGTTCGGCGTCCGCAACTCCCTGGTGCCGCTCTACGTCACCGAGGAGCTGGGCCGGACCGTGGCCTGGGCGGGGGCCGGGCTGCTCGTCGGCTCGGTCGCGCAGGCGCTCGGCCTGCTCCGATCCGGCCGACTGGTGGACGGCTGGGGACGCCGGCCTTCGCTGATCGTGGGCGCGGCGCTGGCGACGGCGGCCATGGCGGTGCTGGTCCTGCCGCCCGTCCTCTGGGCCTTCCTGCTGTCCATGGCCGTCTTCGGGCTCGCCGCCTCGCTGCTCGCCAGCGCCCCGGCGGCCCTGGTCGGCGACCTGAGCGCCGGGCGGGGCGGCCGGGTCGTCGCGGTGTTCCAGATGTCGGCGGACCTGGGTGCCATCGCCGGGCCCCTGATCGCCGGCTGGCTCACCGACGTGGCCGGCTTCCAGGTGGCGTTCGGGGTGAGCACCGCGGTGCTCGCGGCCGGGCTCCTCGGTGGGCTGGCCATCCCGAGGACCGCGCCCGCCCCGGCGCCGGCGGCGACGCCGGCCGCCTGACCCCGGATCCCGACGGCGGTGAGGACGAGCCGTTGATCCACCCCGGCCGCTTCGTCGCCGAGGTTCACCGGTTGCCGGCAGGCGCCGTCCGCTCCGCGCCTCCCGGCCCGGTGATCTCAGCATGACTCGTGCCCTGCCCACTCCTGTGGGCAGGGCACGAGTGATGCAGAGGGCACCTGCCCGAGCTCCCGGGCCGGGCTCACGAGCACCGGCGTGGACGGCGGGAACCGGGCGGGGTCGTCGGCGGGAACCGGGCGTCAGCGGCTGCGGTACAGCCGGGTGGTCAGCGGGAGGAAGACCGCGGCCAGCGCGGCGGCCACCGCCAGCGAGACGCCGATCGCGACGCCATCCGGCGTGCCGTCCATCAGCGAGCGGCACGCCGTGGCCAGCACCGAGATCGGGTTGACGTCGACGAACGCCTGCAGCGGCCCGGGCAGGGTGGCCGGGTCGACGAACACGTTGGAGAGAAACGTCAGCGGGAAGATGCTCATGAACCCGGCGTTCATCACGGCGTTCGGGCTGCGCATCAGCAGGCCGAGCACCGAGAAGGCCCACGACAGCCCGAACGAGAAGACCACCACCAGGGCCAGCGCCGCCACGGCGCCCGCCACCCCCGCGTCCGGGCGGTAGCCCAGCAGCACGCCGACGACGATGATCACCGTGCCCGCCACGACGTACCGGACGCTGTCCCCGAGCAGCGAGCCCAGCAGCGGCGCGGGCCGCCAGATCGGCAGCGACCGGAAGCGGTCGACGACGCCCTTGGTCAGGTCGGTGTTGAGCGAGACGCCGGAGTAGACCGTCGTGAAGAGCACCGACATGACCAGCAGGCCGGGCAGCGTGTAGTCCAGGTAGGCGCTGGTGGAGCCCGCGATGGCGCCGCCGAAGAGGTACGTGAACATCAGCAGGAACATCACCGGCGTCACGGTCACGTCGAGCAGCTGCTCGGGGACGTGCTTGACCTTGAGCATCCCCCGCCAGCCGAACGTGAGGGCCGCCGACAGCGGTCCGGGCCGCGGGGGCCGCTCGCGGCCGGCGATCGCCCGGCGGACGGCCGCGGCGTCGGCGTCGGTGGTCGTGGTCGCCGTGCTCATGACGTCCGCTCCTCGAGGGTCGGTGCCGCTCCGGGTGGGTCCTCGGCGCCGCGGCCGGTCAGGGCGAGGAAGACCTCGTCCAGGCTGGGCTGGTCGAGGGAGAAGTGGGCGATGCCGATGCCGGTCCGCGCCAGCTCGGCCACGCCGGCGGCGGCCCGGGCGGAGTCGGGGCAGGTGGCCGACAGCGCCGCCGGGTCCGGCTCCAGGGCGACCGAGCCGAGCGCGCTCTCGAGGACCGCGGCCGCCTCGGCGCGCCGGGCCGGGTCGAGCAGCCGCACGTGCAGCGCCCCGGTGCCGACCGACGCCTTCAGCTGGGCCGGGGTCCCCTCGGCGATCACCCGCCCCCGGTCGATCACCGCGATCCCGTCGGCGAGCTGGTCGGCCTCCTCCAGGTACTGCGTGCAGAGCAGGATCGTGGTCCCCTCGGCCACGAGCGCGCGGGCGATCTCCCACACCTGGTTGCGTGACCGCGGGTCCAGCCCGGTGGTCGGCTCGTCGAGGAACATCAGCCGCGGGGTGACCACGATGCTGGCCGCGATGTCCAGCCGGCGCCGCATCCCCCCGGAGTAGTGCTTCACCAGCTTGCCCGCGGCCGCGGCGATGCCGAAGGCGTCCAGCAGCTCGTCGGCCCGCGCCCGGGCCCCGGGGCGGGACAGCCCGAGGAGCCGGCCGAGCAGCACCAGGTTCTCCCGCCCGGTCAGCTCCTCGTCGACCGACGCGAGCTGCCCGGTCAGGCTCACCTGCGCGCGCACCGCGTCGGCCTCCGCGACGACGTCGTACCCGAGCACCCGGGCGCTGCCCGAGTCGGGGCGGACGAGCGTGGCCAGCATCCGGATGGTGGTCGTCTTCCCCGCCCCGTTGGGCCCCAGGACGCCGTAGATGCTCCCGGCCGGCACGGCGAGGTCCAGCCCGCCCACCGCCTGGGTCTCCCCGTAGGTCTTGACCAGCGCCGTCGCCTCCACGGCCAGCGGTGCGTGCTGCGGCATGGGTACCTCACCCTGGGGTCGGTGTCGTCGTGGTGCAGACGGACTCTCCCCGGATATCTCATCGGCGGCGAACGACTTTTCCGCGGCCCCGCCGGCCGGCGGGCAGAAACCTCGCCGGTGCCCGTGTGACGCAGCGTGCACCGGGGAAGGGGACGGCGGAGCGCGCAGGCGTCGTCGCGCACCGGAGCCGATGCCGCGCCAGGTAGCCGGCCGGACCCCGCCGCGAGGAGGCACGCATGGACATCGCCGCGATGCGGGCGAGCTTCGCCAAGGCGGCGGCGACCGGCGACGAGGCACCGCTGTACTTCTACTCGCACCTGTTCCTGAGCCACCCCGAGACGCGGGCGATGTTCCCGGTGTCCATGGCCCACCAGCGCGACCGGTTCTTCCACGCGCTGGGCGAGGTGGTGTCGCACGTCGACGACCTCGACGCGCTGGTCCCGATCCTCAAGCAGCTCGGCCACGACCACCGCAAGTTCGGCACGCTGCCGGCGCACTACCCCGCGGTGATGCCCAGCCTGCTCGCGACGCTCGAGCACTTCGACGACGAGTGGGACGAGCACCGCGCCCGCACCTGGACCGAGGCCTACGAGCTCGTCGCCTCGGTGATGATCCAGGGTGCCGAGGAGTCCGGCGACCAGCCGGCCACCTGGCGGGCCGAGGTCGTGTCCCACGAGCGCCGCGCCATCGACGTGGCGGTGCTCCAGGTGCGGCCCGAGGTGCCGGTCAACTACCTGGCCGGCCAGTCGCTGTCCCTGGAGATCGACCGCCGGCCGCGGCTGTGGCGGTACTACTCCCCCGCCAACGCCCCCCGGGACGACGGCACCCTGGAGCTGCACGTGAAGGCCCGCCCCGGCGGACCGGTCAGCACCGCGCTCGTCCGCAGCACCGAGGAGGGCGACCTGCTGCGGCTGGGCCCCCCGCTGGGCGACCTCACGCTGGCCGGCGACTCCGACCGCGACCTCCTGCTCGTCGCCGGCGGCATGGGGCTGGCGCCGCTGAAGGCCCTGGTCGACCAGGTGGCCCGGCAGGGGCCCGCCCGCCGGGTGGACCTGTTCGTCGGCGCCCGCACCGAGGACCAGCTCCACGACCGCGCCGCCCTGGACGAGCTGCGGGCGGCCCACCCGTGGCTCGGCGTGACCTACGCGGTGTCCGACGACGACCTGTCGGGCCTGGAGCAGGGGGACGTCGGTGACGTCGTCCTCCGGCACGGTCCGTGGCTCAGCCGGGAGGTGTTCGTGGCCGGCCCGGCGCCCATGGTGGAGGCGACCGTCAGCGGCCTCCTGCAGCACGGCGTGCCGCGGGAACGGGTGCGCAGCGAGGTGTTCGCCCCCAGCCGACCGGGGCCCAGTGCCGAGGGGAAGGTGACCGAATGACCACCACCGAGACGTCCGGGACCGGAGGGAACGCTCGGCGGCTCACGCCCGAGCAGATCCGGGGGGCGCGGTTCGCCGCGGGCACGATGCTGCACCCGGGGTACGACCAGGGGCAGGTCGACCGCTTCCAGGAGCTGGTGGCCGCGGAGGTGAGCACCCTGGTCGGCGAGCGGGAGCGGCTGCACCGGCAGGTGGCGGAGCTGCAGCAGCGCCTGGACGGCATCACCGTGCCCGAGCCCCCCAGCGAGCAGGCGGTCCGCATCCTCGCCAGCGCCCAGCAGACGGCGGACGAGTACGTCGCCGAGGCGGAGGACTTCAGCCGGCAGATGACCGCCGAGGCCCGCGACCAGTACGAGGAGCAGCTACGGCTGGCGCGCGAGAACGCCGGCGCGATCATGCAGGCGGCGCAGGAGGCGGCCGCCCGGCTCACCGGGGGCACCACCGGGGACGGCGGCGGCGACGCCGCCGGGCAGCGGACCGCCGCCGAGCTCGAGGAGCAGGTGGCGTTCCTCAGGGCGTTCGCCCAGGCCTGCCGGGCGCAGCTGCGGGCCTACCTGGAGGCCCTGCTCACCGACGTCGAGACCGAGTGGGGCCGCGTCGACCCGGCGCTGGCCCCGGAGGCGCTCGCCGCCGCGGAGCCGGGCCGGCGACCGGGCCCCGCGCCGCAGCGCACCGCCTTCCACTCCAACAGCGCCGGGAGCACGGCGCGGTCGGAGGAGGACGCCGAGAGCCGGACGGCGCCCGCGGGCGCCCCCGCCTCCGGCTCCTGACCCGCCACTGCCCGGCCGGCGGGCCGCCCGCGGTGCGCGGTCACGGCGCGGGCGGCGTGCCGCGGCGGCTCCTCCGGGGCGCACGGACGGCCGCTCGCGGCGGCAGGTCCCAGCAGGCGCCCAGCGCCCGGTCCACCACGGGGTGCAGCCGGTCCAGCCCGCCGCCGGGGTACGGGGTCAGCTCGCCGAACCAGAGCTCGCCGTCGACGTCGTAGAGGTCCACGCGCACGAAGTCGAACTCCCGGCCGAGCGCCTCCGCCACCGCCCGCATCGCCGGGTAGCTCGCCGGCGGCGGGTCGGCCGGTCCCAGGGCCATCCCCGGGTCGACGAACGGCAACGGCGACCACTCCGCGGTGTAGAGCCGGCGCCGATGCCCAGCGCTGAACCGGCCGGTGTCCACCTGCACCAGCCGCACCCGGCCACCGAACACCAGCAGCTTGTGGTCGGCGGGCGGGACGCCGGGGCGCCCGAGGAACTCCTCGACGAGCAGCAGGCGCCGGGCCCGGCTGTACACCCACTCCCCGCGGGTGGGGAACAGCGGCTCGTCCAGCCAGCCCGCGGTGGCCTCCCGCAGGGCAGCGACGTCGGGCCGTCCGGAGGCCAGCCGCACCCGCATGGTCCCGTGGTTGGGCTTGAGCACCCAGTGCTCGGGCAGCGGCACCTCGGCCAGGTCGGCGACGTCCGTGCCCGCCCAGAGGACGCGCGGCACCCGCACCTCCGGGCAGACGCGGGCCGCGTACGCCTTCATCGCCAGCTTGTCGCCGAGCTGCGCGATCAGCGGGCGGCGGTCGTGGACCACCCGCCAGTTCAGCTTCTCGGTGAAGGTGCGCGGCGGGCGGCGGGGGAACCGGCCGTGCGCCTCCCGGAAGAGCAGCGCCCGCTTCGCCGGCAACGGCAGCCTGCGGAACACCTCCCGGGGCAGCCTGTCCAGCACCCGACGCACCGCCCCTCGACCCGCCGCGCTCCGCCCGGCTCCCGGCTGCCCAGTCTGCCGAGCCGCCCGCGCCCCGGCGCCCTAGGGTCGGGGGTCGTGCGCACCGCAGGAGCCCCCCGCTGAACCCCGTCCCCCCAGCCGCACCGGCCACCCGGGTCGGGTTCGTCGCGAAGGACCCCTGGCACCCTGCGATCCGCCGCGAGCAGATGATCGCCCGGGAGCTGGTCCGCCGGGGCGGCGACGTCCGCTTCGTCCAGGTCCCGGCGGACGCCCACCGGGTGCGCACCGACCCGGGGAACTGGTGGCGGCACCTGCGCGCGGCGCGGTTCGCCGAGGTCTGCGACGGCGTCACCGTGACCGAGCGCTCCACGGTCCTGCCCGGCTCCCGGGGAGCCCTGTCCGAGCGGGTGGACGCCGCGCTCCTGCGCGCCTTCCTCCGCCGCTCGGGCTGGGCCGAGGACGTCACCGTCCTCATGCTGCCGTGGGACTGGCGGGCCACCCGCGGCCTCGGTGGCCGCGTGGTCTTCGACTGCACCGACGACTGGGCCCGGCTCCTCCCGCACGCCCGCAACGTCCCGGCCCAGCTGCGCCGGATCGCCGACGAGGCCGACGAGATCGTCGTGGTGAACCCGGTCCTCGCCGGGCTGTTCCCGGGGCGGCGGCCGGTCGTCGTGCCGAACGGCACCGACGAGGCGCTGCTGACCGCACCACGCTCCGCCCCCCGCGCGGAGCGGCACGCCGTCTACGTGGGCAGCGTCGCGGAGCGCTTCGACGTCGAGCTGGTCCGGGCCGTGCTCACCGCGCTGCCCGACTGGACCCTCGCCGTGCACGGCCAGCTGGTGTTCCCGGAGCGCTCGGCCCCGGCCCGCGCCCGCTTCCTCGCGCTCGAGGGCGAGTTCCCCGGGCGCTTCACCTACCGAGGGCTGACGCCCCGCGACCGGCTGCCGGCCGTGCTGGACGCCGCCCGCGTCGCCTTGGTCCCCGACGTCGCGGCGCGGGCGCTGGGGCAGTCGTCGATGAAGACCTACGACTACTCCGCCCGGGGCCTGCCCGTGGTGGCGACCGCCGGGCACCTCGAGCACTCCGGGGAGGTGCCGCCGCACACGGCGGTCGTCTCCGGCGCCGACGAGATGGTCGAGGCGCTTCGCGCGGCCGCCACGGAACCACCGGGCCGGGCCGACGAGCGCCGGGCCTGGGCGGCGGGGCGCACCTGGGCCCGCCGGACCGACGACTGGCTGACCGCGGTGACCGGCCGGCCGGCCGGCACGGTCTCCCCGCCGGTTCCGGTCTAGGGCCGCTCCGCGCCGAGCGAGCGGACGACGCGCGCGGGGTTCCCGACGGCCACCACGTCCGGTGGCAGGTCACGGGTGACCACCGAGCCCGCTCCCACGACCGTGCGCGCGCCGACTGTGACGCCCGGCAGCACGATCACGCCACCGCCGAGCCAGACGTCGTCGCCCAGGGTGATCGGCGCCCCCTGCTGCCAGCCGGCCCGGCGGAGCCCGGCGTCCACGGGGTGGCCGGCGGTCAGCAGCTGGACCCCCGGGCCGAGCTGCACGTGGTTCCCGAGGGTGATGGGCCCGACGTCGAGGAAGACCCCGCCCCAGTTGACGAAGCAGAACGCGCCGACGGAGATGCGGTAGCCGTAGTCGCAGCGGAAGTCCGAGCGGATCGTCGTGCCGCCGCCCACCGACCCCAGCAGCTCGGTGAGCAGGGTGTGCCGGGTCACGCCGTCGGACTCGGCGTTGTAGCGGGCCAGCAGAGCCGCCGCCCGCCGGCCGTCGGTGGCGAGGTCGGGGTCGTCGGGCCGGTAGGGCCGGCCCGACAGCATCCGGTCCTTCATCCCGCCCATGCCCGCCACGCTAGCCAGCCCGCCGCGATAGGTTCGACCGGTCCGTACCGAGCCTGGAGGCCCGCGATGCCCGATGTCCTGCTCGTCCTCCTGGTCGTGGTCCTCGTGGCGCTCGCCGCGCTCGCCGTGGTGGTCCTCGTGCTGCGCCGGCGGAACCTCGCCCGGGCCGCCGCACCGCGGCCCCGCGTCGACCCCCTGGCCGACGAGCCCGACGTCTACGACCCGCACGCCATCGGCGTCGGTGACGTGATCACGTACGCGGGCGTCGACCACGTGGTCCGCGGCACGATCGTCCTCGAGGAGGGCGGGATGACCTGGCGCGAGCACCTGCTCGACGGGTCGACCGGCCGCCGCTGGCTCACCGTCGAGGACGACGAGGGCGAGCTGGAGATGACGCTGTGGATGCGGCGGGAGGGCACCAACCTCACCCCCGACGGCGACGTGATCCTCGACGACCGGGTGCACCGCCAGATCGAGCGGGGCCGGGCCGCCTACACCGCCGAGGGCACCACCGGCACCCCGCCGAGCGGCACCGTCGAGTACGCCGACTACGCCACGGCGGACAAGACCGGGCTGCTGGCCTTCGAGCGCTGGGCACCCACCCAGTCCTGGGAGGTCTCCACCGGCCGAGCCGTCAGCCGCGGGGAGCTCACCGTCTACCACCGCACCCCCGGCGCATGAGCCTGCACGTGCTGGACGTGGAGCCGCGCGACGTGTCCGCGACGGCGCTCGGCCTGGTGCTCGACGGGCCCCTGGCCGAGCCGCTCGCCCGGCTCCGGCTGGACGACGGTCGGGGTGGCTCCATCACGCTGGGGGTGCTCGGCGCCTCGCACGTGGTCACCGCCGCCGTCCCCGGCTCCCGGCTGACCGAGGAGGTCTCCTGCGACGCCGTCGGCGCCGGCGGCGACCCGCTGCCCCGGAGCACCCGGTCCGGCGGCTACGCGCTCACCTCCTCGGTCACCACCGTGAGCCGGGCCGAGCTGGACGTGAGCGCGCTGCGGCTGCGCGACCGGGCCGGCGCGGACCCGGCGTGGCTCTGCGGCGCCTTCCCCGGGGCGGCCGGCGCCCTGACCGCGCTCACCGCGCGGCCCCTGGCCGGGGGCGGGTGGGCGTGGCGGACCTGGCACCTCTACCCCGCCGGCGACACCGGCGAGGTCGTCACGACACAGACCAGGTGGACGCCGTGAGAAACATGTCCCGGATGGTGGCCCTCGCGCTGGCCGCCGTCCTGCTCCTGAGCAGCTGCGGGACCGGTACCCGCATCCGCGCCTTCCTGGACGACACCTACGAGCGGACCGAGATCGTCGGCAACGCCGCGGTCTACGCCTCGCCCGATCCGGTGGGCACCACGACCGCGGCCATCACCGAGGCCGTCCCCCCGGCGGAACGGCAGGCCGACGGCGGGAACGAGTACCTGCGCTACGACGACGACATCGTGATCGTCAGCCCCGCTGCGGACGGGAGCACCGTGCGCGTCGAGGACCTCGACGAGCGGTACCGCAGCGGCTTCTTCGCCTTCCTCGGGCCGGGCTTCCGGCCGGGCTCCCCCGTCGGCACGGGCGGCAGCGGCGGCCCCGGGGACGCCAAGTGACCCCCGCCCTGCACGTCCCCACTCCCCTCGAGACCAGGAGCGACCTCACGTGAGCACGACCTACCAGGCCGTGCAGTTCGGCCACGTCGACGCCGATCTGCTGACCCAGGGCGTCGTCGGGACGCTGCTGTTCTTCGTCATCGGGGTGGGCGTGCTCGCCCTCGGGTTCCTCGCGCTGGACCTCATCACCCCGGGCAACCTGCGCACGCAGGTCTACCTCGACCACAACCCGAACGCGGCGATCCTGCTCGGCGCCAACCACCTCGCGCTGGCGATCATCGTGGTGACGGCGATCATGACCAGCGCCGACAACCTGGGCCAGGGACTGGTGGACACGGCGGTCTACGGCCTGATCGGCGTGCTGCTGCAGGCCCTGGCGCTCCGGGTGCTGGACGCGGTCATCCCCGCCGACCTGCGCTCCCTGGTGAACCAGCCGCGGATGCGCGGATCGGCCTGGGCGGTCGCCGTCAGCCTGGTCGCGATCGGCGCGGTCAACGCCGCCGCGCTGTCCTGAGGCCGTGACGGCGTCCGCACGGGGCGTGCCGGCGGCAGGGCCGGCCGCGGCGGGCGGCGGAGTGCGCTCGCGCCCCCTGCTGCTGGCGGCCGTCGCGGTCTGCGCGGCGTGCGGGCTGATCTACGAGCTGGTGCTGCTCACGCTGTCGGCGAGCCTCACCGGCGGCGGGATCACCCAGACCTCCCTGATCGTGGCCGGGTTCGTCGCGGCGCTCGGCGCGGGCGCGCTGCTGGTGAAGCCGTTCCTCGGGCACGCCGCCGCGACGTTCGTCGCCGTGGAGATCCTGCTCGGCATCGTGGGTGGGCTGAGCGCGGTGACGCTCTACGTCTCGTTCTCCTTCTACGGGACCAGCAGCGCCGTCCTGGTGACCGGCACCGCCGTGATCGGGGTCCTCGTGGGTGCCGAGGTGCCGCTGCTCATGACGCTGCTGCAGTCCGGGCGCAGCGGCATCGACGCACGCGGTTCGGGCACGCTGCTCGCCGACCTCAACGCCGCCGACTACGCCGGCGCCCTGCTCGGCGGCCTGGCCTGGCCGTTCCTGCTGCTGCCCCTGGCCGGCCAGATCCGGGGCGCGGCCCTGACCGGGGTGCTCAACCTCCTGGCGGCCGCGGTCGTGGCCGCCTTCGTCCTCCGCGGGGAGCTCACCCCCCGTGCCCGCCGTACCGCCACGGCTGCGCTGCTCGCCGCGGCCGCCGTCCTCGGGGTGCTGCTCGTCCGGGCCGGTGACATCGAGACCACCTCCCGGCAGCGGCTCTACGCCGACCCCGTGGTGGCCGCGCAGCGCTCGGACTACCAGGAGATCGTGGTCACCGAGCGCGCCGACGACGTCCGGCTGTACCTGGACGGCGACCTGCAGTTCTCCAGCCGGGACGAGCACCGCTACACCGAGGCGCTCGTCCACCCGGTGCTCGCCCGCGACCCGGAGCGGGTGCTGATCCTCGGCGGCGGGGACGGCCTCGCCGCGCGCGAGGTGCTGCGCCACCCGACCGTCCGCGAGGTCGTGCAGGTGGAGCTCGACCCCGCGGTCGTCGACCTGGCGCGGACCCGGCTGGCCGACCTCAACGCCGGCGCGCTGGACGACCCGCGGGTCGACGTCGTGCTGGACGACGCCTTCCGCTGGCTGCGCTCCCCGGCCGCCGCGGGGTTCGACGCGGTGATCGTGGACATGCCCGACCCGGACACCCCGGTGCTCGGCCGGCTCTACTCGACCGAGTTCTACGGGCTCGTCGGCGCCGCCCTGGCGCCCGGCGGGCTGGTCTCGGTGCAGTCCGGCAGCCCCTACTCGACGCCGACCGCCTTCTGGCGCACCGTCTCGACCCTCGACGCCGCCGGGCTCGCGGCCACGCCGTACCACGTGCACGTGCCGAGCTTCGGCGATTGGGGGTTCGCCCTGGCGCAGCCCGGCGCGACCCCGCCCGGGCTCGCCCTCTCCCCCGGCGCCCCGCCGCTGCGGTTCCTCGACGACGCTGTCCTGGCGGCCTCCGGCGTCTTCCCGGCCGACCGGCGCCCGCAGCACCTGGAGCCCTCCACCCTCGACCGACCGCGGATCGTCGACGACATGCGCAGCGGCTACGTCGGCTGACGCATGTAGCGTTCTTCTCCTGGGCCGCCCTTCCGGGCCGCTCGTCCGGGTCGCCTGCCCGGACCCGCTGGACGCCGCCCGAGGGCCGGCCGCCGCGGACGCAGACCGAACGAGGAGAGTGCCACCGTGGCCGCCGTCACCGACGCAGCCGAACGACACGAGGCCGGCCGGGCCGCACAGTCGGCCCTCGCCGAGGCCACCCGCCGGCGCACGTTCGCCGTGATCAGCCACCCCGACGCCGGCAAGTCCACGCTCACCGAGGCCCTCGCCCTGCACGCCCGCGTCATCGGCCAGGCCGGTGCGGTGCACGGCAAGGCCGGCCGCCGCGGCACGGTATCGGACTGGATGGACATGGAGAAGGCGCGCGGCATCTCCATCACGTCGGCGGCCCTGCAGTTCGAGTACCGCGACGCGGTGATCAACCTGCTCGACACGCCCGGGCACGCCGACTTCTCCGAGGACACCTACCGGGTGCTCACCGCCGTCGACGCCGCGGTCATGCTCATCGACGCCGCGAAGGGTCTCGAGACCCAGACGATGAAGCTCTTCGCCGTCTGCAAGCACCGCGGCATCCCGATCGTCACCGTGGTCAACAAGTGGGACCGCCCCGGCAAGGACGCCCTCGAGCTCATGGACGAGATCGCCGAGCGGACCGGACTCAGCCCCACGCCGCTCACCTGGCCGGTCGGCATCGCCGGTGACTTCCGCGGCGTGCTCGACCGCGGGGACGGCACCTTCCGCCGCTTCACCCGTACCGCCGGCGGCGCGACGATCGCGCCCGAGGAGCTGCTGAGCGCCGCCGACGCCGCGGCCCAGGAGGGCGACGTCTGGCAGCAGGCGCAGGAGGAGGCCGAGCTGCTCGAGGCCACCGGCGCCGAGCACGACCAGGACTCGTTCCTCTCCGGCGTCACCACGCCGGTGCTGTTCGCCTCCGCGGTCTCCAACTTCGGCGTCGGTGCGCTGCTGGACACGCTGGTCGACCTCGCCCCCGCGCCGTCGGGCCGGCCCGACGCCGAGGGCGTGGTCCGCGGCCTGGACGAGCCGTTCAGCGCCTTCGTCTTCAAGGTGCAGTCGGGCATGGACGCCGCGCACCGCGACCGGCTCGCCTACATCCGCGTCTGCAGCGGGGTGTTCGAACGCGGCATGGTCGTCACCCACGGCCGCACCGGGCGCCCGTTCACCACCAAGTACGCCCAGCACGTGTTCGGCCGGGAGCGGGAGAGCATCGAGACCGCCTACCCCGGTGACGTCGTCGGGCTGGTCAACGCCTCGGCCCTGGGCGTCGGCGACAGCCTGTACGTGGAGCGGCCCGTCACCTTCCCGCCGCTGACCACCTTCGCCCCGGAGCACTTCGCCGTCGTCCGCAGCCAGGACACCGCCAAGCACAAGCAGTTCCGCAAGGGCATCGAGCAGCTGGACTCCGAGGGCGTCGTCCAGGTGCTGCGCTCGGACCGCCGCGGCGACGGATCCCCGGTCCTGGCCGTCGTCGGGCCGATGCAGTTCGAGGTCGCCACCCACCGCATGGAGCACGAGTTCCACGCCCCCGTCGCCCTGGACCGGCTGCCCTACAGCCTGGCCATGCGAACCGACGAGGAGTCCCTTCCGCTGATCGCCTCCTCCGGCGGCGTCGAGGTGGTACGGCGGACCAGCGGCGAGCTGCTGGCGCTGTTCCCCGACAAGTGGGCGCTGCGGATGCTGCAGCAGCGGCACCCGCGGGTGACCCTCGAGCCGCTGGTGGCCGCCCAGCTGGCCTGAGCCCGGCCGCTCACGGCCGGAGCGCGTCGTAGACCTCCTCGGCCCGGTCGAAGACGAAGAAGTGCCCCTCCCCGGGCAGCCAGTGCGCCGAGCAGCGGGGCAGCATCGCGCTGAGCACCTGACCGAGGACGACGGGGACCTGCCAGTCCTGCGTGCCGTGCCACAAGTGCACCTGCTGGCGGACGGCCGACAGCGGGAACCCCCACGGCCGGAACAGCAGGGCCCGGTCCTCGGCCAGCACCGCGCTGCCGTTGCGCAGGCCCTCGGCGAACGTGTCGGCGAGGATGCGCCGGACGGCCGGGCGCCCGATCACCCGCCGGTCGGCCGCGTTGAGCCGCAGCTGCAGGTAGCGCGGGATCGTCCGCGGCCGCAGCCCGACCGGGGCGAGCACCGGGCGCAGCACGGCCGCCAGCCGGGCCGGACGGTGCACGGCCGCCCGCAGCTGCCGGGGGATCCAGCGCGGCCAGGGCCACGGCACGTCCGGCGGGGGTGCGCCGCCGAGGATCCCGACGGCCGACACGCGGTCCCCCAGCGCGTGCGCGCAGGCCAGCGCGTAGGCGGCGCCGCCGGAGAGGCTGAGCACCGCGCACCGCTCGATGCCGAGGTGGTCCAGCAGCTGGGCGACGTCGTCGGGCCAGTCGGCGACCCGGCGGCCGGGGTGCGGGTCCGAGCGCCCGAAGCCGGGACGGTCGGGGACGATGAACCGGACGCCCCACCGCCGGTAGTCCTCCGGGTCCTCGACGTGCCGCTCCAGCCGGGAGCTGGGCGACCCGTGGCAGCCCAGCACCGGCCGGCCCGCGGGGTCGCCGTGCTCCGCGTACGCGAGCGTACGGCCGTCACGGAGCCGGATGCTGCTCTCCCGGAGTTCTGGTCGGCTCTGCATGCCTGCGCCCCTACCCGGGCCGGGCGGAACCCCACCGTCCGGGCCGGCTCCGCGCCCACGCGCGAGGCCGCACCCGACGCACTGCCCCAGCTCCCGGCGGGAGCCGCGGGCCGCGCCCCGGATGCCGGTGGGCGGCGCGCACCCGGGCGGAGGTGTGCCCGTGATCTCCGCGGGTAGCCGCCGAGGATGCCAACGTCGAGACAGCCGTCGGCCGCCAGCGTGCTGGGACGGAGCGTGCTCGCCGGCATCGCCGGCACCGCCGTCATGACGGCCTTCCAGGAGTTCGTCGAGATGCCGTTGACCCGGCGGGGCGAGAGCTACGCGCCGGCCGACTTCGCCCAGAAGGTGCTGCCCGTCGACCCGGAGACCGCGCAGGGGCGTCGGCGGCTGAACTGGGTCACGCACTTCTCGCTGGGAGCGATGTGGGGTGCCGCCTACGGCGTCGCCGCGCTCCGGGGAGCCCGTGGCCAGCAAGCGGTGCACGCCGTCTTCGCGGCCGTCTACCCCGGTGACGTGCTGCTCAACTCCGCCCTGGGGCTTTACCACCCCACGCGGTGGTCGAGGCGTGACCTGGTGGTGGACGTGGTGGACAAGTACGTCCAGGCGCAGGCCACCGGGGCGGTCTTCGACCGGCTGCTCGATCCCGCCGGACGGCGCTGAGCCGAGACATTCGTGCGCCCGCGTCCCAGCCGTGCTGGTGCGCCCGGGCGCCCAGCGGATCCAGGAGACCAGGTGGCCGGCACGGAAACGGCACGACAGCGGGTGGCGATGGTCACCGGGGCGAGCAGCGGGCTGGGGCGGGCGGTGGCGCTCCGGCTGGCGAAGGACGGGTACCGCGTGGCCCTCCTCGCGCGCGACGCCGGTGACCTCTCCGCCGTCGAGCGCGACGTGGAGCGAGCGGGTGGGACGGCTCTCAGCCGAGCGGTGGACCTCGCCGACGCGGCGGAGACCCAGACCGCCGTCGACGAGGTCGTCGCGGCCTGGGGATCGGTGGACGTCCTGGTCAACGCCGCCGGCACCGACGTCCCCGGGACCGTCGAGCAGACGACGGTCGAAGAGTGGGACCGTGTCCTCGCGGTCAACCTGCGCGCCCCCTTCGTGCTGAGCAAGGCCGTCTTCCCGCACCTGCGTGCTGCCGGCGGGGGCACGATCGTGAACATCTCGTCGGTCGCAGGGCTGCGCGGGTGGGCGAACGCGGCTGCCTACTGCTCCTCGAAGTTCGCCCTGACCGGCTTGACGCAGTCGCTGGCCGCCGAGGGGCGGGAGCACGGCATCCGGGCGTGCGTGCTCTACCCCGGCGCGATGGCGACGTCCTGGGGTGCGTGGGATCCGGCGGACCGTCGCACGACCGGCCGCGAGGGCGCGGAGAAGCCGGCCACCGAAGCTCTGCCGGCCGGTCACGTCGCCGACCTCGTCGCGTGGGTGGTCAGCGCCCCGGACCACCTGGTGCTCAACCAGGTCACGGTGACGCCGCTGCACGAGCAGGGCTGGCCGTGACCGCGGCGGCCGGCCACCGGCCACCGGCCGCGCTTGCTAGCTTGCAGGCATGGCGATCGACCCCCGCGGGACGGACCTGAAGCGCTACCTGCAGGAGGACCCCGGCGGGCCCGTCGTGATGCTCAACCTGCTCCGGTTCGCCGAGGGCGGCCGCGAGCTCTACGCGCAGTACGCCGATGCGCTGAACAGCACCTTCCTCCCCCGCTACGGCGGCGAGGTGCTCTACGCCGGCGACGGCTCGACCTCGCTGGTGGCCGAGGACGGGCAGTCCTGGGACGCGGTGCTGCTGGTGCGCTACCCCTCGCGCGAGGCGTTCAGCAAGATGGTGGCCGACCCCGAGTACCAGCGGGTGACGGAGCTGCGCACCCGCGCCCTCACCGAGGCCGTGCTGCAGGCCACCACCGCCTGGTAGCCGGATCGTGCCTCAGTGGCCGCGGAACGCCTCCTCCAGCCACCACGACGGCTGCTCGCGGGTCACCTTGGCGTCGACGAGCAGCGGCGCCGTCCGGGGGCCGGCCAGCCAGGTGGCGACCCCCTCGAGGTCGGCGGTCCGCCGCACGGTGAGCGCCGCGTAGCCGTGCCCGCGGGCGATCGCGGCGAAGTCGGTCTCCGGGAAGCGGACGGTGTCCAGCGGGTGCCCGTGCGGGCCGAAGTGGTGCACCTCGGCGCCGTAGCCGGCGTCGTCGTAGACCACCACCACCATCGGCAGGCCCAGCCGGACGACGGTCTCCAGCTCGGCGGCCCCCATGAGCGCGCCGCCGTCGCCGAGCGCCGCCACGGGCAGCCGGTCGGGCCGGGCCAGCGCCGCGCCGATCGCCGTCGCCAGGCCCAGGCCGACGGACTGGAACGCCTGCGTGAAGCAGAAGCCCTGCTCGTCGGGGACGTCGAGGAACATGCTCGGGTAGCCCATGAAGTTGCCCGAGTCGACGGCGACCACGCGCTCGGTGGGCAGCAGGTCGTCCAGCGCGACGGTGAGCGCGCGCGGGTCGATCCGCCCGCCGTTCCCGCCGTCGCCGTACGGCTCGTCCCGCCAGCGGCCGCGGGCGGCCAGCGCGGCGCGCACCTCCGGCGTCCGGTAGCCGACGGCGACCGGCTCCCCCAGCCGGGCCGCGGCGGCCTCGGCGACGGCGCGCACGTCGCCGACCACGCCGAGGGCGACCGCCCGCTGGACCCCGATCGCGTCGGCGTCGAGGTCGACCTGGACGACGGTCGCGTCGTCGGCGATGAGCCGGCCGTGCCGCATCGTCCACATGTTGAGCTGGCACCCCCAGCCGATGACCAGGTCGGCGCCGGAGATCAGCTCGGCGGCCAGCGGGGTCGCGAACCCGCCGGAGACGTCCAGGTCCCACGCGTTGCCCCGGAACAGGCCCCGGGCCACCGCAGAGGTGGCCAGCAGCGCGCCGCAGCGCTCGGCGAGGGCCTCCAGCGCCGCGCGGGCACCCCGCGCGCCCCGGCCGGCCACGAACACCGGCCGCCGCGCCGCCCGCAGCGCCTCCGCCAGGCGGACCACCTCGGCGTCGGCGGGCACCGCGGGCGGCCGGTGCGGTGCCGGCGGCGCCTCGCCCTCCTCCGCCGCGAGGGACTGGACGTCCAGCGGGAGGTTGAGCACGACCGTGCGCCGCTCCAGCCGGGCGGCGTCCACCGCGGCCGCGGCGCACGCCACCGCGTCCGCCGCCGCGGTCACCCGCATCGGCGCCGCTCCGACGGCCGTGGCCAGGGCGAACTGGTCGACGAAGAAGTTCGACCGCGGCGAGGTGGCCTCGGCGGTGAGCACCACCAGCGGGGTCCGGCTCTTCGCGGCCTCGGTGATGCCGGTGAGCGCGTTGGTGAGCCCGCAGCCCTGATGCAGGCTGAGCACCGCCGGCCGGCCGGTGGTGCGGGCGTACGCGTCGGCCATCGTCGCCGCGCCGCCCTCGTGCCGGGCGGCCACGTACCGGGCCCCGGCGGTGACCATCGCGTTGGTCGCCACGAAGTTGCCCGAGCCGACGACGCCGAAGACCGTGTCGACCCCGCGCGCGACGAGCGTCTCCCCGACGGCCGCCGCGACCGTGCGCCCGGGAACCCGGGTCATCCCCGCTCGACCAGCGCCAGCACCCGCGACGGCGAGCCGGAGCCGGAGACGATCGGCAGGGGGGCCACCACGAGCAGGGCGCCGGTGGGCGGCAGCAGCGCGAGGTTCTGCAGCTGGGTGAGCCCGTACTTCCCGCTGCCCATCAGCGCCGCGTGGCAGGGGAACGGCGGGTCGAAGGAGTGCGCGGCGCCGGCGTCGGTGCCCACGGTCTCCACACCCAGCCCCAGCACCGGCGACTCCTCGGCCAGCCAGCGCGCGCACTCCACGGACAGGCCGGGGGTGTGCGGGCCGGTGTCGTCGGCGTTGAGGAACTCCTGCTGGGAGGCCGACCGGGCGTCCCAGCCGGTGCGGTAGAGCAGCCAGCCGCCCTCGGGCAGCGGCCCGTGCTCGGCCTCCCACGCGCGCACGTGCTCGACCTCGAGGAGGAAGTCGGGGTCCGCCGCCGCCTGCGCGGAGAAGTCGAGGACCACCGCCGGGGCGATCAGCCGGCGGGCGGGCACCGAGGCGACGTCGTCGCCGTCCCGCCCGGTGACCCAGTGGTTGGGCGCGTCGAAATGCGTGCCGGTGTGCTCACCGGTGCGGAAGTTGTTCCAGTACCAGGCCGGGCCCCGGTCGTCGTACCGGCTCAGCTCCTCCAGCTCGAACCTCGCCGTCTGGGCGAACTGCTCGGGCAGCTGGATGACCGGCGTCTCCGCCGACAGGGGCGCGGTGAGGTCGACGACCTCGACCCGCGCGCTGACCAGCGCCTCGGCGAGGCTCGGGAGGATCGGCATGGCGGTCCCTTCGCAGGCGTGCGGAACGGCCGTCAGCCAATCACAGCCGTCGCGGCGCGTCAGCGCTGCTTCGGGATCATGATCCAGAGCCCGATGTAGACGATCTCGCCGACCCCGAAGAGCCCGAAGAGCACGAAGGCGATCCGGACCAGTCCGGTGGAGACGCCGAACCGGTTGGCCAGGGCCGCGCAGACCCCGGCGATCATCTTCTGCGAACGTGGCCTGACCAGCGGTGATGTCATGACGGAAGGCCTACCCGACCCCGGGCGGCCGGACACGTCGGCGAGCACGTTCAGGCCTGCTGGACCAGGCGGAGCACCGCCTCGGCCACGACGTCCGGCCGGTCCGCGGGCACGAAGTGGCTGGCGTCGTCCACCCAGGTGAGGCGCGCGCCGGGGATGTCGTCGGCGAGCCGCTGCCCGTACCGCGACTTCATCTGGTGGTCCTGGCGGCCCCACACCACCTCGGCGGGCATCTCCAGCCGGGGCAGGAACGGG
Organism: Blastococcus sp. SYSU DS0616; assembly: GCF_054051015.1. Lineage (NCBI taxonomy): Bacteria > Bacillati > Actinomycetota > Actinomycetes > Geodermatophilales > Geodermatophilaceae > Blastococcus > Blastococcus sp. SYSU DS0616. The sequence goes on from NZ_JBJHAJ010000029.1 coordinate 19,534, forward strand.
GCCACCGTCTGGGTGTACACCGAGTCCAGCGACCGCAGGTGGCGTGCGAGCTGCGCCGGGCCGCCCGGGCGGGCCCACGGCGCGACGAAGCGGTCGATGAACGGCGTGGCCCGCTGCTGGTGGACGAAGAGCGAGCGCAGCGCCGGGCGCAGCGCGCTCGCGAGCAGCGGCGGCGGGAGGAGCTGGAGGGCGGGCCAGGTGCCCTTCATCGCCCGCACCAGGGGAACCGGCCACCCGTCGTAGCAGACGCCGTTGACCACACCGAGCCCGGCGACCCGGTCGGTGGCGGTGGTCGCCAGGATCTGCGCCACGCCACCGCCCAGGTCGTGGCCGACGACCACCGCCCGGTCCACGCCGAGGGTGTCCAGCAGCCGCAGCAGCCGCGCCGCCTGGGCCGCGAGGTCGACCGGGTGGTCGCCGGAGGGGTCGGAGTCGCCGTAGCCGAGCATGTCGACGGCCAGCACCCGGGCCGAGGCGGACACCTCCGGGACGACGTCCCACCACAGCCGGGAGTTGGTGGGGATGCCGTGGACCAGCAGCACCGCCGGCCCCGAGCTCCCGGCTTCCCAGACCCCCAGCCGGTGATCGCCGACCTGCACCGTGCGCGCCGCTCCGATGGGTAGCTCCATGAACGGTCACTGCCCACCTGCCCGTGTCCCTGCACGTGGCCTCGGCCTCGTCCGGTGGTGCCGGTGGTGGCTATCCGGGCGTGCGCGGGGTAGGGATCCCGGCCATGGATGCGATCACCTTCGGCAAGGCCGGCCTCAAGGGCTGGCGGGCGCGCGTGGCCGACACCGTGGCCGGGCCGGTGGCCCAGCGGACGTCGGTCACCGAGGACCAGGTGCGGGCAGCGGTCGGCGCGGTCTTCCTGGCCCTCGCCTCGCTGTACGTGGTGAAGGCGGTGAAGGACCTGGCGACCAGCCGCTGAGCCGGCGTCAGCCGGCCAGCACCGCCCACCCGTGCGCCGGCACCCGCACCCGGGCTCCGTCGGAGCCGGGTGCGGAGACGTCGGCCGCCCCCGACAGCACCGCGCCCGCCCGCGGCGCCGGCAGCTCGGCCGGGCCGTCGGCGACCGAGAGGGCCACGACGAGCCGCTCGCTGCCCGCCACCGCCTCGTAGACGACCGTCTCGTTGGTCAGGTGCAGCGTCCGCGTACGGGCAGCGTGCAGCCAGCGGTGCCGGCGGCGCACGCCGATGAGCTCCTGGTGCAGGTGGTAGACGGGCAGGCCGACCGGTGAGAGCTCGGCCGGCGAGCCCGGGAACGGCGGCCGGACGGCGTCGTCGCCGCCGGCCCGGTCCTCCTTGACACCGCGGAAGGCGTGCTCGTCGCCGGCGTAGACCGAGGGCGTCCCCCCGGTGGTGAGCAGCACGACCAGGGCGTGCGCGAGGTGGCGGTCGTCGCGCAGCCGGCTGGCGATGCGCGTGACGTCGTGGTTGCCGACGAAGGTGTAGGGCACGAAACCCTCGAGGAAGCCGCCGTGCCGGTCCAGCGCCGCATCCAGCTCGAAGAAGTTGCGGTCGTTCAGCGCGCTCCAGATCGCCTTCCACAGCTCGTACTGGGTCACCGAGTCGAGGGTCGACTCGTCGACGAACCGGCGGTAGTCGCCGTGGATGACCTCACCCATGAGGTAGGCCCCGGGATGCCGGGAGCGCACCCGCCCGGCCACCTCCGCCCAGAACGACGTCGGGACGGCGTACGCCGCGTCCAGCCGCCAGCCGTCGGCGCCGCGGTCCAGCCAGTGCGACATCACCTCGGTGACGTGGTCGGCAACGGCCGGCGACCCGTGGTCGAGCGCGACCAGGTGGCGGTGGCCCTCGAAGTCGTCGTGGTCGGGCTCCGTGCCCGGCGTCCACACCTCCGGGCCGCCGGGCCAGCGCAGCCGGAACCACCCCGCTGTGGCCGCGGCCGGACCCTCCGCCAGCACCCGCTGGAACGCCGGGTGCCCCCGGCCCACGTGGTTGAAGACGCCGTCCAGCAGCACTCTCAGGCCGCGGGACCGGCACTCCGCGACCAGGGCGTCGAAGTCGGCGTCGTCGCCGAGCCGGGGGTCGATGCGCAGGTGGTCGGTGGTGTCGTAGCCGTGGGTCTCCGCCGCGAACACCGGTCCCAGGACCAGGCCCGAGACGCCCAGCTGCAGTGCGTGGTCCAGCCAGGGGACCAGCCCGCGCAGCCGGTGGCGCAGCGGCTGGCCGGGTGTGGTCTCCCGCTCCGCCCCGACGAAGCCGAGGGGGTAGACGTGCCACCAGATCGCGTCGTGCACCCAGCCGGGTTCGCGGGGGCCCGGAAGAGTCATACCGACGATGCTCGCGCACCGGTCCGCGACGTCCGCCGGCCGGGTCGCCCACCGGAGGGGCACCGCCGACCCGGCTGTTCCCGGGAGAGCCGCAGGAGGAGTAGTGTTCTCCTCGGTCGCTGTTGCGCCTCTGCTTTCGTTCTCGAACGTCCGCGGTCGTCTCTGCCTGACGTTCCTCTCGGTCCTGCCGGTCGGTGCGGCGGCCCCGCACCCGGTACGTACCTGTGCGGTCACCTCCCAGCACGGAAGAAGAACGACATGGCTCAGGGCACTGTGAAGTGGTTCAACGCGGAGAAGGGCTTCGGGTTCATCGCCCAGGACGGCGGCGGCGCCGACGTCTTCTGCCACTACTCCGCCATCACCGGTAGCGGCTACAAGTCCCTCGACGAGGGCCAGCAGGTCGAGTTCGACGTGACGCAGGGCCAGAAGGGCCCGCAGGCGGAGAACGTCCGCGCTCTCTGATCGACGCGTGAGGAGGGGGCCGCGGCGCTGCGCCGTGGCCCCCTTCGCATCGGTGCCGGGCGATCCGCGCACCGGCTCCGACGAGGGGCGCCGCAGGCGCCCGTCGACCACGACATCGAGGGAAACCCCATCGCCACACGCTGCGAGGACGTCCATCTCGGTTGCTCCTGCCGGGGGGACGAGACGATCCACGAGGAGAGCTCCCGCGCGCTCCGCGAGGCACGCGCCAGCTCCGAGGGTGCGGTCGAGTGCCCCGAGTGCGGCGGGCCGACGACTCCGCTGTGCATCGTGTCCTGGGGGAACTGCCGGGCCTGCCGGACCGCGCACTCCCGGTCGACCCACCCCCTGCGCTGGTGAGCCCGCAGCCCTCGGCTCCCTGAAGCTGCTGCATCGCAGGTGTTCCGACCCCGCCGTGCAGCCTCCCCGGCCGGACGTCGCCGCCCCACCTGCAGCGGTGGCGACGGCGTCCGGCCGGGGAACCAACCCGCACCGGCCGGCTCGGGGACAGTTCACCCGCCACCGTGCCGGGCGTCGTCCCCGACGGTCACCGGCACCGGTCAGCCGGCCGCCAGCCACTCGACGGCCTCGCGGGCCACGTCGGGCGGCACGGCGTGCGGCCCGTCGAACTCCCGGTAGGTGACGTCGTAGCCGTCGTCCTCCAGCGCGGGGACGATCCGGCGGCTGGTCCGGTCGATCGGCAGCACCTCGTCCGCCACGCCGTGGGACACGAACACCGCCGGGCGCCCCGAGCGCGGCGCGGACGGCACGAAGCCCGGCGAGAAGGCGACCACGTGCGAGAACAGGCCGCCGTTGGCCAGGCCGAGCCCGAGGGCGTAGGAGGCACCGTCGGAGAAGCCGGCCACGGCGATCCGCCCGGGATCGACCGGCAGGGTCGCGAACACCTCCTCCAGCGCGCGGTCGATGCGTGTGACGTCCGGGCCGAAGCCGCCGCCGACGGCGTCCCACGTCGAGGACTCCGAGGACGGTGCGAGCAGCACCAGCCCGTGCTCCTCGGCGAGCGGGCGCAACAGGTCCAGCCCCGCCGCCGCGTCGCCGCCGGCGCCGTGCAGGCTGAGGACCAGCGGCACCGGCTCCCCCGCGGGCAGGCCGGGGGGCACGTGCAGCAGCGCCCCACCGGTGCCGGCCAGCTCGCGGGTGCCGGCCCCGGGAGGCTCGTCGGGCGCCGCCGGCGGTTGTGCCGGCCGGGCGCCGAGCGAGGCGCCGTTCCTCGGCGCCGCCTCCTGCCCGCCCCGGCCCTCCGTCCCGGACCGCCGCTCGGCCCCGCAGGCCCCCAGCAGACCGCCGAGGGCCGCCGTGACGCCGGCCGCGAGCACGGTCCGCCGATCGGGCACCGGTCCGCCCCGCCTCAGAGACCGACCGCGACGGTCGCCGCGAGCTCCCGGCAGGCCTCCAGCTCCGCCGGGCCGGGCGCGCCGGTGAGGCTCAGCGGCGCGGCCACCTGCTTCCAGCGCAGGGCCCCGGTGATCCGCTCGATGCTGCGCAACGCGCCGGCGGTGTCGTCGTTGCCGTGCACGTAGACCCCGAACGGCAGGCCGGCCGTCGCCTCCAGGCAGGGGTAGTAGACGGTGTCGAAGAAGTGCTTGAGCGCCCCCGACATGTAACCGATGTTCGCCGGGGTGCCCAGCAGCACCCCGTCCGCGGCGAGCAGGTCGGCCGCCCCGGCCGAGAGCGCCGGCCGGAGGGTCAGCTCGATGTCGTCGACGAGGGCGGCGCCCTCCCGGACCGCTTCCAGCACTGCCTGCAGCGCCGGCGAGGGGGTGTGGTGGACGACGAGGAGACGGGCCATACCGGCATTCTCGATCCTGACCGACCCGAGGCACCACCGCCGCCCGCCGGGTGTGAGAGTGGTGGCGTGCATCTGGTGCTCGAGTACGTGCTCGCCGAGGACTACCTGGAACGTCGCACCGCCCTGCGGGCCGACCACCTGGCGTTGGCGCAGGCGGCGCACGAGCGCGGCGAGCTGCTGCTGGCCGGCGCGCTGCCCGACCCGTACGACCGTGCGCTGCTGGTGTGGACGGCGCCGCGCGAGGCGGTGGAGCGGTTCGTGGCGCAGGACCCCTACGTCGCGCACGGCCTCGTCTCGGCATGGTCGATCCGGCCGTGGAACGTGGTCGTGGGCTGACCCGGCAGGTCAGCCGGCCGCACCCTCCCCGTCCGGACGCAGCTGCCGGTAGACGCGGGCCAGCTCGGGCAGCTGGACGTGGGCGTTGAGCCCGCTGGGGTTCGGCACCACCCAGGTCACGACGCCGCCCACGCGCTCGGGCTGACGGCCGGCGACCGCCTGGGGCCGGCCGAAGCCCTGCCGCCACGCCGTGATGCCCAGGACCGCGAGCACCCGCGGCCGGATGCGGGCCACCAGCCGCTCCAGCGCCTCCGCGCCGGCTCGCAGCTCCTCGACCGACAGCTCCGCGGCGGTGCGGCTCGGGCGGTCGACGACGTTGGTCACCCCCAGCCCGTACCGGAGCAGCTCGCGGTCCTCCTCGGGGCGCAGCAGCCGGGGGGTGAACCCGGCGAGGTGGATCGCCGGCCAGAACCGGTTGCCCGGCCGGGCGAAGTGGTGGCCGGTCTCCGCCGACATCAGCGAGGGGTTGATCCCGCAGAAGAGCACGTCGAGGCCGGGCGCGACGACGTCGGGCACCGGTTTGGGGTACGGCTGCCCTGCGGCGGGCGGGAGGGCGGGCACGGCCCCATCCTGGTCGCTCGCGCGGCCCGCCCGGTCAGCGGTAGGTGAGCAGGTGCCGCCGGTCGCCGGTGACGTGCGCGTGGTCGTTGAACGCCAGCAGCGACAGGCCGGAACCACCCGCCACCACCGAGGTGATCCCGACGTTCACGGCGGCCCGGTTCAGCGCCACCACACCCCCGTCCCGGGCGCCCAGCAGGCCGGCCACCACAGCGGCGATCACCCCGGCGGAGCTGACGACGACCGCGTCACGCCCCCGGGGCAGGCCGGCGGCCAGCCCGCCGACGGCCGCGAGGGCCCCGCTGGAGAAGGCCGGCCAGCCGTCGGCGTCACCGGCGGCGATCCAGGACCGCAGCGCGCTGTCGAGCAGCCGCTGCACCTGCCGCGACCCCGAGTCGCCGACCGCTCCCACGTCCCCCGGGTAGCGCTTCAACAGGTCGAGGTGGTCGTACTCGTCGAGGCGGGGGTCGACCTGCTCGGGGGCTGCCCAGCCGGCCGCCGCTGCCAGCAGCGCCGCGGTGTCCCGCTGCCGGCGCAGGGTGCCGGAGACGACCACCGGGTCGCGCAGGTCGCGCCGGCGCAGCTCCTCCCCCACGCAGCCGGCCTGCTCGCGACCGAGCTCGCTGAGCACGTCGTAGTCCTCGGCGCCGAAGGAGGCCTGCCCGTGGCGGACGAGGCAGATCAGCGGCATCCGGCCAGCCGTTCCGCGCGCTGGAGCAGGACGGCAGCGGCGATGCCGAAGTGCGCGAAGCGCGGGTTGGTCGTGTGCCCGGAGCGGTACCGCGCCCAGATCTGCTGGATGATCACCGCGAGCCGGAACAGCCCGAACACCTCGTAGAAGGTCCAGTTCGCCGGCTGCAGCCCGGTCCGGGCCAGGTACCGCTCGACGAGCCGCTCACGGGTCGGCATCCCGGGCAGGGTGCTCGGCTGCGTGGCGACCAGCCCGAACTCCTCGTCGTCGTCGGCCGTCACCCAGTAGGCCAGGGAGGCACCGAGGTCCATGAGGGGGTCGCCGACGGTGGCCATCTCCCAGTCGAGGACGCCGGTGATGCGCGGCGTGCCGGAGAGGTCGAGCACCAGGTTGTCCAGCTTCCAGTCCCCGTGCAGCAGACTGGCCCGCACGTCCTGCGGCTGGTGCGCCGCGAGCCAGGCCATCAGCTCCTCGGCCGGCGGTACGTCGTCGGTGAGCGCGTCCCGGAACCGCCGCGACCAGCCCTCGACCTGCCGGCGGACGTAGCCGGGGCCCCTTCCCAGGTCGGCCAGGCCGGCCTGGTCCACGTCGATGGAGTGCAGGTCGGCCAGGGTGTCGTAGGCGGTCTCCCCCAGCACCCGCGCCTGCTCCGGCGAGATCTCCACGCCCTCGGGGAGCTTCCGCCCCAGCACGACGCCGCGCAGCCGCTCCATCACGTAGAAGTCGCTGCCGATCACCGCCGGGTCCTGGCAGAAGGCGTGGATCTCGGCGACGACGTCCAGGTGCGGGCGCAGCCGCTGCTGCACCCGCACCTCGCGGCCCATGTCGTGCGCCGAGGCGGCCTTGTGCCCGTGCGGCGGCCGGCGCAGGACGAGCTCCAGGTCGCCGTAGTCGAGGAGGTAGGTGAGGTTGCTGGCCCCGCCGGAGAACTGCCGGACGGCGGGCGCGGAGCGCCCCTCGACCACCGGCACGCGGGGCCTCAGCCAGGCGTGCACGGCATCGACGTCGAAGACGTCCTCGGGGCGGACATCGCGCAGACCGCTCGTGTTCTCGCTCATCGCACCCATCCCACCACGGCCGCGGCGGCGGCCGTCCGGGGCGCCGCCGCCGCGGGTCGGCCGAGCCCGGGGCTGGTAGCGTCCCACGCGGGTCGAAGCTCCGGCCCGAGCAGCGCCGTCACGGGCGCCGCGGCGCCCCGGAGCTCCCCGTTCCAGGCACCGGGGGCCCGGGTGGGAGTTCCCCATGGGTCCGCACGACATCGCACTCCCCGCCCCCGAAGGTGGCCCGTTCCTCCTGTCGGTCGACCCGTCCGCGGCCCGGGTGACGGTCCACGGGGAGCTGGACCGGGAGCACGCGCACCTCGTCCTCGACGCCCTGGCGACGCTGTCCGTCGCGGACGGCACCCGCTGGACGCTCGACGCGGGCGGAGTGACCTTCTGCGACGCCGAGGGCCTGCGCGTGCTGCTGTCCGCACACTGCCTGGCGCGCGGTCGCGGCGCCCAGCTGGAGGTGCTGCCCAGCCCGTGCGTCCACCGGCTGGTGATCCTGGTGGGGCTCGACCAGTTGCTGGAGACGCCTCCTCCGCCACCGGCCGTCAGCGCCGACGTCGCGGAGACCCGGCGCACCCGCCGCTCGCTGGCCGCGGTGCGCGACCCCAACCGCCGGCGGTCGACCCCGGACCGGACGCCGTTCGTCAGCTGACCGGTGCGCCGCGGGTGGGCACACCGGGACCGTCACTGGACCGGCGCCTCCGGTGGCGGCAGCCGGTGCACGAGCCGCTCGTCGACCGACACGACACCGGCGACGCCGGTGAGCTCCCGGACGCTGCCGGGCGGCACGGAGCCGGTGATGATCCCGAGCCCGTCGAGCACCTGGTCCACCCGCATGCCGCGCGCCCGCAGCCCACGCACCACGCCGTCGAGCGCGGACAGGTGCCCGTCGTCCACGGTCACGCTGACCTGGGTCATGGCGCGCAGAGTACGCGGCGGCGACTCAGCGGGGGGCGACGGCGAGACCGCTACCGGCGTCGGCCGAGGGCTGGAGCAGCCGTTCGCTCTCCTGCAGCAGGGTGGCCCACAGCTCCAGGCCGCGCCGGCCGGTGGCCTCCGCCCACAGAGCGGCGACGCCGGCGACGTGCGGGGCGGCCATGCTGGTGCCGCTGATCGTCCGGTAGCGCTCGGGCATGGGCCAGGCCGAGTACACGTCCACACCGGGACCGGCGACGTCGACCTGCCCGCCGCGGCCGGGCAGGCTGCGCGCGGAGAAGTACGCCGTCTCCAGCGACCGGTCCACCGCTCCGACGGCCAGGACCTCGACGCTGTTGGCCGGGGCGCCGACGAAACCCGGGTCACCCGCCCGCCGGTCGGCATTGTTGCCCGCTGCCGCGATGACCAGCGAGCCCCGCTGGAGCGCGCGACGCCCCGCCGCCGAGTACGGCGGGTGGGCAGCCGCGACATCGGCCCCCAGCGACATGGAGACGACCGGGCAGCGGCTGGTCACCGCCCAGTTGATCCCGGCCAGGATGCCCGCGTCGGTGCCGCTGCCGTCGTCCCCCAGGACCTTGCCGGCGAAGACCTCGGCCGCGTGGGCGATGCCGTAGCGCGGCCCGGCGGGCGGCGTCGCCGGCCCGCAGGCGGTGCCGATGCAGTGCGTGCCGTGGCCGTGCCGGTCCTGGGCGTCCTCCCCGGCGACGAACGACCGGGCGATCACCGCCCGGCCGGCGAAGTCGGGGTGCGCGAGGTCGAAGCCGGTGTCCAGCACGGCCACCCGGATGCCGCGGCCGGAGTACGGGGAGACGTCGGCCCGCACGGCCTGCACCCCCCAGGTGGCCTGCGCGGTGTCCTCGAAGCGCGCGGCCGGCCCGGCGGGGCGCTCGTCCGCCGCGAGCAGCCGGCCCGCCAGGTCGGCCACCCCGTCCCGATAGCCCCGCGCGTAGCTGCCGGCGTCGGCGGGGAGCGCGTGGTGGACCAGCTCCGGCGACACGGAGAGGAACCGCCGGGCCGACGCGGCCTGCAGGTCGTCCAGCCGGGCGGGGCCGGCGACGACGGCGATGCCGAGCGCCGCGAAGACGGTGGCGCCCGCCTCGCGGAGGGTCTCCGGCGGCACGTCGCCGTCGGCGAAGTCCCGGGAGTCGGCGACGTCGCGCACCCCGGCCCGCGCCCAGTCGACGGGGACGTCGTCCTCCGGCGCGTCGGCGAACACGACGACCTGCCGGCCGGTGGTCCGCGGCGGCGGCAGGGCCGCCCCGGGCCGCACGCTGCCCTGGTCTCCCGGATCGGTCACTGCGCCTCCCCCGTCGGGACGTCACGGGGCGGCCGGGTGGCACAGCGCCCGCTCCTCGATCACCGGCCGTCGCGACCGGTCGACCCAGCGTGGCGGGAGGGAGCGGACCGGGCAACCCGGGGAGCGCCCGCCGGTCAGCCCTGGACGACCGCCGGGTCCATCCACATGACCTCCCAGACGTTGCCGTCGGGGTCGGCGAAGCTGGCGCCGTACATCGCGCCGTGGTCCTGGGCGGGCAGCCAGGGCTTGCCACCGGCCGCGATCGCGTCGGCGACCAGCCGGTCGACCTCCTCGCGGCTGCCGGCGGACAGGCAGGTCAGCACGGAGGTCGCCTGCGCCGGGTCGCCGACCTCGCCGGTGACGAAGTCGGCGAACCGCTCGCGGGTCAGCAGCATGACGTGGATGTTCTCCTCGATCGCATAGGAGACGCAGCGGTCGTCGGAGAACTGGTCGTTGCGCCGGAAACCGAGCGCTCCGTAGAAGGCGTCGGCGCGGTCGCGGTCGGCCACGGGCAGGTTCACGAAGATCATGCGCACGGTGAGCTCCTCCGGTTCGGGGCGGCCCGCCGTCGTCCGCGGCGGGCTCGTCAGCTAGGACGGGGCCGCCGCCGGGAACTCATCGGTGGGGATCCCGGCGCCCCACCCCGGACCGCGCCTCACCCCGGGGCGGCGGCCGGCCCCGGCCGGCCGGGGCCGGACCTCGCGCGGCCCCCCGATCTCGTGACCGTCCCCGCAGACCACCGCGACCCGCACCGGCGCGCCGCACTCGCGGTGCTCCAGCGCCAGCGGGGCCGGCCCGTCGGCGAGGTAGCGGTCGCCCCACTCCATGAGGGCCACCAGGGTCGGGTACAGGTCGCGCCCCTTGTCGGTGAGCCGGTACTCGTGCCGCTGGCGCTCACCCTCGGCCCGGTACGGCTCCCGGCTGAGCACCCCCTCGCGCACCAGGGTGGCCAGCCGGTCGGTCAGGACCGCCTTGGGCGCCCCCAGGGCCTGCTGGAGGTCGGCGAACCGGCGGACACCCAGGAACGCCTCCCGCAGGACGAGCAGGCTCCACTTCTCCCCCACCACGGCGAGCGTGCCGGCGACGGAGCAGCGGGACCGGTCGAACGAGGCGTCGCTCACAGTGTGAGCATAACCATGCTGGGTTCACTTGCCGAACTTCGCGTCGAGGAGCAGAGTTCGTGGTGCGAACCCAGGAGGCGGACGGTCTCCGGCCGGCCCGCCCGGCCCCCTGCAGCGCTCGCACCACCACCGCTGCTCCGGAAGGACCCGCCATGACCAGCCTCCGCACCGTCCTCGCCCGCCGGCACGCCGTCCGCGCGCACCTGCGCGACGAGCGGGCGCTGGCCCGGGCGCTCGCCACGGCCCCGACGCTCGAGTCCGCCCACGAGATCGCCGCGCTGGGCGCCCGCCGCTGATCACACCGGCGCTCCCGCCGTCGCGGGGGCGCCGCCGGTGCACGGCCCGGTGAGGTGGCGGTCGCGCGACCTCACCGGGCCGCCTGCCGTGCGCCACGGGATCAGCCGCGTACCTCCACCCGGCTCGCGTCGAGGTACGGCTCCCCCTCCCACCCGGCGTAGGCGTCATCGGGCAGATCGGTCCCCAGCTCTTCCTCCAACGCCACCAGCTCGAACTCCGCCGCCGGCTCGGCGGCCAGCGCCACGCGCTCGCCGGGCCGGAGGTCGGGCAGCTCCTCGTCCGCGATGACCAGGATCGGCTCGACGTCGTCGCCGGTCAGGGTGAAGGCCACCGGCGAGACGATCCGCTCCACCTCGCCGAGGAGCGTGACCTCCAGGCCGTCGTAGGCCTCGAGGTCCTCGCGGAAGGCGGCGGTGTACTCGCCGTCGTACGGGTCCTCGAGGTCGTCGGAGGCCCGGACGTCGACGTCGGCCGCCGTCGTGTCGTCCACGTCGTCCTCACCGCAGCCGCCGAGGACGCCCCCGGCGAGGGCGGTGGCCAGCAGGACGGTGGTCACGCGACGGTGGGACCCCAGGCCCCGGCGCATCACCGGGATCCCCCGTGCCGCGAGGCGGGATCGGCGGCAGGCGCCACGGAACTGGGCCAGCTGGTCGTCATGGCGGGTGTCCTCTCCGGCTCCGGTGCCGCCGCGGGGTTCCGCGGCGGAGCCTCCGGTTGCTGCCCCATGCGGCACGCGCCCTCCCCCGTGCGGGCCGTTCGTCACCGCATCGCAAAACGCTGCGGGCGCAGCGCCGTGCCGGTGTTGCAGGGACGTCACACGGACCTCCCGCGGCCGGGCGGTGCGGAGGTCGTGGCGACGGGCGGCCGGATCGGGCGGTCCAGGGTCGGAGCCCGGGCCGCGCCGTCGGGGTGCCCCGAGGCGGACGCTGCATGGTCGGAGGGTCAGGCCGGCCCCGGGACGTCCCACTCCCACCCGGCGTCCTCGACCAACCGGCGCAGGCGGGCGCGACGCCCGGCGGCCCGATCGACGGCCCCCTGCCACGCGTGCGCGTCGACGAGGGGCACGCCCGCCGCGGCCAGCCGGTCGGTGCACGGTGGTGGCGGCGGTCCCCCGTCGTCCGGGACCACGGGGTGGTCGCTGCCCGCCGTGGACAGGTACCGGTCGATCACCCGGCGCACCGGGGCGACCGCCGCCACGGGTGGGCGCACCGGCGCGGCGACCGCGGACTCGAGCAGGAGCAGCGCGTCGTCGAGCCGGGCGATCGCGAGCGGAGCGGCGGCCTCGGGGCGGCGGCTCCGGAAGAAGTGCAGCACCGGGTAGGCCAGGTGCTGCTCCGCGAGCGACGCCAGCTGCGCGGGCAGCTGGAGGAGCTGCTGGGTCAGCACGGGGCTGAACCGGTCGCCGTCCCAGCACCCGAGCACCATCTCCTCGGCGGTCCCGCCCTGCGCGTGCAGCTGGGTGGCCAGGGCGCGGCGGGAGACCACCGCCGACATCACCGAGAACAGGTAGGTGATGGCCAGGGTCATCAGCGCCAGCCCGCTGAATGCGGCGACGGCGGCGGCCACGCGCCAGGTCGGCGTGGTCGCGACGAAGTCACCGACCCCGAGCGTCGAGATCGCGGTGCCGGCGAAGTAGATGGTGTCCAGCACCGACGCCGGCCGGCGGGGATCGGCGTCCCCCACCGCCTCGGCGCCGAGGAACACCAGCGACCAGCCGGCCCAGAACAGCGTGACCCAGAGGACCACGGTGGTGACCATGAGCAGCGGCCCGGCTGCCGTGAGCTGCCTCGCCCGGCGCCCGTCGCTGCGCCGGTGCCGGCGCAGCAGCCGCCGCCACCCGCCGGTGAGCACCCGCCGGGTCAGCGGGCCGGCGCCCTCACCGATGGTGAGGGTCGTGGAGACCACGTCCCACGTCACCAGGGCGATGACCAGCAGACCCGTGCCGACCGCGACGACGGACGCGCCGGCGTTCACCGGCGACCGGCCGTCACGCCGAGGACCGGCCGGCTCCAGCCGGCCGGGCCGGGAACGGCCAGAGGGCGCTCCGTCCGCGGTGGCCGGGCGGACGGGGCCAGGGGAATCGGGAGCACGCTTCCTTCCTCACCGGCAGCACGGACGACCGGTCGTCCCGGTCCGGGTGACCAGCGGCGGGCCGGCCGACCCGGACGTCACGGAGTTGTCACCTTCGCGGCGCGGCAGCCGTGCTCCCCGCGAGCAGCACGGCCGGCTCCGTCACCCGGACGGGGCGGGGCGACTAGTTGCCCACCGCGCTGGGCAGACTGACCGGCATGTCCCGGTCGGTGCTGATCATCGAGGACGACCCCCGGATCCGGCGGATGCTGCAGATGACGCTGCAGCGCGAGGGCCTCGAGGTCACCGAGGCCGAGAGCGGCGAGGACGGGCTCGCACGGCTGGGCGAGCGGTCGTTCGACGTCATCCTGCTGGACCTGATGCTGCCCGGGAAGGACGGCTTCGAGGTGTGCCGCGAGATCCGGCGCTCCTCCAACACGCCCGTCATCATGGTCACGGCCCGGTCGGACAGCCACGACGTGGTCGCCGGCCTGGAGGCCGGTGCCGACGACTACGTCTCCAAGCCGTTCGTCGTCAAGGAGCTCTCCGCGCGCATCCGGGCCCTGGCCCGTCGTACCCGCGCCCCGGAACCGCGGGCACGGCTGACCGTCGGCGACGTGGAGATCTCGCCGGCGGAGGGCACGGTGGCACGGAACGGGCAGCTGCTGAACCTCACCCGCACGGAGTTCCGGCTCCTCTGCGAGCTCGCCGCCGAGCCCGGTCGGGTGCTCAGCCGCGAGGAGCTGCTCGAGCGCGTCTGGGGGTACGACTACTTCGGCGACTCCCGGCTGGTCGACGTCCACATCCGCCGGCTCCGGAAGAAGATCGAGCCCGACCCGGGGAACCCGACGCTGGTGACGACCGTCCGGGGCATGGGCTACCGGGTTCCCGGGTGACCGCCCTCGCCCCTCCTGAGCCCCCCGGGCGCACCCCGTGGGGCCCGCGCACCCTCCGGGCCCGGGCGACGGCGGCCTTCACCGCGGTGACCCTCGTGCTCTCCTCGGTCGTGGCGGTCGCGGTCTGGGTGGCGGTCTCGCAGTTCCTGCTCCTGCAGCGCGAGCGGGTCACGCTCGTGCAGACCGCCGACAACGCGGCCCAGGTCCAGCGCTCCCTGGCCACCGAGGGGCTGAGCGTCGCCCAGGTGCTCGCCCAGCTCCCGCGGGAGACGGGGTCGACGTCCCTGCTGGTCGACGCCGGCGCCTGGACCACCACGTCGTTGCTCGTGGGCCGCGACGACCTGCCGGAGGAGCTGCGCGCAGCGGCCGAGGCAGGTACGCCGGTCCGGCAGCGGATCGAGGTGCACGGCGAGACGGTGATGGCCGTCGCGGTGCCGCTCGCCGAGCTCGGATCCGCCTACATCGAGGTCTTCCCGCTGGTCGAGCTGGACAAGACCTACCGGGTGCTGGCCACCGTGCTGGCCGTGTCGGTGCTCGGCTCGGTGCCGCTCGCCCTGGTGGTCGGCTGGTGGGTCACCGGGCCGGCGCTGCGCCCGCTCGACCGCATCTCCGCCGCCGCGGCGGCCGTCGCCGCCGGCGCGCTCGAGACCCGCATCGATCCGCGGGGCGACCCGTCGCTGGCGCCCATCGCCACCTCGTTCAACCAGACCGCCGAGGCGCTCGAGCAGCGGGTGCGCAGTGACGCCCGGTTCGCCGCCGACGTCAGCCACGAGCTCCGGAGCCCGCTGACCACGATGCTGGGGGCGCTGCACCTCGTCGAGGCCACCGCCGACCCCGCGGACGAGGAGCAGGCCGAGGCCCTGGGCCTCCTGCGCTCGGAGGTGGAGCGGTTCGAGCGCCTGGTCGCCGACCTGCTGGAGATCTCGCGCGCCGACGCCGGGAGCGCCGACATCGCCGTCGAGCCCGTGCAGCTGTCCGCCCTGGTCCGGGAGGTGGTCGGACGCCACCGGCTGGACGGCACGGTCACGGCGCTGCTGACCGTCGACCCCGACGCCGAGGAGGCGCTGGTGCACGCGGACAAGCGCCGGCTGGAACGCGTGCTGGGGAATCTCCTGGACAACGCCGACAAGCACGCCGGGGGCGTCACCGGGGTCGCGGTGACCCGCGCCGGCGACGTCCTCCGGGTGGCCGTCGACGACGCCGGTCCCGGCGTTCCCGAGGCCGAGCGCGACCGCATCTTCGAGCGGTTCGCACGGGGGGCGGGCAGCGTCCGCACCCGCACGGAGGGAGCGGGCCTCGGCCTCGCCCTGGTCGCCCGGCACACACGGATGATGGGCGGCGCGGTGCACGTGGAGGGTCGTCCCGGCGGTGGGGCCCGGTTCGTCGTGGAGCTGCCCGTGGGAGCCGCCTCGTGAAAGCGCTCGCCGTCCTGCTCAGCGTGCTCGTGGCGCTGCTCACCGGTTGCGGCGTCGGGCCCCAGCCGCGGCCCGAACGCGTCGCGGTGCCCGCCGCGACGGCGGACAGCCCGGCGCTGCCGACCGACGGCGCCGGGCCGGAGGTCGTCGTCTACTTCGTGCACGGCGCCGAGCTGGCCCCGGTCCCGCGCGCGGCGCAGGCCGCGACCCCGGGGAGCATCCTGGCCCTGCTGGCGGCCGGCCCCACCCGGGGGGAGGTCATCGGCGGGCTGCGCACCGCACTGGCGCCGCAGTCCATCGCGGTGGACGAGGGCCTGCCCGGTGGCATGACGTCGGTGAGCGTGACCGAGGAGTTCGCCAGGATCACCGGCGGCAACCAGCTGCTCGCCGTCGCCCAGGTGGTCTGGACGCTGACCGAGCTGCCGGGGACCGGCCAGGTGCGCTTCCTGCTGGACGGCAGGCCGGTGGAGGTCCCCACCGACGGCGGGCTGTCCGACGGGCCGGTCGGCCGCGACCAGTACCGCTCGGTCGCCCCGTCCGGCAGCCCCGATCCCTCCACCCCTGCGACCCCCGGCGAGGACTGACCCCGTGAGCGACCTCCACCCCGTCCAGCGCCAGTGGCGGTGGATGCGCCGCGCCCTGTGGCCGATCCCGCTGCTGGCGGTCGTGCTCGCCGTCGGGCTCGGTATCGCGATGCCGTTCCTCGACGGTTTCCTCGGCACGGGCGGCCCGGCGTCACCCCTGGGCTTCGTGTTCGGCGGTGGCCCGGCGGCCGCCCGGGACCTGCTGGCCGCGATCGCCGGCTCGCTCATCTCGGTGACCGGTGTGATCTTCTCGCTCACCGTCGTGGCGCTGCAGCTGGGCAGCAGCCAGTACTCGCCGCGGCTGCTGCAGACCTTCGCCACCGACCGCGTCGTCCAGTTCACCCTCGCTCAGCTCACCGGCACCTTCGTCTACGCGCTCACCGTGCTGCGCACCGTCCGGACGGCGGAGGCCGCGACCGGTGAGAACTCGTTCGTCCCCCGGGTGTCGATCACGCTGGCGTTCCTGTTCGCCTTGGGCAGCGTCGTGGCCCTGGTCGTCTTCCTCGGGCACCTGGCGCGCACGCTGCGGGTCGAGACCATGCTGCGCGACGTGCACGACGAGGCGACCCGGGCGATCCGGGGCGTGGACGACGACCGGCTCGAGCACGACACCGGCATTCCCGAGAGCCCGGGCTCGGTGATCGAGGCGACCGGGAGCGGCTTCGTCGTCGACCTCGACGTCGATCAGCTCGTACGGGCGGCCCGGGACGCCGACGCCGTCATCGGCCTCTCCCCCCGCATGGGCGACGCCGTCGTCGCCGGCACACCGCTGGCCGAAGTGTGGTCGCCGGCCGGAGATCCGGCCGGCGACCTGGACCCCCTGCGCGACGCGGTCAACCGCGGCGTGCGGCTGTCCTACGAGCGCACCCCCGACCAGGACGCGGCCTACAGCCTCCGCAAGATCGTCGACATCGCGGGCCGCGCCCTCTCCCCGGGCATCAACGACCCGACGACCGCGGTGCACGCCCTGTCCCACGTCTCCGCGCTGCTCGCCGACCTCCTCCCCTGCCGCAGCACCGTGCGGTCGTGGCGCGACGACGACGGCACGGTGCGGCTGCTCGTGCCGCGGTGGACCGCCCAGGAACTGCTCACCGTCGGCCTGGAGGAGCCCCTGCAGTACGCGTCGGGGCAGCCGGCCGTCCTGCGCCGGATCGCCGGCCTGCTGCAGGAGGTCGCGTGGCGGGTGCGCGGGGAGGACCTCGACGACGCCCTGCGCGCACTGCTCGACCGGTGCGTGGACTCGGCGCTGGAGAGCACCGCGATCGACAGCCGGGAGACGAACGCCTGGCGGTCGGCCGTCGAGGACGCGCTGGAGGGGCGCTGGTCGCCGGCCCGGCGGCTCAGCCCCCGACCGGGGCCGCCGGGTGGGCCGACCGGGTGACCGCCGGGTCGAGCGGCGTCTCCCACGCCGTGGCCGCCCGCCCGGCGCTGCGGCGCACGACGCCGCGGTGTCCCGTCAGGCCTGGGCAGCGCGGGATATCTCGTCGGCCCCCGCGATCCCCCCGAGGGCGGAGCCGCTGCCGTACTTCTTCGCCGGGATGACGCTCATCGAGCCGTCGCTCTCCAGCACGACCGCGGCCACGTCGGACAGGTCACCGGACCCCGAGGAGCGGACGGCCTGCCGGATCTCGTCGATGCCGACCCGTGACTCCCGCATCTGGTCCGGCAGCGGCTGCCCGTTGCGCAGCACCAGCGTCGGCCGGGAGGTGACCACGCCTCGGAGGGCCGGCCAGCGCACCGTCAGCCAGGCGACCACGAGCTGCAGCAGGGCGAGCAGCCCGAGCGCGACCGCACCCTCGGTCCAGGCGACGTCGCTGCTGAGCAGGATGGTGGCCAGCGTGGAGCCCAGCGCCACGGTGACCACCAGGTCGAAGGCGTTGAGCTTGGTCAGCGTCCGTTTCCCGCTGAACCGCAGGACCACCACCACGGTGACGTACGCCGCTGATCCCACCAGCAGCACTCGGAGGACACCGGACCATTCGTCGAACCACATGGGGTCCCCCTACCCCGCAGACCCCTGCGACGACTCAGCGCTCTGCGCACCGGCGTCCCGCTGCCCGCCGGTGGCGCCGCGGTACAGCCGCCGGCCGAGCGTGGCGGTCAGCCCGTGGGCGAGCGTGCTGGCCGCGACCACCAGCGAACCGGCCGCCAGCACGACCGGGTCGATCGCGAGCCGCTCCGACTCCAGCGTCAGGTAGAACAGGGCGGAGATCCCGATGGGACCGAACCAGCCCAGGTAGGCGGCGTCCGGCGGCGCCAGGCCCAGCCCACGGCGCAGCAGGTAGATCACCGGTGGCCGGCGCAGCAGCAGGATCAGCGCCGCGAAGAGCACCCCGGACCAGCCCAGTTCCCGCCACTGCGCCCACGGCAGCAGCGCACCGAACGCCACGAAGAGCGGGAGGACGACGAACCGGTTCACCGCCTCGTCGATCCGGACGTCCGCCACCCGCTCCCGTCCCGTGCTCACCGCGTTGAAGGCGAGACCACAGACGAAGACGGCCAGGATCCCGTCGATGTGGATCAGGCCCCCGATGCCCAGGACGGCGAGGGCCAGCACCACCGTGAACACCAGTTCGGGGCCGGGGTCGGTGGCCCCGTGGTCGGCCCCCGCGCGCAGCGCCCGGCCGCCCAGCCAGCCGAGCAGGGCGCCGAGCAGGACGGCGCCGGCGACCTGCCAGAGCGACTCGAGCAGCGCCTCCCCCAACGAGAGGGGGCCGGCGAGCGCGACCGCCACCAGGACCAGCGGCAGGGCCAGGCCGTCGTTGGCACCGGACTCCAGGGAGAGCACCTGCCGGTCGCGCCCGGGCAGGTCCTCCTCCGCGGGCTTGCCGGTCACCACGTTGGAGGCCAGCACCGGGTCGGTCGGCGCCAGCGCGGCACCCAGCAGCGCGGCGACCCCGAGCCCGAGGCCCAAGGTGGCCGCGGCCAGCCCGGTGCTGACCAGGGCCATCACCGGCATCACCACGGCCAGCAGCAGCAGGACCGGCCGCCAGCGGGCCCGTGCCTCACGGGCCGGGTAGCGGAGCGCCACCGACATGACCGAGACGGCGAGCAGCATCCGGGTGGCGGTGTGCAGCCAGCCGTGGTCCTCGAGCAGGTCCGGCAGCGGCAGGAGGCCGAGCACGGCGGGGCCGAGGACGACGCCGATCGCGAGCGCCAGGAGCGGTTCGCTGATCGGCAGCCGGCGGATGCGGTCCGACCAGGCGGCGGCGACGAGCGCGAGTGCGCCCGCCGCCGCCAGCAGGACGTCGACGGTCACCGGGAACCCCCGGGAGAGGTGCGCGTCGCCCGCATGGTGGTCAGCCCAGGCTGGCGATGAGCTCCCGGCACGCCGTCTCGCAGCGGCGGCACGCCTCGGCGCAGACCCGGCAGTGCTCGTGCATCTCGGCGTGGCTCGCGCACTCGTCACCGCAGGCCTTGCACGCGGCAGCGCAGGCCTCGAGCACGGCCCGGGTCAGGTTGGCGTCGTAGCCGGTGTGCCGGGAGAGCACCCGGCCGGTGGTGTCGCAGATGTCGGCGCAGTCGGTGTTGCTGCGGATGCACTTCGTGAGCTCGGCGACGGAGTCCTCGCTCAGGCAGGCGTCGGCGCACGCGGTGCAGGCCTGGGCGCACTCGAAGCAGGCCTCGATGCACTCCAGGAGCTTCTGCTTGTCCACCCCGCCGAGGTCCTTGGGGTACGTGTCGAGCATCTGGGCGGCGACGGTCACGTCGGCCTCCTTCGCTGGGTCGTCGGCCCGGGCCGCGGTCGCGCCCCGGGGGCTCTCGCCGGCGGGAGCCCTACCCGCGCCCCGACGCCGGGCACACGTGCCGCCCGTGACGATCCCGTGACGGACCCGCTGGTGGGACCCGCGAACCCCCCGGCCGGCCGGTCAGCCGCGTTCGGCGGGCTCGCCCTCCGGCGCCGTCTCCGAGGTGTCGCGCAGGAAGAGGTACCAGTAGGACGTCGCCACGAAGATGACCGCACCGACCAGGTTGCCCGCCCCGGCCAGCAGCCAGTTCAGCGCCGTGTCGTCCCAGCCGACGTCGGGGACGCCGGCGAAGATCGCCGCGGGCAGGAAGAACATGTTCGCCACGACGTGGTCGAACCCCATCGCCACGAAGGCCATGATCGGGAAGAAGATCGCCAGGATCTTGCCCGACACCGACGTCGCCGCCAGCGACATCCACACCGCGAGGCAGACCAGCCAGTTGCAGCCCACCGCGCGCAGGAAGGTCTGCCACGGCGACTCCCCCAGCGCCTTCCCCTCGGCGATGGAGGCGAGGCGTTCGTAGGTCAGCCCGGCGGTCCCGACGGCGTCGGCGTCCCCGATCACGCCGGTCTCGACGGCGAGGAAGAAGGCGACGAACAACGCGCCCAGCAGGTTGCCGAACAGGACGAGCGTGAGGTTGCGGACCACGTCGGTCACGGCGAGCTTGCCGTGCATGGCGCCCATCGGCACCAGCAGCATGTTCCCGGTGGCCAGGTCGGAGCCGGCGATCAGCACCAGCACGAGGCCGAGGGTGAAGGTGGCGCCGGTGAACAGGGTCGGCAGCGTGCCCCACGTCTCTGGGTCCAGGCCCGCGGAGACGGTGATCGCCACCAGGCCGCCGAAGGCGATGTAGGCCCCGGCGAGGAAGGCGCTGACCAGCACCCGGTCCCAGGTGCGGCCCACCTTCTTGGCGCCCATCGCGGTGGCGACCTGGGCCATCTCCTTCGGTTCACGTGCCGCCATCGTCACCCTCCGGTCGGTGGTCGCCGCTGAGGGCAGCCTCCCGCCCGGCAGGAGCCGCGGCAACCCGGGTCGCCGGGCCGCGGCAGGTCGGAGCAGCCGCTGCCGACCCGGATCGTTCAGCGCAGCCGTACGGGCCCGGCGTCGATCGGGGTGCGGAACAGGACGTAGGGCCTGCGTCGCTGGTCCTCACCACCGCGGTACGTGGACTGCCGGTGGAGCTGGTTGGCCGTCACGTAGAGGTGGCCGTCGGCGGCCACGCTCAGGGTGTCGGGCCACAGCAGCCGCGGGTCGTGCACCACGGTCTCCCACGACCCGTCGGGCAGCCGGCGGTGGATCGCGTCGTGCTCCCCGTCGGTGACGTAGAGCCGCCCCGCGTCGTCGGTCTCCAGGCCGTCGCTCACGCAGCCCTTGTCCCCCTCGTCCCGCACCGTGGCGGCCACCGCGTCGTCGTCCCGGCCACGGTCGACCAGGGCGTCCACCGCGACGCTGTACCAGCTGCGGCCGGCGAGCGGGCAGTAGTACAGCCGGCTGCCGTCGGCGGCGAGGGCGATGCCGTCGGCGCCCATCGTGACCGGTGAGACCTCGCCGTCGGGCGAGCGCTCGGCGAACTCGACGCCCTCGACCACCATCCGCAGCTGCGGCGGGGTGCCGGCCTTCGTCGTCGGGTGCTCGTGCAGCCGCCGCCAGCTCTCCCCGGACGCCAGGTCGACGACGACGATGCCGTTCGGGCCCTGGTCCGAGGAGTCGGTGATGAACGCGTACCCCGCCTCGCCCCGGTGCAGGTCGAACCGCACGTCGTTGAGGTACGTCGTCGGCAGCGCCACCTCGGTCGGGAAGAGGATCACCCGCTCGACGGTGTCGCTGGTCAGGTCGACGCAGACCAGTTTCGGCCCCCCGTGCTCGGTGGGCCGGAACATCGGGCTGCCGGTGTCCAGGAGCCACAGCCGGTCGGCCGGGTCGACGACGACGCTCTGCACCGAGACCAGGCGCTCGGGGTCGGCGTCGGAGCGGTTGTCGTTGAGCTCCTGCGACGGGTAGGCGACCGCCTGCCCGTCCCGGAGCTCGCCCACGGTGAACCCGACGTCGTCACCCCACTTCGGGTAGCAGACGAAGATCCGCCCGCCGTGCGAGACGGTGACGCCGGTGGGCATGGCGTCGTGGAAGAGGTGCACGACCTCCAGCTCGCCGACCGGCTCGTCGACCGCCAGCCGCAGCGCCGCCGTCGTCACGCCGTCCCGCCGCTGGTGGGTACCGCCCCCACCGCCGGCCGGGCCGCCCCGAAGGCGCGGACGAAGTGCCGCGCGGCCTCCTGCTGGGCCTGCTCGGCCTTCTCCAGCACCGCGGCGGCGCCGAAGAACTCGTGCATGACGCCCTGGTAGTGGCGGTGCGTGGTCGGCACGCCGGCGGCCTCCAGGTTCTGCGCGAACTGCTGTCCCTGGCTGCGCAGCACGTCCCGCTCGGCGGTGATCACCAGCGTCGGCGGCATCAGCGCGAGCTCGTCGCGGCCCCACCCCAGCAGGTCGACCCGCGGGTCCTTCGCCCCGTCGGGCTTCCCCTCGAACGCGTGCATCGCCATCCAGGAGAGCAGCGGCCGGTCCAGCGGCCGCGCGTCGGCGGCGTCCTCCATCGACTCACCGACCTGCTCGCCGGTGGTCAGCGGGTAGACGCAGACCGCCGCCGACGGCACCGGCTCGCCTGCCCGGGCGAGCTGGAGGACCGTGGCAGCGGCCATCGTGCCGCCGACCGACTCCCCGCCGATGCCGATCCGGGTCGCATCGCCGCCGAGTTCGGCGGCGTGCTGCACCACCCACCGGTAGGCAGCCAGGACGTCGTCGTGCGCCGCGGGGAAGACCGCCTCGGGCGCCCGCCGGTAGTCCGGGCTGACCACCATCGCGCGGGCCTTGTTGGCGAGACCTCGGCAGGAGGCGTCGTAGGTGTCGATGTCGAACAGCACCCAGCCGCCGCCGTGGATCCACATGATCACGGGCAGGGGCTCGCTGCCGGAGTCGACGGGCTTGTAGACCCGCATGCGCTGCTGCCCGCCGGCGGCGTCGGGGATCACGATGTCCTCCACCGACCCGACCGGCTCCGGGCCCTCGAGGCCGTTGTCGGCCATGACCTTCGCGACCGCGTCGTCGGGGCCGGGCTGGGAGCGGGCCTGGTCGGGCTCGAGGATCTCGAACGGCAGCGGGCCGAGGGAGGAGTGCGCGTCGACGATCGCCTGGGCCTGCGGGTCGAGCAGGCCGGAGGCGTCGGTGGCCATCTCCTTCTGCTTGCCCGAGAGCAGGTCCCGGACGTGGTCCAGCGGCTTGGCGAGCATGCCGGCGATGCGCTCGGCGATGCCCTCGTCGGGGGCGTGCGGATGCGGCCGGGTGGGCGCCATCCGCTTGGCGGCCAGGAACTCCTCGCCCAGCTGCGCCATGCGCTCCGGGCCGGCCTTGCGGCGGAACTCCGGCAGCTCCTCGTCCTCCTCGTCGTGCACGTGGTGGCGGACGACGCCCATCAGCTTCGCCAGCGCCTGCTCGAACTCGTCCTCGCCGGGCTCGGTGCGGCCGAGGACGACGAGCAGCTCCTTGATCTCCTGGTGCTCGTGCTCGGCGTCGTCGTGCTCGTCGGTCATGCCCAGCTCGGGCCAGATCGGGTAGAGCACGGTCTCCTCGGCGAAGGCGTGCAGCGCCAGCTCGAAGGAGATCTGGTCGACCAGCACCCGGCGGTTGCCGCGGCCGGCCTCCAGGTGCTGGAACTGCCGCTCGACCACCGCGTGGTCGTCGGCGATGAGGTGGTCGATGTCGCCGGGCAGGGTCGGGTAGTCCAGGGCCACGGGGGCCTCCCACGTCTCTCCGTCATGTGCAACCGGTCGTCCGGCTCCTACCCGTGGCCGGTTGCGGGCACGCGTGCCGACGGGTCTTCCTGACCGCCGGCGCCGGGCCCGCCCGTGGCGGTCCCGGCCCGGGGCGGCACCGGCACGGTCTGCAGATCGGCCGCGACGACGACGTCCCCGCCGAACACCGCCCCGGCCTCGTCGGCGAAGCGGCGCGGGTCGTCGTACCGCTGGGAGAAGTGGGTCAGCACGAGCGTCCGCACCCCGCAGTCGGCGGCCACGGTGGCGGCCTGGCGGGCGGTGAGGTGGCCGTACTCGCGGGCCAGCCGCGCGTCGGCGTCGAGGAAGGTGGACTCGATGACCAGGAGGTCGGCGCCCTCGGCCAGCCCCCAGACGGCGTCGCACAGCCGGGTGTCCATCACGAACGCGAACCGCTGCCCCGGCCGCGGCGCGCTGACCTCCTCGAGGTGCACCACCCGGCCGTTCCGCGTCAGCGAGCCGAGCCGCTGCAGCCGGCCCACGTCGGGGCCGGCGATGCCGTGCCGGGCGAGCCGGTCGGGCAGCATCCGGCGCCCGTCGGGCTCCACCAGGCGGTAGCCGTAGGTCTCGACCGGGTGGTCCAGCCGCCGGGCGACGAGCGTCCCGAAGCCGCCGGCCGCGACCGTCCCGTCGCCGGCCACGGGCAGCTCGGGGACGTCGAGCACGTCGTGGAACACCGAGGCACGGCGCAGCCGGTCGAACCACGGCCGGCCGCCGGCCGGGAAGTGCACCGGGACCGGGTGCGCCACCCGGTCCAGGTTCATGCGCTGCAGCACGCCGGGGAGCCCCAGGCAGTGGTCACCGTGGAAGTGCGAGACGCAGATGCGGGTGATCGCGCTGCTGGGCACCCCGGCGAGGAGCAGTTGCCGCTGCGTGCCCTCGCCGGGGTCGAACAGGAGACCCTCGCCGTCCCAGCGCAGCAGGTAGCCGTTGTGGTTGCGGTCGCGGGTCGGCGCCTGGCTCGAGGTGCCGAGGACGACGAGTTCACGCGCCGACACCGCGACTCCTCAGGACGGGTCGGCCGGCTCCTGGCCCATCGCCTCGTCGACGGAGGTCTCCCCGCCGGTGCGGCCGCCGCCGGGGCGGGCCGGGTCGTCACCCACGCTGGCGTGCGAACCCTCGTCGGTCGGCTCGGCCTGTCCCTGGGTCTTCGGGTCGGTCATCCCACGCTCCTTCCGTCGGTCCGGCGTCCGTGCTCCCATCGTGGCGGCGAACCGGCCCCGCCGCGATCCGGGACCGGCGGCGGCCCTCAGGACTGCCGCTGCAGCACGAAGTCGTAGCGCGACTCCAGCCACGGCACGTCGATCGAGCCGCCGTCGGGGGTGGCGCCCGGTTCCCGCTCCTCGAACGCCGTCACCAGCTCCTGCTTGGTCCCGAAGACGACGTCGCTGTCCAGGTACGGCGCACCCTCCTGGAACAGGTGGGTGATCAGCGGCTCGAAGCCCGGCACGTTGATCAGGAAGTGGATGTGCGCCGGCCGGAAGTGGCTGATGTCGGTCCGGGCGACCAGGTCGCCGACCGGGCCGTCCATGGGGATCGTGTAGCCCAGCGGCGCGATGGTGCGCACGCAGTACTCGCCGTTCTCCCCGGTCGTGTACTTCGCGCGCAGCCGGGCCTCGTCGACGTCGGGGAGCTGCGACTCGTAGGCGCCCTCGGTGTCGGCCTGCCACACGTCCAGGACCGCGCCGGCCACCGGCGCGCCGTCGAGGTCGGTCACCCGGCCGTGCAGGAACAGCGGCGTCCCGGGCAGGCCCTCGGACATGTCCTCGGCGTACCCGAGCTCGGGCGAGCCCTCGATGTGGAAGGGCCCCAGGACGGTGGCCGGGGTCGCGCGCGGGTCGAGGCGGTGGTTCATCTGGACGACCAGCATCGACAGCCCCACGACGTCGGAGGCGAGGATGAACTCCTCGCGCTTCTCGGTGCTGATCTTGCCGGTGGCGGTCAGCCACTGCACGGCGGCCATCCACTCGTCCTCGGTGAGCCGCACCTCGCGGGCGAAGTCGTGCAGGTGGCGCACGAGCGCCGTCATGACCTCGGCCAGCCGCGGGTCGCGGGCGGTGGCCCAGCGCTCGACGGCGAGGTCGGTGATGTTCTCCTCGGTGACCAGCTGCACGGTGTCCTCCTGCCGTCCGCGCGGCCGGGGCACCGGCCGCGCAACCTCGACCCCCGCGGCTCCCGCGGGGGCATGCTCGTTCAGGGCGTCAGCACGAGCCGGACGCCGGGGTCGCCGGTCGCCTGCCGCTGCCACGCGGCGGCGACGTCCGCGAGCGGCACCTGCTCGTGGGCGACGGACAGCCGGCCCGCCGCCGCCTCCTGGGCGATGGCGGTGACCGCCTCCGCACGCTCGGCCGGGGTCAGCGCGTTGTTCGTGTAGCCGAGCACGGACGCCGACTTCCCCCGCAGCACCGCCGAGGAGAACTCCGCGGTGTCCCCGGAGGCGCCACCCAGGTTCACCAGCCGCCCGCCGGCGGAGAGCGCCCGGGAGGCCGCGGTGGCCGCCGGACCGAAGACGGGGTCGACGACGAGGTCCAGCCGCCCACCGGCCGCGTCGGCGAACCGGGCGGCGAGCGTGTCGACGTCGGCATCGAGGGCCACCACCGCGTCGGCGCCGGCGGCGAGCGCCCGCTCGCGGGCCGCCGCGGACCGGGCCGCCGCCACCACCCGCCCGGCACCGAGCAGCCGGGCCGCGCCGACCGCCGCCTGCCCGACGGCCCCGCCGGCGCCGAGCACGAGCACGTGCTCGCCCGGGCGCAGGCCCCCGCGCCAGGTCAGCGACATCCAGGCGGCCACGGCGGAGAGCCCCAGCGCGGCCAGCGCGGCGTCCGGGACGTCGGCGTCCACCGGGACCAGGTCGCCGGCCGCCACGGCGCAGCGCTCCGCGAGGCTGCCGTCGCCGGGGGCCATGCCCGCGGCGGTGCTGAACCAGACCCGGGTGCCGGGGACGGCGCCGGGCCCGTCCTCGACCACGCCCATGCCCTGCACCCCGGGCACGTAGGGCACCGCGGGCCGCCCGAAGTAGGAGGTGCCCGACGCGCAGAGCAGGTCGAGCGGGACCAGGGGCGCCGCGGTCACGCGGACCACGGTGCTGTCGGCCCCGGGCACCGGATCGGGGTGCTCGCGCAGCTGCGGGGCCTCCCCCGGGGCGTGCAGGACGGCGGCGCGCACGGCCGGCCCCCTCAGGCCTGCGGCCCGGCGCCGGGCAGCGGCGCGGGGACGAACGGGTCGGGGTCGACCGGCCGGTTGTTGAGGTCGACCGAGAGGAAGACGTCGTTGGCCACCGGGTGCCGGAGCTCCTCGGCGAGCTGCCCGATCAGCCCGGCGGTGCGGGCCAGGAGCGCGAACCCGCGCAGCAGCTCCATCGGCAGCCCCAGGTCGGCCAGGGCCGCGCCGCAGACGCCGGCGCCGTTGAGCGGGAGCCGCTTGCCGAGCACCTGCTCGTGGGTGCGGCCGATGGCGGCGAACAAGGAGAGGTGCGGGCCGACGAGACCTTCCTCGGCCGCGATCTCGAACAGCCGCGGGGTGCGCGGATCGCCCTGCTTGTGCACGTGGTGCCCCAGCCCGGGGACGAACCGGCCGGCCGCGCGCTGCGCGGTCACGGTCTCCAGGGCGAGCGCGTCCCAGCCGGCGTCGTCGGTGGGCAGGTCGCCGTCCACGGCGGTGAGGACGCCGTGCAGGAAGCGTCCGCAGTCCTCGGTGACGCCGAGGAACCGGGACCCGCCGCCGAGCAGCCCGGCGGCCAGGGCGCCCTGGATCGAGTCCGGTGCCGAGAGGTAGGTGAGCCGGGTGACGATCGCGGTGGGCGTGAACCCGTGATCGGCCAGCGCGGCGAGCACGGACTCGAACACGCGGGTCTCCCCCGGTGTGGGACGCCGCTGGGTGGCCAGCCAGAAGGCCAGCTCCCCGAAGCCCACGGTGCCCATGACGTCACGGGCCAGGTCGGTGCCCAGGAGGGTGATCGACTCGAGGCTGGAGGCGCCCAGCGCGGTCGGGTACGTGGGGCGCTCGTCGGTCACCGGGACTCCTCGGGCGCGGCCAGCCAGCGCCGGATCTCCGTGCCGTGCTCGTCCAGGCCCGGCGGGGGCAGCCGGTAGGCCGGCGGCGTCGCGGAGAAGGTGATCGGGTTGCGCACCGAGGGCACGGCGGCCGCGCCCTCGCCCACCCGGACGACCGGGTCGAGGCCGACCTCCTGGGCGAACGCCACCCCCTGGTCGATCGTGTTGATGGGTCCGCACGGCACGCCCGCGCCGATGATGTCGCGGAACCACTCCTGCTTGCTCCGGGTGCGCAGCCGCTCGACCAGCAGCGGGCGCAGCTCGTCGCGGTTGGCGGTGCGGTCCTCGTTGCGGCTGAACCGGGGGTCGTCGGCGAGCTCCGGCACGCCGAGGACCTCCACCAGCCGGCGGAACTGGCCGTTGTTGCCGGCCGTGATGATCAGGTCGCCGTCGGCGCACGGCAGGGGCTCGTACGGGAACAGGCTCGGGTGGCTGTTGCCCATCCGGAAGGGCACCACGTTCCCGGCCACGTAGGCGCTCGTCTGGTTGACCAGGCCCGACAGCGCCGAGGAGAGCAGGTTGACCTCGATGTGCTGCCCCTGACCGGTGGCGTGCCGGTGGTTGAGCGCCGAAAGGACGCCGATCGTGGCGTGCAGGCCGGCCATGACGTCGAAGAGCGCGACCCCGGCCCGGTACGGCGAGCCGTCCGGGTCGCCGGTGAGGCTCATGAAGCCCGAGATCGCCTGGACGATGAGGTCGTAGCCCGGCAGCGACGCTCCCTCCGGGGCGCTGCCGAAGCCGCTGATCGAGGCGTAGAGCACGCCCGGGTTGGTCGCGGAGACCGTGTCGTAGTCCAGTCCGAAGCGCGCCAGGCCACCGGGCTTGAAGTTCTCCACCAGCACGTCGGCCCGGCGCGCGAGCTCCCGCGCGGCCTCGGCGTCCGCGGGGTCCTTGAGGTCGAGGGCGACCGAGCGCTTGTTGCGGTTCGCGCCCATGTAGTACGTCGACACGCCGTCCCGGACCGGCGGCTGCCAGGTGCGGGTGTCGTCGCCGTGCGGGCCCTCCACCTTGACCACCTCCGCGCCCAGGTCGGCCAGCAGCATGGTGGAGTACGGGCCGGCCAGGATGCGGGAGAAGTCCGCCACCAGCAGCCCGGCCAGGGGCCCCGCAGCCGGCGCCCCGGGGACCTCCGCGGCCGCAGTGTCAGCGCTCATCCAGGATGCACTCTCCTCGTCGCAGGCCTTGCCGGACACTCGTCCGCGTTCGACGCTCGCAGTCTCCGACGGCTCGCTGCGGGCTGTCAACCGGGGTCCAGCCGCTGCACGCCGAACTGCGCAGCCCGGTTGACAGCATCCGACGAGCGGGAGATGGTGACCCACGTCGCACAGGCCGTCCGTCTAGCGGACGCCGGTCCGGCGACGCGACGACGACGTCCAGGAGGAGACGATGACCCACTCCGAGCCCGCTCCGGCGGCCGGCCGGCCGGTGGTCCTGCGCGGCGGGACCGTCCTGACGATGGACGAGACCTGCACCGTCCTGCCCGAGGCGGACGTGCTGGTCGTGGACGACCGCATCGCCGCGGTCGGGCCGGCGCTCGAGGTACCCGAGGGGACGCAGGAGATCGACGCCCGGGGCGGCATCGTGATGCCGGGCATGATCGACACCCACCGGCACATGTGGCAGACCGCGATGCGCGGCTACGGCGCCGACTGGACGCTGACCCAGTACTTCGTCTGGTACTACCTCGAGCACGGGAAGAAGTTCCGCCCCCAGGACGTCGCGGCGGGCAACCGGCTCTCGGCGCTGGAGGCGCTCGAGGCCGGCGTCACCACGACCGTGGACTGGTCGCACGGCCTGCAGTCGATCGACCACGCCGAGGCCGCCGTCGACGCGCTGCGCTCGGTGCCGGGCCGGTTCGTCCTGGCCTACGGCAACATCCAGGCCGCGCCGTGGGAGTGGACCGCCGACCCCGCCGTCCGGTCGTTCCTCACCCGGCAGCGCGACGCCGCCGACGACATGCTCGGCCTGCAGCTGGCCTTCGACGTGACCGGCGACCCCGCCTTTCCGGAGAAGGCCGCGTTCGAGGTGGCCCGGGAGCTCGGCCTCCCGGTGACGACGCACGCCGGCGTCTGGGGCGCCACCAACGACGACGGCATCCGGCTGATGCACGAGCACGGCTTCATGACGCCGGAGACGGTGTACGTGCACGCAGCCACCCTGACGCCGGACTCCTACCACCGCATCGCGGCCACCGGCGGTTCCATCTCGGTGTCCACGGAGTCGGAGCAGAGCGCCGGACAGGGCTACCCGCCCACCTGGCAGGTGCGCTCGCACGGCATCCCGGTGTCGCTGTCGATGGACACCAGCGTCTGGTGGAGCGGTGACCTGTTCTCGGCCATGCGCACCACGCTCGGCGCCGACCGCTCCCGCGAGCACTTCGAGGCCCACCTGAAGGGCGACACCGTCACCCACCTCCAGCTGCGCGCCCAGGACGTCGTCCAGTGGGCCACCCGGGGCGGCGCGCTGGCGCTGGGCCGCGACGACCTGGGCACCCTGGCGCCCGGGAAGAAGGCCGACGTCGTCCTGATCAAGAACGACGACTCCCCGGTCTCCTTCCCCCTGCTCAACCCGTTCGGCCACGTCGCCTTCCAGGCCCAGCGCGGTGACGTGCACACCGTGCTGGTCGACGGCCGGGTCGTGAAGCACGCCCACCGGCTGGTCGACGTCGACCTGGCCGCGGCACGCAGGGAGATCGACGCGACCGTGGAGCACCTGCGCGGCGCCATGGGCGAGGAGGCGTGGGCCGGCGGCATGTACCCCGACCTGCCCGACACGCAGATGCTGGACAACCCGTACCAGTACACCGAGTACAAGTCCCACGGGACGCACGCCGCCCGGGAGCAGGCCTTCGAGGAGCACCTGGCCACCGAGCGTCCGGCCGGGGCGGTCACCGAGCACTGAGGAAGCGTGCCCGCGGGCACACCATCGCGTGCCGAGGTCGCGCGATCTCGCACACTGCTCCCATCCGGGAGCGAGGGGATCGCGCGATCTCGGCACGGCGGACGACGGAGGGAACGGGATGGCAGGGCGAGGCAGCGGGCCCGACTTCGTCGAGGCGCTCGCACGGGGTCTGGACGTGCTCGCCTGCTTCGACCGCGAGCACCCGACGATGACGCTGTCGGAGGTGGCAGCAGCCGCCGGGCTGGCCCGCCCCACCGCCCGGCGGCTGCTGCTGACGCTCGAGGAGCTGGGCTTCGTCCGGTCGTCGGCCGGCGGGTTCGCCCTCACCCCCAAGGTGCTGACCCTGGGGATGGCCTACGTCGGCGCCCTCGGCCTGTGGGACATCGCCCGCCCGCACCTGGAGGCGCTGGTCGCCCGCACCGGCGAGTCCTCGTCGATGGCCCAGCTCGACGGCTCCGACATCGTCTACGTCGCGCGGGTCGCGGTGCCGAAGCTGATCGCGCTGCGGGTCGACATCGGCACGCGCTTCCCGGCCACCCAGACGTCGCAGGGCAAGGTGCTGCTCGCCGCCCTGCCGCCCGACCAGCTGGTCGACACCCTCGCCCAGCCCAGCCGGGCCGGGCTGCCGCCGATGATCGGCCGCTCGCCCGAGCAGCTGCGGGCGGAGCTCACCGAGGTGCGCGCCCGCGGCTGGGCGCTCGCCGACGAGGAGCTCGCCCCGGGGGTCCGCTCGGTGGCCGTGCCCGTCCGCGACGGCGACGGCGTCGTCCGTGCGGCCATGAACGTGACCGTGCACGCCGCCGAGACCTCCACCGAGCGGCTGGTCGGCGAGCACCTGCCGCAGTTGCTCCGCACCGCCGGGGACATCAGCGCCGAGTGGGCGCTGTGGCAGTCCCGCCCGCACGTGCAGCTGCCCCCGGGTCGGGCGGCCGGCGCCGGCTGAACGCCCGTGAAGATCAGCGGGTCCGATGTGCCAGGGTCTGTCCCGTGACCGCCGTCCTCTCCATCCAGTCGCACGTCACCTACGGCCACGTCGGGAACAGCTCCGCGGTCTTCCCGCTGCAGCGCCTGGGCATCGAGGTCTGGCCGGTGCACACCGTCCAGTTCTCCAACCACACCGGCTACGGCCAGTGGACGGGCCGGGTCTACGACGGCCAGTCGATCGAGGAGCTGGTGCAGGGGGTCGCCGACCGCGGCGTTCTCGGCAGCTGCGACGCGGTGTTGTCGGGCTACCTCGGCTCCGCGGACATCGGGCACGCCGTCGTCGGCACGGTGGCGCGGGTGCGGGCGGCCAACCCGGCCGCCGTGTACTGCTGCGATCCGGTGATCGGCGACGTCGGTCGCGGTGTTTTCGTGCGCCCGGGCATCGAGGAGTTCATGCGCGAGGTCGCCGTCCCGGCCGCGGACCTGGTGACGCCGAACCACTACGAGCTGGACCTGCTCTCCGGCACCCCGACCCGCTCGCTGACCTCGGTCAAGGACGCGGTCGCGGCGGTGCACGCGCTCGGGCCGCGGGTCGTGCTCACCACGTCGCTCGTCGCCGAGGACACCCCCGAGGACGCCGTCGACCTGCTCGCCTCCGAGGGCGGCCGGCACTTCCGCGTGCGCACCCCGCGGCTGGGGGTGTCGGTGAACGGCGCCGGCGACGCGATCGCCGCCCTCTTCCTGGCCCACTGGCTCGACACCCGCTCGGCGGGTGAGGCGCTGGGGCGGGCGGCGGCGTCGGTGTTCGGTCTGCTCCAGCGCACCGAGGACGCCGGTTCACGGGAGATCCTGCTGGTCGCCGCGCAGGACGAGTTCGTGACGCCGTCGCGCAGCTTCGCCGTCGAAGAGGTCTGACCGGCGCCCCCCGGACGAACCCGGGGGCGCCGCGGGTCAGGTCTTGCTCTTCCCCTGGGCGCTGGAGTGCTCGTGCCGGTCGTCCTTGTGGGTGTGGTGCTCGATCTGCTTGCTGGCCCCGGTGGTGACACCGGCCGCGCTGGGCGCCACACCCTGCTTCTTGGCCTCGCGGACGGCGGCGCGCTGGGCGTCCTGGTCGTTGTTCTTAGCCATGGGTCGATGGCTACCCCGGCAGCGATCCCGGACACATGGAGCAGGGATCAGTGGCCGGCGAGCGTGGCCGCGATCCGGGTGATCGTGCCCTCCTCCACGGGCAGGTGCACCAGCACCGACGGCACCTCCTCGGCCTCCAGCCCGGTGTCGCCGAGCGCGGCCAGCAGGAGGTCGGCCTCCTCCGGCGGTACGGGCACCGTGCAGCCGGAAGCCTCGAGCGCCGCCCGGGCGAGGAACAGCGCACCGGCCAGGCTCTCGTCGGGTACCGGCACGGGCTCGGGGACGGCGGCCGACCGGGTGGCGGCCTCGGCCGCGCGGACCAGCGACAGCGCCAACCCCTCGGCCTCGACCTCGATCAGCGGGACGTCACGGAGCGCGGCGAGCACCAGGTGCTCGGCGTCGATGCGCAGCGGCGCGTCCCAGCCACCGGCCCGCACCACGTCGGCGACGTCGGCCGGGTCCTCCCCCAGGTCCTCGGCGAGCTCCGCCCACTCGGCCTGGCGGGTGGCGCGGGCCCGCTCCCCCGCCACCCGGCAGGTCTCCGCCACGAAGGGCAGCAGCACCTCGTCGTCGAACCGCTCGGCCACCAGCCGCCCGTCGGCGCCGATCATGTTGAGCGCGTCCTGGAAGCTGCCCGGCGCGGCGTCACCGAGGTCGACCCGGCCGTCCTCGTCATCCCCCAGCGGCTGCCCGGTGGCGGCCCGCTCGCCCACCGTCAGGCCGCTCGGGGCGACGCGGCCCGCGCGCCGCCGGTAGTGCG
This sequence comes from Blastococcus sp. SYSU DS0616, assembly GCF_054051015.1. Taxonomy (NCBI): domain Bacteria; kingdom Bacillati; phylum Actinomycetota; class Actinomycetes; order Geodermatophilales; family Geodermatophilaceae; genus Blastococcus; species Blastococcus sp. SYSU DS0616. The sequence continues at coordinate 52,684 of NZ_JBJHAJ010000029.1, forward strand.
GGCGGTCGGAGAGGCCGACGGCCCAGGCGCAGCTCTCGGCGATGAGCGCGGCGCCGCGCTCGCGCAGCACCTCCCGGGTCAGCAGACCCATCCAGTCGACGTCGAACACGCCTCCACTGTGCCCCGGCACCTCCGTCGTCCGCCGTAGGACGAGGATCACCCGGTCGGTGGACGTCGCCGGCCGCGACGCCCACCGCGGGGCTCACTCGGCGGCGGCCCCGGCGGTGCTGCCCTTCGCCTGCTCGCTGCTCGGGCCACCGATCCACACCGTCTTGGCGTTCATGAACTCGTACATGCCCAGCTCGGTCAGCTCCCGTCCGTAGCCGCTCTGCTTGATCCCGCCGAAGGGCAGGTCGGGGTAGCTGGCGGTCATCCCGTTGATGAACGCCATGCCGGCGGCGATGTCGCGCACGAAGCGCGCCCGCTCGCCCTCGTCCTCGCTCCACAGGTTGGACCCGAGGCCGTAGACGTGGTCGTTGGCCAGCTCGATGGCCTCCTCCAGCGAGTCGACGGTGTACAGCGCGGCGACCGGCCCGAAGACCTCCTCGCTGTGCACCTTCATCTCGGGGGTGACGCCGGTGAGCAGCGTCGGCTCGTAGAACCACCCGGGGCGGTCCACCCGCTTGCCACCGACCACGACGGTGGCGCCCTTGCTGCGGGCGTCCTCGACGTACTCCTCGACGTCCTGCAGACCCGACTCGGTGGCCAGCGGGCCGATCTGGGTGTCGGCGTCCATCGGGTCCCCGACGGTGAGGGCGCCGATCTTCTCGGCGAACAGGCGGGTGAACTCCTCGGCGACGTCGCGGTGCACGAAGAACCGCTTCGCGGCAATGCAGCTCTGCCCGTTGTTCTGGTTGCGCGCGGTGGTGGCCACCTCGGCCGCGGTGTCCAGGTGGGCCGAGGGCATGACGATGAACGGGTCGGAACCGCCGAGCTCCAGCACCGTCTTCTTCAGGGCGTCGCCGGCGACGGCGGCGACGGACTGCCCGGCCGGTCCACTGCCGGTCAGCGTCGCGGCCACGACGCGGTCGTCGCGCAGCACGCGCTCGACCGACCCCGAGCCGATGAGCAGGGTCTGGAAGACGTCGTCGGGGAAGCCCGCCTTGCGGAACAGCTCCTCCATGTACAGGGCGGTCTGCGGCACGTTGCTGGCGTGCTTGAGCAGTCCGACGTTGCCGGCCATGAGCGCGGGGGCGGCGAACCGCATCGCCTGCCACAACGGGAAGTTCCAGGGCATGACCGCCAGCACCACGCCCAGCGGCTGGTGGACCACGTACGCCTGCTGCGCCCCCACGGCGCCGGCGTCCTTTGGTTCGGGCTCGAGCAGCGCGGGGCCCCGCTCGGCGTACCAGCGCAGCGCCGACGCGCACTTGGCGACCTCGGCCTTCGCCGACGCCAGCGTCTTGCCCATCTCGGTGGTCATGAGCTCCGCGACGCCGTCGGCATCGGCGTCCAGCACGTCGGCGGCGGCCGACAACCAGCCGGCCCGTTCCTGCGGCGTGGTCAGCCGGTAGCGCGCGAAGGCTCGAGCCGCCCGGTCGATGGCGCCCTCGAGCGCCTCGTCCGACAACGCCTCGAACGTCTTCAGCGTCTCGCCGGTGGCCGGGTTGATCGTGGCGATGGCCATGGTGTTCTCCCTCCGGGGTGCGCCCGTCACCTGCCCGGGCGCACACGGACGAAACGGACCCCGGGCGATCCGGCGCCGGGGGGGGGGGGGGGGGGGGGGGGGGGGGGGGGGGGGGGGGGGGGGGGGGGGGGGGGGGGGGGGGGGGGGGGGGGGGGGGGGGGGGGGGGGGGGGGGGGGGGGGGGGGGGGGGGGGGGGGGGGGG
>NZ_JBJHAJ010000030.1:0-51122 GCF_054051015.1 Blastococcus sp. SYSU DS0616
GCGGGGGGGCCCCCCCCCCCCCCCCCCCCCCCCCCCGCCGCGCCCCCCCCCCCCCCCCCCCGCCCCCCCCCCGCCGGGGGGGGCCCCCCCCCGCGGTGCGTTCCGCGGTCAGCCCGCCGGCGGGACGACCCGGTCCAGCCAGGCCAGCAGGTCGGCGACGACCTCGTCGCGGTTGGTCTCGTTGAACACCTCGTGCCGGGCGCCCGGGTAGGCCCGCAGCGTCACGTCCTCCACCCCGGCGCCGCGCAGCCGGTCGACGAGGACCTGGACGAGCGCCAGCTGCCCGTTGAGCGGGTCCGCGTCGCCGACCGCGACGTACACCGGCAGGTCGTTCCGGATGCCGCGCAGCCGGTCGGGGTCGGCCAGCTGCCGCCCCGAGAGGAACATCTGCCGGCTGTCCGCGGTGGCGAGGCCGAACCCGCACCGCGGGTCGGCGACGTAGGCGTCGACCTGGGCCTCGTCGCGGGAGAGCCAGTCGTAGTCGGTGCGGGCCGGCGCGAACGGCGCGTTGAACGCCGAGAGGTCCGTCGGTCCGTCGAGGTCGACGGCGGGCTCGAGCAGGTCCAGGACCGTCGTCCCGGTGAGCACCAGGGCGGCGAGGTCGGCGGAGTGGTCGAGGACGTACTGCTGGGCGGCGAAGGAGCCCATGCTGTGACCGAGAAGCACCAGCGGGGCGTCGGGCAGGTCGGCGCGCACGTGCGCGGTGAGCCGGCCGATGTCGCGCACCAGCTCGTCCCAGCCGCCGGGGCCGAGTTCGCCCCAGTGGCCGTCCTGCGCGGTGGCGCCGTGCCCGCGGTGGTCCTGGCCGACCACCACCCAGCCGGCGCCGGTCAGCGCGGCGGCCAGCGGTTCGTAGCGGAGCAGGTGCTCGCCCATCCCGTGGGTGAGCTGGACGATCCCGCGCGCGGGACCGGCGGGGTCCCACCGGTAGGCGGTGACGCGGACGTCGGAGGCGGAGTCGAACGTGGTGGTCTGATCCGGCATGCGGGGAGGCTACGGGCGACCGGCGGCGGGTGGCAGGCCGGGCACGACGCAGCGGCGCCGCCCCCGGTCGCACGGGGCGGCGCCGCTGCTCGACGCGGGCCGGTCCGGTCAGCTGCCGGGCGGCGTCCCTCGGCCCGGCCGGCCACTCCCGCCGCCCATCCCGCCGGCGAACTCCCCGGCGGCCGCGGTGCCCGCCTGCTCGGCCCCGTCGGTGGTCCCGCTCGCCGCCAGCCCGCCCAGGTCGTTCCCGGCGGCGGTGCCACCGGTCAGGACCGTGTACGTGGCACCGCTCGCGACCTCGGCCGAGGAGTAGACGAGCGACCCGACGTCCTTCTGCGCGGTGTAGGTGGCCAGCACCTCGCCGTCGGCCGAGACGAGCTGCACCACGGTGCCCGCGGGCGCTGCGACGGTGGTCGCCACCCAGCTCTGGGCGGAGGAGGTCGTGGGGGCCTGCGCCATCCCCGCGCTGCCGGCCGCGAGCAGGACTCCCCCGCTGATCTCCAGACCGCTCTGCAGGTCGAGGGAGCCGTTGCCCGCACCGGTGGGGCCGTTGACGACCACCGTGCCGCCGGTCATGGTGCCCGTGCCGTTGGAGTCCAACCCGTCCCCACCGGCGTCGACCACGGTGCTGCCGCCGGTGACGGACAGCCGGTAGTCCCCCACCGCGGCGAACGCGTCGGCCCCGCCGCCGCCCGGGCCCAGCTGCCCGGAGCCGTCGTTGCCGCCGCCGACGTTGATGCCGTCGTCGCTCGCCGTCAGGTCCAGGTCGCCGCCGCTGATCGTGACGACGGCGCTCTCCAAAGCCTCGTACGACTCCGTGACGGTCACCGTCCCGCCGGCGACGGTCAGGTCGCCGTCGGCGTGCACGCCGTCGTCGGCGGTCGCCAGCGTCAGGGTGCCGTCGGAGATGCTGACGACGCCGTCGGAGTGCACGGCGTCGTCGGCGGCGTCGACGTCGACGGTCCCGCCGCCGACCACGACGCTGACCGTGCCCTCGAGGCCCTTCGCCGAGGCGTCCTCGGCGACGGTCTGTCCGCTGCCGCCGCCCGACACCACCGCCACGTCCCCGCCGCCGATGATCACGTCGGTCTCCGCGGTGACCCCGTCACCGGCGGCGGTCACGTCGACGGACCCGCCGGCCACGTGCACGTAGCCGGCCGCGGAGTCCTCGGCGTTGTCCGCCTTGAGCCCGTCGCCGCCCGCGGTGACGGTGAGGTCGGCGTCCCGGACGACGAGGTAGTCCTTGCCGCGGACGCCGTCGTCGACCGCGTCGACGGCGATCGTCCCCGAGTCGAGGACGAGCCCGTCCTTGCCCGCGATCCCGTCGTTGGCGTTGCCGGTGACATCGAGCGAGCCGCTGCCGGTGATCGTCAGGTCCGCGGCGCTGTACAGCGCCGCGTTCGGCTCGGCGCCGTCGGCCGCGTAGCCCGAGCCGTCGCTGAGCGCGTTCGACGACCCGTCGGCGAGCACGACGACCGCGGTGCCGGCGTCGAGGAACGCCAGGGCCGACGTGTCCGCCGACGAGACCTCGGCGTCGTCCAGGACGATCCGCACGACTTCCTCGTCCGGTGCGTCGACGACGACCTGGCCGTCGAGGGAACCGCTGAGCCGGTAGGTGCCGGCGGCGGTGATGGTCACCGTTCCGCCGTCCACGCTCACCGCGTCGGAGTCCGATGCGGCGGAGTCCCCGGTGAGCGACACGTCGACGACGTCGGCCGCTTCGTACGCCGGGTCCGCGTCGTGCGCCGCGGTGTTGGCGGCCAGGGCGTCGGCGACGCCGATCCCGCTGCCGGCGGCGATCTCCGCCGCTGAGACGGTCGCGGTCGCGCCGTCCGAGGAGCCGGCGGTCGACTCGGCCGTGCAGCCGGCGAGCACGGCAGCCACGAGGGCCGAGGCGAGGGTGGCGCGGATCTTCTTCGGACGGGTCACGGGAGGGTCCGATCGTCGGTGGCGGGGGCCGCCAGGGGGTGGAAGTGCCGGCGCAGGACCGGGCACCAGGTGTTGTCGGGGAGGTCGCCGCGCAGCGCGGCGAGGCCCGTGCCGTACTTGGAGATGCGGCTCGGCCGGTGCCCGGAGCGCCACAGCCGGCGGTCCGCGGCCGAGGCGGCGGCGCTGGACTTCGTCTCGACGACGGCGACCCCGGGGAGGGTCAGGGCGCGGCCACCCGGGAGCGCCCAGGTGAGGTCGGTGTCGATGGTGAGCCGGCTGTCGCCGATCGGGAGGTGCAGCGTGCTGCGCCGGTAGGTGGTGCGCAGGACGGGCCGCAGGTCCTCGCTGCGCACCCAGCCCAGGCCCGCCTCGCACAGCACGGCGTCGACGAAGGCTGCGCCGCCGTCCAGCCCGCGGGCCGGGCCGGGCAGCGGGATCCGGTTCTTGACCGTCGTCCCGCGACCGCCCCGGGTCTTGACCTCCAGGAAGTGGTCCCCGGAGTCCAGGTAGGTGCGGTGGCGCACCTTGAAGCGCCGCCGCCGCCGGCGGGCCGCGAGGTGGTAGCCGGCGAGGTCCGGGGTGTCGTAGTACAGGGACGCGTAGCCGAAGGAGCGGACGGCGTCGATCTCCAGCACCCGGGCGCCATCGGTCTCGGCGAGCCCTGCGACGACGTCGTCCACGGCCCCCAGGGGCAGCACGTACTTGCGGTCGACGCGCGTCTGCAGCGCCGCGCGGTCCACCATCTCCGCCAGCCCGATGGCGGGCAGCGCGCCCAGGGCCGGCAGCGCCGGGGCGGCCGGGCCGGTCACCGGACCACCGCGGCCGGGCGCGGCCGGCCGGGCTCGCCGGGCGCCGGCGCGAAACGCTCGCCAGCGCCCGTGCCGGCAGCCGGACGGCGCCGCGGGTCCAGCTCGTACCGGACGTCGACCCACGTCGTGTCGTTGACCAGGTCGACCCGCTGCACCGTCACCTGGTGCACCCGGGCGGAGAGCAGCGCCTCGAGGTGGCCGGTCAACGCCCGCTCGTCGGTGAAGGCGGTGTCGAGGACCATCACCTGCTGCCGGTACCGGCGCAGGAGGCGGGGGTGCCCCGCTGCGTACATGACGGCGAGGACCAGCGCCATCAGCGACATGGACAGCACCGGGCCCGAGGTGCCCAGGCCGCCGAGCAGGCCCAGCGCCAGGGCCGAGAAGTAGTACGCCACCTCGTGCTGCTCCAGCTCGGTCGAGCGCAAGCGGATGATCGCGAGCACCCCGAACAGCCCCAGGCCCACGCCGGCGCCCACCTCGCTGGTGGCCAGGGCGGCGGAGACGGCGAGGACGCCGACGTTGATGCCGAGGTAGGCGATGACCAGGTCGCGGCGGCGGTGGCGGGGGAAGTAGACGCCGAAGGTGAGCAGGCCGATGGCCAGCAGGTCGGCGCCGAGCAGGTAGGTGTGCGACATCGGGCTTTCCGGGAGGTGGACGGCAGGTCGACATCAGGTTGCGGTCCGGAGATGCGCTGGAACTGGGCGTGAGCTGGGGAGTTGCTGCCAGCAACCGTCCCGTCCTCGCCGTGGAACCCCACGGACGACGTCCAGCCCCCGCCCAGCCCGGTGCCAGCCGGCCGGGCGACCGTGGCGGCATGGCCGACCACGTGACCGACCTGCTCTTCGACTCCGCCGCGGCACGCACCGTGGTCCTCGCGCGGCGACCCGCGGGCGGTTGCGCCGTCGAGTGCGTCGTCTCCGACGTCGTCTGGAGCGACGTCGTCCGGCTGCTCCGGTGGGCCACGGCGGACACCCGCCACGACCTCGCCCTGGAGACCGGGGCGTGGTGGCGGCTGGCCGCCGCGTGCGCGGACCTCCTCGGCCGACTGCCGGGCCTCTGCGACGAGCTCGCCGAGCCGTGGGGCATCGACGGCTCGGTGGCGGTTCCGCCGGAGCTCGACGCCCGGGCCCGCATCGCCTGGTCGGCCGACCGGGTCGTGCGGCTGCTGAGGGCGCCGCACCCCGTGCCGCTGCGCACCCTCGCCGCCGAGATCGACGTGCTGGGCGCGGCCGCGGTGCAGTCGCTGGCCGGCTCCGCCGCCCCTGTCGTCAGGCCGGCAGCGTGAGCTCCCGGTCCACCGCTCTCCCCCTCGGCCTGGGGGCAGCCCTCCTGGCGGTCGCCGCCCTGACCCTGGCCCCGGAAGGCACCGGCTGGGCGTGGGGCTCACCGGCCGTGGAGCTGCGCTGGTACCTGGGCGGTCTGGACTCCGGCGCCACAGTGCTGCAGCTGCTGGGGAACCTGGTGCTGCTCGTCGTCCCGGCGGCGCTGGCGGTCCTCCGCTGGCCCGCGCTGGGCCGGCCGGGCCGGCTCGTCCTGGCCGCCACGGCCACGGCCACCGCCATCGAGCTCCTCCAGTGGGCGCTCCCGCTCGGGCGGGTCGTGTCGCCGCTGGACGCCGTGCTCAACGCCGCTGGCGCCGTCGCGGCCGGCCTCCTCGTGGCCGCCGCGACCGCGATCGGGCGGACCGGCGGCCGGCTCAGCCCGACTCGGCGATCCGCTTGATCGCCGCGAGGGTGGCGGGGATGCCCTCGTGCGCCTGCCGGGTGCGGAGGGCGATCTGCTCGTCGGCCCGCTCCCCGTAGCGCTCGGCGAAGAGGGCCAGCCCACCGGGCAGGAACTCCCACGACTCGGTGAGCTCCGTCCCGCCGGCGACGGGGGCGAGCGTGAAGCTCCAGTGCACCAGGTTGCCGCCGACGACCCAGGCGAACTCCCGGCCGCGGTCGGCCACCACCACCTGCGAGCGCGTCTCCCAGGTCCGGTCCGGGGTCACGTTGCGCCCGCTGAACCAGTCCCCGACCGCGCCCGACGCACCCTCGTCCCACCAGCACTCCCGGCAGACGGGGCTCCACTCCCCGGTGCGGGTCACGTCGGAGACCAGGTCGTACAGCTCCTCGGGCGACGTCGCGACGGTGATCGACCGGGAGTGGCGCAGCTCGCTCATCGGCGCAGTCTCGCAGGCGCCATGCGTGGTCGCGCGGGCCCGCCGGGTATGCGCGCCGCGTGGAAGAGCTGCTGCAGGACGTCGTGGACGTGCTCGTCGTCGTCGTGGAGGCCTGCGGTGCCGCCGTGATCATCATCGGGGCCGTGTGGGCGTTCATCCGGTTCGCCTGGGCCGGCCTGCGGCACCGCGACGTGCACGGCTTCGTGCCGGTCCGGCTGACGCTGGGCCGGTTCCTCGCCCTGGGGCTGGAGTTCCAGCTCGCCAGCGACGTCCTGCGCACCGCCGTGGCCCCCAGCTGGGAGGAGATCGGGCAGCTCGCCGCCATCGCGGCCATCCGGACGGCGCTGAACTACTTCCTCGGCAAGGAGATCGCCGAGGAGCGCCGCGAGGTCGCGGAGGACCGCGAACGGTCCGGGCGGGGATCGGACGACGCCGCGTCGCCGCAGCGCACGGCCGGGACGGCGCCGGACCGTCGGGGGCGGCCGGGGTGAACGCCTGGCTCGCCACGGTCACCGGCCTGGCCGCGCAGGTGGTCGTCGTGCTCGCCCTGCTGTCCGGCGCGCTGGTGCTGGCAGTGACCCGTTCGCCGGCTCCGGCGCTCGCGATCACCCTCGACCACCTCGTCGCGGCCGGGCTGCTCCGGCTGGCCGGCGAGCCGAGCTGGCAGGCGATCATGACGGCCGCGGTGGTGATCGCTCTCCGGCACCTGGCCGGCTACTCCCTGCGCCACGGGGCCGCGTCGTGGCGGAAGGGGCCGGGCCCCCGTGCCGGCCGGTCCCCCCTGCTCCCGCGGCGGCTGCAGGACGAGGTGCACCGCGCCCTGCACCCCGCCTGGCGGCGGTGACACCGTCGTCCTGGGGCACCTGCGGGCCACGACCCGGCTCCCCTGACCCGGTCCGCGGTCCCGGGGGTCAGGACCGCCCGGGCTCCGCCGACGCCGGCGTCTGCCCGCCCTCCAGGTCGCCCTCGGTGTCGAGGTAGGCCTGCTGGAGCTCGGCGAGCAGCGCCGGATCCGGCTCGGCCCACATCTTCCGGTCCACCGCCTCGAGCAGCCGCTCGGCGATCCCGTGCAGCGCCCAGGGGTTGCTCGTCTCCAGGAACTCCCGGTTCTCCGGGTCGAGCACGTAGGTCTGGGCCAGCTTCTCGTACATCCAGTCGGCGACCACGCCGGTCGTGGCGTCGTAGCCGAACAGGTAGTCCACGGTCGCGGCGAGCTCGAAGGCGCCCTTGTAGCCGTGCCGTCGCATGGCGGCCAGCCACTTGGGGTTGACCACCCGGGCGCGGAACACCCGCGCGGTCTCCTCGGACAGCGACCGGGTGCGCACGTGCTCGGGCCGCGTCGAGTCACCGATGTAGGCCGCGGGCGCCCGGCCGGTGAGCGCGCGGACCGTGGCCACCATCCCGCCGTGGTACTGGAAGTAGTCGTCGGAGTCGGCGATGTCGTGCTCGCGGGTGTCGACGTTCTTGGCCGCGACGGCGATCCGCCGGTACGCGGCCTCCATGTCCGGCCGCGCCTGGACGCCGTCGAGGTCGCGGCCGTAGGCGTAGCCGCCCCAGACGGCGTAGACCTCGGCGAGGTCGGCGTCCCCCCGCCAGTTGCGCGAGTCGATCAGCGGTAGCACCCCGGCCCCGTAGGCGCCGGGCTTCGAGCCGAACACCCGGGTGGTGGCCCGCCGCCGGTCGCCGTGGGCCGCCTCGTCCGCGTCCACGTGCGCCTTCACGTAGTTGGCGTCCGCCGGCTCGTCGAGCCCGGCGACCAGGGTGACCGCGTCGTCGAGCATGGTCACCACGTGCGGGAAGGCGTCCCGGAAGAAGCCGCTGATCCGCACGGTGACGTCGATCCGCGGCCGGCCGAGCTCGTCGAGCGGAACCGGCTCCAGCGCGGTGACCCGCCGCGAGGCGTCGTCCCACACCGGCCGGACGCCGAGCAGCGCGAGCACCTCGGCGACGTCGTCGCCGGAGGTGCGCATCGCCGAGGTGCCCCACACGGAGAGGCCGACCGAGCGGGGCCACTCGCCGGTGTCGGCGCGGTACCGGTCGAGCAGCGACTCGGCCATCGCCGAACCGGTCTCCCACGCCAGCCGGGAGGGCACCGCGCGCGGGTCGACGGAGTAGAAGTTGCGCCCGGTCGGCAGCACGTTCACCAGCCCGCGCAGCGGGGAGCCCGACGGCCCGGCGGGCACGTAGCCGCCCTCGAGCGCGTGCAGCGTCGCGTCCAGCTCGTCGGTGGTGCGCGCCAGCCGCGGCACCACCTCGTCGACGGCGAACCGCAGCACCGCGGCCACGGCGTCGTCGTCGTGGCCGAGCACCTCCCGGACGACGTCGGCCACGGCGTCAGGCGTCCACCCTCGGGCCTCCATGCCGGCGACGAGCGCCTCGGCCCGCGCCTCCACCTGGTCGGTGGCGGTGCGGCCGGCGGTGCCGTCCTCGGTCAGGCCGAGCGCCTCGCGCAGCCCGGGCAGGGCGACCGAGCCGCCCCAGATCTGGCGTGCCCGCAGCATCGCCAGGACGAGGTCCACGCGGTCCTGCCCCGACGGCGGGGTGCCGAGCACGTGCAGCCCGTCGCGGATCTGCGAGTCCTTGATCTCGCAGAGCCAGCCGTCGACGTGCAGGATCATCTCGTCGAAGTGGTCGTCCTCCGGCCGCTCGTTCAGCCCGAGGTCGGCGTCGAGCTTCGCCGCCTGCAGCAGCGTCCAGATCTGCGCGCGCACCGCCGGCAGCTTCGCCGGGTCCATGGCGGCGACGTTGGCGTGCTCGTCGAGCAGCTGCTCCAGCCGGGCGATGTCACCGTAGGAGTCCGCCCGGGCCATCGGCGGCACCATGTGGTCGACGAGCGTGGCGTGCGCCCGTCGCTTGGCCTGGCTGCCCTCGCCCGGGTCGTTGACCAGGAACGGGTACACCAGCGGCAGGTCGCCGATCGCGGCGTCGGGGCCGCAGGAGGGCGAGAGCCCGACGGTCTTGCCCGGCAGCCACTCCATGTTCCCGTGCTTGCCGACGTGCACCAGCGCGTGCGCGCCGAACACCGAGCGCAGCCACCAGTAGGCCGCGAGGTAGTGGTGGGACGGCGGCAGGTCGGGGTCGTGGTAGATCGCGATCGGGTTCTCCCCGAAGCCGCGCGGCGGCTGCACCATCACCACGACGTTGCCGGCGCGCAGCGCGGCGAAGACGATCGCCTGGTCGTCGCCGGAGCCGTCCACGAAGAGCGAGCCGGGGGCCTCACCCCAGTGCTCCACCATGGCCTCGCGCAGGTCGGCGGGGAGGGTGTCGAAGAAGCGCCGGTACTCGGAGGCATCGATGCGGACCGGGTTCCCGCTCAGCTGCTCCTCGGTGAGCCAGTTCTCGTCCTGGCCGCCGGCGGCGATCAGCGCGTGCACCAGGGCGTCGCCGTCGAGGTCGGCGACGCCGGGCAGCGCGTCGGGGCCGTCGAACGGGCCGATGTCGTACCCGGCGCCGTGCATGGCGGCGAGCAGCCGGACGACCGAGGCCGGCGTGTCCAGCCCGACCGCGTTGCCGATGCGGGCGTGCTTGGTCGGGTAGGCGCTGAGCATGACGACGATCCGGCGCTCGGCGGGTGGGGTGTGCCGCAGCCGGGCGTGGGCGACGGCGGTGCCGGCCACCCGTGCGGCCCGCTCGGGGTCGGGCACGTAGTGCGTCAGGCCGTCGGCGTCGGTCTCCTTGAAGGAGAAGGGCACGCTGATCAGGCGGCCGTCGAACTCGGGGATGGCGACCTGGTTGCCGACGTCGAGCGGCGACAGCCCGTCGTCGTCGGCGAGCCACTCCTCTCGGGAGCGGGTGAGGCACAGCCCCTGGATCACCGGCACGTCGAGCTCGGCGAGGGCACCGACGTCCCAGGCGCCGTCGTCGCCGCCGGCCTGCGCGGTCGCCGGGCGGGAGCCGCCGGCGGCCAGGACGGTGACCACCAGCGCGTCGGCGGTGCGCAGGGTCTCCAGCAGGTCGCCGGGCACGCTGCGCAGCGAGCTCACGAACACCGGCAGCGCGCGGCCACCGGCGTCCTCGATCGCGGTGCACAGCGACTCGACGAACGCCGTGTTCCCGGCCAGGTGGTGGGCGCGGTAGTAGAGCACCGCGACGGTCGGGCCGGTCCCCCGGGAGCTCCGCTCGAGCAGCCCCCAGTCGGGCGCGACCGACGGCGGCTCGAACCCCTCCCCGGTGAGCAGCACGGTGTCGGAGAGGAACCGGTGCAGCTGGGTGAGGTTGTCCGGCCCGCCCTGCGCCAGGTAGCCGTGCGCCTCGGTCGCCACGCCCATGGGCACGGTGGAGAGCTCCATGAGCTCGGCGTCGGGCAGCTGCTCACCGCCCAGCACGACGACGGGGACGCCGGAGCCCAGCAGCGGCGCGAGCACCTCCTCGTACTGGCGGCGGACGCCCAGGATGCGGACGACGACCAGCTCGCTGCCCTCCGTGAGGGCAGCCATGCCGGCGGCGTCGAGGCGGGCGGGGTTGCCCAGCCGCCAGTCGGCGCCGCTGGCGCGGGCGGAGAGCAGGTCGGTGTCGCTGGTGGAGAGCAGGGTGAACACGTGTGTGCGGCCTCCCTCGGGGTCCGCGCCCCGGGTCGTCGGGCACGGCAGCCGGAGTGTCTGGCTCGCCCCCGCTGCTGAGCGCAGCGCGGGCTCACAGTGGCGGGACCGCGCCGGGTTCGCACCGGCTTCCTCGCTGCACTGCCGTGTTGTGCCGCAGACGCTACCGGGCGGTCCCGCGACCGTCTCAGCCGTCGGTCCCGGCCCCGTCCCAGTCGACGACGCGGTCGGCCACCGCGTCCACCAGCGGGCGGTCGTGCGAGATCGCGAGGACGCCGATGCCGGCCGACCGGCAGTGCTCGAGCAGCAGCCGCCAGATCGCCGCCTGGGTGACCGGGTCGAGGCTGGCGGTGATCTCGTCGGCCACCAGGTGACGCGGCCGGGCGAGCAGTGCCCGGGCGAGGGCCACGCGCTGGAGCTGGCCGCCGCTGATCTCGTGCGGGCGGCGGTCCAGCCAGCCGGGGTCGACCAGCCGCGGGTCCAGCGCCGCCGGCTCGTCGGCCGGCGCGCCGGTCGCGGCGAGCACCTGCCGGACCGTCCAGCGCGGGTCCATCGCCCGCTCCGGGTGCTGGAAGACGAGCTGGACCGGGTGCGGTGCCCGACCGGACCGTGGCTCCCGGCCGTCGAGGGTGACCCGGCCGCGGTGCGGCCGCGCGAAACCGGCCAGCACCCGCCCCAGGGTGCTCTTGCCCCCGCCGCTCGGACCGCACAGCCCGACCACCTCGCCGGCCTCGATCGCGAGGTCCGCCCCGGCGAGCACCCACGGGCGGTCGCGGCCGTAGCGGAACCAGACGTCCTCGGCGCGCAGCATCACGCCTCCGCCGGCACGCGGAAGCCGTGCGCCGGCAGCGCCTGCCACATCGCCCGCGTGTAGGGGTGGGCCAGCCGCTCCCCGGTCCCGGTGAAGTCGGCGGGGCGGGCCTCGTCCACGGTGCGCCCCTCGCGGCAGATCACCACCCGGTCGGCGACCTCGACCGCGGCCTCGAGCTCGTGGGTGATGAGCACGACGGCGCAGCCGTCGTCGGCCAGCCCGCGGAGCTCGGCCAGCGTCGACCGGACGGTCGCGGTGGGCAGCCCGGTGGTCGGCTCGTCGGCGAGCAGCAGCCGGGGCCGGCTCATCGTCGCCATCGCGACCAGCACCCGGCGGGCCATGCCGCCGGAGAGCTCGTGCGGGTACCGGCGGAGCACCTCCGCGCCGAGGCCGCGCCGCTCCAGCGCCTCCGCCGCGGCGCGGCGCGGATCGGGGTGCCCGGCCAGCCGCGCCGACCGCCGGACCTGGCGGCCGACGGGGCTGGTGGGGTCGAGGAAGGCCGCCGACTGCGGCAGCAGCGTGGCCTCACGACCGGCCAGCCGGCGCCGGTCCTCCGGCGCACGCACGGTGCCGTCGAAGGCGATCGTCCCCCGCTCGACGGCGTTGGGCGGCAGCAGGCCCAGGACGGCGTGCGCGAGCAGGCTCTTGCCGGCCCCGCTGGCGCCGACGAGGGCGACCACCTCTCCGGCCGGGGCCATGAGGTCCATGCCGGCCAGCGCGGTCACCGTCCGGCGACGCAGCCCCCGCTCGTACTGGACGAAGTCCACCTCGAGGCCGCGGACCTCCAGCAGCGCGCTCACAGGTGGGCGCTCCGCGGGTCGAGCAGGGCGCGGCCGTTCTCCCCGATCGTGTCGACGAGCTTGACCACGGCCAGCAGGCACAGCCCCGGCAGGACCGCGAGCCACCACGTCCCCGCGCTCAGGTAGCGCATCGCCTCGGCCAGCAGCACCCCGATCGAGGGCTCACCGGGGTCGACGCCGAGCCCGAGGAACGACAGGGCCGCCTCGTGCAGGATCGCGTGCGGGAAGAGCAGGACCGTGCCGACGACGAAGTGGCCGGTCAGGTGGCCGGCCAGGTGGTGCCGGGCGATCCAGCCGCGACCGCGGCCGAGCTGCCGGGAGACGGCGACGTAGTCGGAGGAGACGACCTCGCGCGCCCGGCCGCGCAGCACCCGGGTCAGCGTCGGCCAGTGGGTCAGGGCCACGGCGACCACCGTGGCCCGCGTGCCGCCGCCGAGCGCGAACGCGAGCAGGATCAGCAGCACCAGGTGCGGCAGGGCGAGGAACAGGTCGACCAGCCAGCTCACGACCCGGTCGACGACGCCGCCGAACACCGCGGCGGCGCAGGCCAGCACCAGCGCGATCCCGGCGGAGATCAGCGCCGCACCCGTTCCGACGAGCAGGCTGAGCCGGAGCCCGGACAGGACACGGGCGAGCACGTCCCGGCCCAGCGGGTCGGTGCCGAACGGGTGCTCGGCCGACGGCGCCAGGTTGCGGTCGCCCAGCTGGGTCGTGACGGCGTCGTCGGCCGCCAGCCCCCCGGCGACGAGGACGGCGAGCACCACCACCAGGGACAGGCCGGTCCAGGCGAGGGTGCGGCGGCGGCGGTCACCGAGGAACCCCGGCCGGACGGCCGGCTCGGCGGCGGCGCTCATCGCACCCCCTGGCCGGCCGGGGACGGGGCGACCGGCGACGCCGCCCGATCGGGCAGCTCGTCGGGCGACGGGGAGCGGGGCGCGAGCACCGGGCCGCGCAGGCCGCGCCGCGCCCGGCGGGCGCCGGCGAGGTCCGCCGAGACCCGCGGGTCCAGCCGCGCGTGGACGAGGTCACCGAGCTGGTTGCCGACGAAGACGAACACGGTGGTGAACAGCACGATGCCCAGCAGCAGGGGCACGTCCTGCCCCAGCGCGGCGGCCGTCGTCGCCGCGCCGAGGCCGGGGTAGGCGAACACCTGCTCGGCCAGCACGGCGCCGCCGAAGAGCTCGCCCAGCGAGCTGAACTGCAGCAGCACGGCCGGCGCCGCGGCGTTGCGCAGCACCCGGTGGACGACGACGCCGCGCGTCGACTCCCCCTGAGCTCGGGCGAAGGCGACGTAGTCGCTGGCCAGCGCCTCCACGACCGCGTGCCGGGTGTGCAGGACGACCGGGGCGATGCCCACGACCGACAGCGTCAGCGCCGGCAGCGCGAGGTGGTGCAGCCGGTCCAGCAGGGTCACGTCCTCGGCGAGCGTCCCGACCGGGACGGCGCAGCACACCGGCGTCCACCCCAGCTGGACGGAGAAGACGTAGAGCAGGAGGAGCCCGACCCAGAAGGTCGGCGCGGAGGCCAGGGTGTAGGCCCACCAGCAGATCGCC
The DNA here is from genome assembly GCF_054051015.1 of Blastococcus sp. SYSU DS0616. Taxonomy (NCBI): domain Bacteria; kingdom Bacillati; phylum Actinomycetota; class Actinomycetes; order Geodermatophilales; family Geodermatophilaceae; genus Blastococcus; species Blastococcus sp. SYSU DS0616. Next base: position 13,586 of record NZ_JBJHAJ010000030.1, read on the forward strand.
CGGTCGGCGAAGCGTCCCCGCCGCGCCCCGGCGAGCACGCCGAGCGCGAACCCGACCAGCCCCGACATCAGCCAGGCGGTGGCCATGAGCGCGAGGCTGGCGAGGAAGCGCTCACCGATGACGTCGGCCACGGGCTGGCCGAACGTCAGCGAGCGGCCGAGGTCGCCCTGCACGACCTGCCCGAGCCAGGCGGCGAACCGCTCGGGCGCCGGCTCGTCCAGCCCCCACCGCTCGGCGATCTGCGCCCGCTGCTCCGGGCCGATCGCGGCCACGTCCCCGCCGACGTAGGCGTTCACCGGGTCGACCGGTGAGTGGACCATCAGCGTGAACGAGGCGACCGCGACCGCCGCGAGGAGGAGCACGAGCCGCACCAGCCGGCCGCCCGTCCACCGCAGCGCCGGTCGAGCGCGGCTCAGCAGCTCCACTGCCACCCGGCGATGCCCGCGGTGATCGGCCAGCCGTGCCCGTGCGGTTCGACCTGCGTCGAGCCGAGGTCGAGGCACTCGTCGACGAAGTAGGTGTGGTCGAGGTTGACCAGCCACGCCCAGGCGGCGTCCCCCGACGGCCCGAAGCCGGTGCCCTCGCCGTCGTACTGGGCGGCCCGCCAGTGCGGGATGGCGCTCTCCTGGTCGGGCGCGGTCATCGCCGCCTCGAGCTGCTCGTCGACCGCCGGGTTGGCGTAGAAGCCCGGGTTCCAGTACTCGACCCCGGCCTGGCGCGAGGAGTAGAGGTTGTACATCTCGGTGGGGTCGTGGCTCCCCCAGCCGAACAGGACGGCGTCGGCGTGCAGCCGCTGGTCGATGACGTCCCAGCTGGCGCCGTCCGCGGTGACCTCGATGCCCACGGGCGCGAGCATGTCCGCGACCGACAGCGCGAGCGCCTGCCGCAGCGAGTCGCCCGCGGGGTAGAGCAGTGTGAACGCGGCCGGGACGCCGTCCCGCTCGCGCACGCCGTCGCCGTCGGAGTCCACCCAGCCGGCCTCGTCCAGCAGCTGCCCGGCCCGCTCCGGGTCGGCGTCCTCGATCGCCGCCGCCGGCTCCGCCCAGGGCAGGCCGTCGACCGGTCCCGTCGCCGGGGAGCCGAAGCCCTCCAGGACGCCGTCGACGAGCGCCGCCCGGTCCACTGCGTGGTTGACGGCCTGGCGGATCGCCCGGTCGGAGGTCACGTCGTTGCCGATCGGCTGCCCGTCGTCGGTGGTGCGGCCCTCGTCCGGCACGTACGGGAACATGATCCCGCGGTTGTCGACCGACGGGACGGCGACCAGCCGCATGCCCGGCACCTGGGTCGTCGCCAGCGCGGACGGGACCGCCGCCATGTCGACCTGGCCGGCCGTCGCGGCCGCCAGCGAGGTGTCCTCGCCGGTGAACTGGAAGACGATCCGCTCGAACTCCGGCTGCTCGCCGTAGTAGTCCTCGTTGCGGTTCACGATGAGCTGCTGGCCCTCGTCCCACTGCACGAAGCTGAACGGCCCCGAGCCCACCGGGTCGCGCGCGTAGTCCGGGCCGTGCGCGTGCTCGGGCACGATGCCCAGCGAGACGAGCCGGTTGACGAAGGTGCTCTGCGGTCGCTCCAGGCGGAGCTCCACCGTGTCCTCGTCGACGGCGACCGCCTCGGCCAGCGCGGTGACGTCGGTGAGGCCGCCGCTCCGGCTCGCGGTGGCGAACGTGTAGGCGACGTCGTCGGCGGTCACCGGCTCGCCGTCGGTGAAGCGCGCGTCGGTGCGGATGTCGACGGTCCAGACCAGACCGTCCTCGCTCACCGACCACTCGGTGGCGAGGTCCGGGACCAGGTCGAGGTCGGCGTTCCGGCTCAGCAGCGTGGACTGGAACAGCGGCGAGCCGTACCGGCCCCAGCCGAGGGTCGGGTCGAAGCCGTCGTCCGGCTCACCGCCGATGGCCAGACGCAGCTCGGTCGGCGCGGCGTCGGGGGCCGGTGCGGCCGCTCCCCCGCCGCCGCAGCCGCTCAGCGCGACCAGGGCCACCGCACCCATCGCGGCGACGCGCCCCGCCGGCCACTCCCCGCCCATGCCCGCTCCCGTGCTCGACCTGCTCCGACCCTCGGCCTCCGACTCTATTGCAAAGTCTTTGCAACAGACTCGTCGGTGTCGGTACCGGTGCCGCCCGGCGCATCCGGATGGGACCGCCCGGCGGAAGCAGGGGTGTCGAACGGACCACCGAGGGAGTCGTCATGGCACTGCGTCCCCACCTCCGCCGCACCGGCCCCGCCGCCGGGGCCCCACCGACGTCCGGCGCGGCCGCCCCGCCGGCAGCCGGCACCCCGACGCCGCCGGCGTCCCGAACCCGCCGGGCGCCCTCCGCGCCGCCCGCGGGTGGCCGCAGCCCGGGCGGCGACCGGGTCCTCGCCGTGCACCGGATCGGCGCACTGCTCGTCGCCGCGGTGATCGCGGTCTTCGGCATCCTCGGCTTCGCCGACGGGCTGGAGTTCTTCTCGACCGACGGCGAGCGGATCCTGGGGCTGTCGTCCAACGGCCTGCTGTCGACGATCTCGGTGGTCACCGCCGCCGTGCTCGTCGCGGCGGCCCTCCGCGGGCCGCACATCGCCTCGTCGGTCATGATCGTCGTCGGCGTGCTGTTCCTGGTCTCGGCACTGGCCAATCTGGCCGTGCTGCAGACCGGGTTGAACGTGCTCGCGTTCCGCTTCGCCAACGTCGTCTTCTCGGTCGTCGCCGGACTGGTCCTGCTGCTCCTGGGCGCCTACGGGCGGGTCAGCGGGAACCTGCCGCCCGACAGCCCCTACGCCCGCCCCGGCAGCGATGCCGGCGGCGATGACCCGGCCGCCGACCACCCCTCCACCCCGGCGGAGTTCGCCGCCGAGCGGGCGATGCGGGACGCCGAGGTGGCGGTGGTGCAGCACACCGCCACCCTCGACCAGCAGCGCCGCGTGGCCGCCATGTCAGCGGCGCACAGCCGGGCGGAGCGCCGCCGGATCTGGCTCTCCTTCGACGAGCCCACCGGCGGGGCGAGGCCTCAGGTGGCCGACCAGTAGCCGACCGCGGAGACCCGGTCCCTGGCCGCGCCGAGCTCCCGGCGCAGGTGCTTGGCGAGGGCCCGGGTCGCCGCCGCCTCGCAGGCGGCCCAGAACCAGTCCCGCGACGGGTCGGCCCCTGCGGACGCCGACGGGCCCGTCGCCCAGGCGGCGGTCACCGCGTCGCGCAGCGCCTCCCCGGGCGCACCGTCGCGGTCCACCCACACGACCTCCTGCCCCGCGGCGGCGTTGACCGGGAGGTCGCGGTCGGACGGGTGGCCCGCCTCCAGCCACACGCGCGCGGGCAGCTCTGCGTGGTGGGCCAGCAGCGAGTTCACGGCGGGCAGCGACGCGGGGTCGCCGACGAGGTGGAGCAGCCGGGTGCCGGCGGGCGGCCGCTCGTCGCGGGTGCCCTGCACCGTCACCTCGATCGTGTCCCCGGGGCGGGCGGCCAGGGACCAGTTCGCCGCCGGGCCGTCGTGCAGCGCGAACTCTAGGTCGAAGGTGCCCGCCGCGGGATCGGGGGCGACGAGCGTGTACGCCCGCTGGTGCGGCCGGCCACCGTCGGAGAACCAGACCCGCACCCACATCGCCGGGTGCGGCGGGCAGGCGGCGAGCAGGCCACCGTCGGCCAGGTGCACCCGCTGGTACCGCTCCCCCACCCGCTCGCTGCCCCGCACGGTGAGGACGAAGTCCTTGCCGCGCAGCGCCTTCAGGACCACGCCTTCCCAGCCGTGCTGCACCGCTCGTCCCCTCTCGACGTCGTGTGCGGGACCCCCCGGAACCGGGCTCCGGAGCTGTGTATGGTCCCGATTGGTTAGGTGAGGCTAACCTATGAGAGGGGACTTCCGTGACACAGCTCCAGCCGACCGCGCACCTGTTCTCGGGTGCGACGGTCGACCACTACGCCGCGGTCGTCACCGCAGCGCTCGGCGCGCTCACCGACCGGGTCCGGGTCGTCCGCCGCCCCCGGTCGGGCGCGCCGCAGGCCGATCTCGAGGACCTCGTCGACGGCATCGACCTCGACACCCCGCTCGGCGACACCTTCTCCGCGCTGAAGGAGACCTCCCGGCTCTACCTGGAGCACGCGGTCTGGTTCCACGAGCCCGGCTACGTCGCCCACCTGAACTGCCCGGTCGCCATCCCGGCGCTGGCGGCCGACCTGTTCGCGTCGGCGGTGAACACGTCGGTCGACACCTACGACCAGTCGACGACGGCGACCCTGATGGAGCGCCGGCTCATCGGCTGGGCCGCCGGGCGCGCTGGCCTGGGCCCGGCCGCGGACGGGATCTTCACCAGCGGCGGCACCCAGTCCAACCTGCAGGCGCTGCTGCTGGCCCGGGACGAGGCGCTCGCCGCGCAGCCCGGCGGAAGCCTGCCCGGCGGCGCCCGGCTCCGCGTCCTCGCCACCGACCAGGCGCACTTCAGCGTCGCGAAGGCCGCCCGCCTGCTCGGCCTGGGCGACGACGCGGTGGTGCCGGTGGCCACCGACGGGCAGCACCGGATGGATCCGGCCGCGCTCCGGTCGGCCGCGGCCCGGGTCCGGGCCGCCGGCGACGTCGTCATGGCGGTGTCCACCACCGCCGGCACGACCGACCTCGGCCGCATCGACCCGCTCGCCGCGGTGGCCGACGTCTGCGCAGAGGTCGGCGCTTGGCTGCACGTCGACGCCGCGTACGGGGGTGGGCTGCTGGTCTCGCGCCGGCGCCGGCACCTCCTCGACGGCATCGAGCACGCCGACTCGGTGACGGTGGACTTCCACAAGACCTTCTTCCAGCCGGTGGCGTCCTCGGCGGTGCTGGTGCGCGACGGCGCCACGCTGCGACACGTCACCCACCACGCCGACTACCTCAACCCGCGCGGCGAACGGGCCCCCAACCAGGTCGACCGCAGCCTGCAGACCACCCGGCGCTTCGACGCGCTGAAGCTGTGGGTGACGCTGCGCGCCATGGGGGCCGACGCGGTCGGCGCGGCCTTCGACGCCTGCCTGGACCTCGCCGTCGACGTGCACGAGGACCTGGCTCGTGACCCGGAGTTCGAGGTGCACAGCGCACCGACGCTGAGCACCGTCCTCTTCCGCTACCGGCCGATCGGTGCCCACGGGCCGCTCGACCCCGCCGCCGCCGACCGGCTCGTCGGCGCGATCCGCGAGCGGTTGTTCGACGAGGGCGAGGCGGTCGTCGCCCGCACCGTCGTCGACGGGCGGCCCTGGCTGAAGTTCACGCTGCTCGACCCGGGCACCACCCGCGGCGACGTCCGGGCCGTGGTCGACCTCGTCCGCGCGGCCGGGGACGACCTGCTCGCCGCCGCCGGCACGCCCGTCCGCGACCGCGAGCAGGTGCTCGCGTGAGCGCCGCCGGCACGCCGGTGCACGACTTCGTCGCCGTCGGGATCGGCCCGTTCAACCTCGGACTCGCGGCCCTCAGCGCCCCGGTGCCCGACCTCTCCGGCGTCTTCCTCGACGAGCGCGAGGAGTTCAGCTGGCACCCCGGGATGCTGATCGAGGGCACCACGCTGCAGGTCCCGTTCCTCGCCGACCTGGTGACGATGGCCGACCCCACGTCGCCGTACTCGTTCCTGGCCTGGCTCAAGGAGACCGGGCGGCTGTACCCGTTCTACATCCGCGAGGACTTCCACCCGCTGCGCGCCGAGTACGACACCTACTGCCGCTGGGCCGCCGGGCGCCTGCCGGGGCTGCGGTGGGGCCGGCGCGTGGAACGGGTCGAGCACGCCGACGGCGTCTACCGGGTGTCTGCCCGCGACGTCCGGACCGGCGAGGTCGAGGTGCACCTGGGGCGCCGGCTGGTGCTCGGCGTCGGCACCGCGCCGTGGCTGCCCGAGCCGGTGCGGGACCTGCCCGGGCCGGCCTGGCACTCCGCGGACTACCTGCCGCGCAAGGAGGAGCTGCAGACGCTCGGGCACGTCACGGTCGTGGGCAGCGGGCAGAGCGCCGCGGAGATCTACCTCGACCTGCTGACCGACGCCGACCGCCTGGGCTACCGGGTCGACTGGGTCACCCGCTCACCGCGGTTCTTCCCCATGGAGGTCACCAAGCTGACCCTGGAGATGACCTCGCCCGAGTACGCCCGGTACCACCACGGCCTGCCCATGGCGCGGCGCGACGCCCTCGCCCGCGAGCAGCGCCACCTCTACAAGGGCATCAGCGGCGAGCTGGTCGACGCCATCCACGACACCCTCTACCGGAGGGGCCGGCGCGGCGAGGTGCCGACCGAACTGCTGCCCGGTGTCGAGGTGGCCGGCGCGCGCTGGGACGCCGGGCAGCGCAGCTACGCGCTGCGGCTCCACCACGAGGAGCAGGGGCGCACGGTGACCCGGACGACGCGCGGCCTGGTGCTCGCCACCGGTTACCGGGCGCAGGTGCCGGCCTTCCTCGACCCGGTGCGCGACCGCATCCGGTGGGACGCGCGCGGCCGGTACGACGTGGCGCTCGACCACTCGATCGACGTCGCCGGCCGGGAGGTGTTCGTGCAGAACGCCGAGGAGCACACCCACAGCCTGATCGCCCCGGACCTCGGCATGGGCGCCTACCGGAACTCGGTGATCATCAACGCGATGTGCGGCCGGGAGGTCTACCCGGTGGAGGAGCAGATCGCCTACCAGACCTTCGGGGTCGGCGACGCCGAGGACGCCGAGGACGCCGGGGACACCGCCGGAGCCGGGACCGGCGCGCTGACCGCCGCGGGAGCTCCCCGATGACCACCGCCCCGGCCTGGGCCGCCCGCACGACGGTCGGGGTGCTCACCCTCGAGCCGCTCGACCTCGACCGTGACCTGCGCCTGCTGCACGCGTGGGTGACGCACCCCCGCTCGGCCTACTGGCTGATGCAGGGGCAGGGGCCGGAAGAGGTGCGCGCCGCCTACGCCGCGATCGTCGCCGACCCGCACCACGACGCCTGGCTCGGCCGGGTCGACGGCGTCCCGACGTTCCTCGCCGAGACCTACGACCCGCGCCACCGCGAGCTCGCCGGCGTCTGGCCGGCCGCCCCCGGTGACGTCGGCATGCACCTGCTCGTGGCGCCGCCGGCCGACGGGGCCGCGCCGGTCCGCGGCCTGACGTCGGCGGTCATGGCGGCGGTCGTGCGGTTCTGCCTGGACCGCCCGGGGGCCCGCCGGGTCGTCGTCGAGCCGGATGCGCGCAACGCGGCCATCCGGGCCAAGAACCGGGCGGCGGGCTTCGTCGAGCACGGCGAGCTGGACCTGGGGCACAAGACGGCGGTGCTGAGCAGCTGCACGGCCGAGTCGTTCGCGGCGAGCGAGCTGGCCGGGGTGCTGGCGTGAGCGCGGCGGGGCTCGAGCAGGAGCTCGCCGGCGCGACCCACCTCGAGCCCGAGGCGATGGCCCGGGCGCACCGGCACGTCGTCACCAAGGCGCTGTCGGAGTTCAGCCACGAGCGCCTGGTCACCCCCGAACCGGCCGACGACGGGCCGGCCGACGCGCTGGGCCGGACCTGGTGGCGGCTGCCCACGGCGGCCGGGTCGGTCTACCGCTTCACCGCGCGGGTGCTGCCGCTGGAGCACTGGGACGTCGACCCCTCCTCGGTGAGCCGCACCGTCGACGGCGCCGCCGCGCCGCTGGACGCCCTGGCGCTGGTCGACGAGCTGCAGGCCGACCTCGGCATCCCCGACGCACTGCTCGGCACCTACCTGGAGGAGGTCAGCGCGACCCTCGCCGGCGTGGCGTGGAAGCTCCACCACCGCCGCGCCGACGCCCGCGAGCTGGCCCGCGCCGACCTGCAGACCGTCGAGCGGTCGATGACCGAGGGACACCCGGCCTTCGTCGCCAACAACGGGCGGATCGGCTTCGGGCTCTCCGACTCCGCCGCGTACGCCCCGGAGGCGGGCGAGCCGGTCCGGCTGGTCTGGGTGGCGGCCCGGCGGGAGCACACCCACCTGGCCTGCGGCGACGGCGTCGACGAGGAGCGGCTCTACACGAGCCAGCTCGGCGAGCAGTTGCTCGCGCGGTTCGCCGGCCGGCTCCGCTCACTCGGCCTGGACCCGGCCGACTACCTCTTCCTGCCCGTGCACCCCTGGCAGTGGGAGCACCGGCTGGCGGTCACCTTCGCCGCGGACGTGGGCCGGCACGACCTCGTGCCGCTGGGGGTCAGCGAGGACCGCTACCAGGCGCAGCAGTCGATCCGGACCTTCTTCGACCTGGACCGCCCCGACCGGCACTACGTCAAGACGGCGCTGGCGATCCAGAACATGGGCTTCCTGCGTGGGCTCTCCCCGGCCTACATGCGCAGCACCCCGGTGATCAACGACTGGGTGGCCGGCGTCGTGCGGGGCGACCCGGAGCTGACCGGCGCCGGCTTCGACGTGCTCCGCGAGCTGGCCTCGGTCGGCTACACCGGCGATGCGTACCACCGGATGGCCGGGCGCGGCATCCGCTCGCCGTACCAGCGGATGGTGGCGGCGCTGTGGCGCGAGAGCCCGGTGCCACGGCTGGCGGCGGGCGAGCGGGCGATGACGATGGCGGCGCTGCTGCACCGGGATGCCGAGGGCCGGTCGCTGGTGGGCGGCCTCGTCGCCGACTCGGGGCTGGACCCGCGCACCTGGCTGCGCCGCTACCTCGACGCCTACCTCCGCCCGGTCCTGCACTGCCTGCTGGCCCACGACCTCGCCTTCATGCCGCACGGGGAGAACCTGATCCTCGTGCTGCGGGGCTCGGCGCCGACGCGGGTGCTGATGAAGGACGTCGGCGAGGAGGTCGCCGTGTTCGGCTCCCGGCCGCTGCCCCGGGACATCGAGCGGATCCGCGTGAACGAGCCCGACGACGTGCGCCTGCTGTCGGTGTTCACCGACGTCTTCGACGGGTTCCTGCGCTACCTCGCCGGCATCTTCGACGCCGACGGCCTGCTGTCGGCCGACGCCGTCTGGGCGTGCGTCGCCGACTGCCTGCTGGCGCACCGGGAGGCGTTCCCGGACCTCCACCGGCGCTTCGACCTGTTCACCCCCGCGTTCGCGCACTCCTGCCTCAACCGGCTGCAGCTGCGCAACACCCTGCAGATGGTCGACCTCGCCGACCAGGCGTCCTCCCTGCAGTACGCCGGGACGCTGGCCAACCCGGTCGCGCCGTTCGGGCCGCCGCGGTGACCGGGCCGGCTCCCGGGGTGGCCCGCGACCGGTGGGGCGTGCCCACCATCCGGGCGGGGTCGCTCGACGACCTCGCCCGGGCCCAGGGGTACGCCACCGCCGTCGACCGGGCCTGGCAGCTGGAGGTCGAGCGGTGGCGCAGCGAGGCGACCCTCGCCGCGCACCTGGGCGCGGCCGGGTTGGACTGGGACACCTTCGCGGCCCGCGCCCGGCTGGACGACACCGCCCGTCGCTGCCACGACGCCCTCGACCCGGGCACCCGGCGGTGGGTCGGGGCCTACGTCGACGGGGTGCGCGCCGGCCTGGCCGAGGGCGCCGCGCGCTCGCCGGAGCTGCGGGCCCTGGGCTGGGCGGGTGGGGAACAGCACGGCGGGCGCGGCGGCTGGCGGCCGTGGACCCCGCTGGGCATCTTCCTGGTGCACCACGTCCTGTTCGGTTCGCTGGGCACGACGGTGTGGCGGGGGCACCTGCTGCGTTCCTTCGGGCCGGGGCTCGGTCGGGAGCTCGCCGTCGCGCTGGGCCTGGGCCCGCCGGACGGCAGCAACGCGGTGGCGGTGACCGGCGCGCGGACGGCGTCCGGGCTGCCGCTGGTCGCCGGCGATCCGCACCGCCTGCTGGAGCGGCCCGGGATCTACCAACAGGTGCACCTCCTCGTCGAGGGAGCGGCCGACGACGGCGTCGACGTGGTCGGGCTGGCCTTCCCCGGCGTCCCCGGGGTCGCGCACTTCGGGCACACCGGCACGGTGGCCTGGGCGGTGACCAACGCGATGGCCGACTCCCAGGACCTCTACCGCGAGCGGCTGCGCCGGGACGGCGACCGCGTGCTGGCCCTCGGGCCGGACGGCTGGGAGCCGGCCGACGCCGCGACGGTCCGCCTCGATGTCCGCGACGGCGAACCGGTGACGGTGGAGACCGTCGAGACTGCGCGGGGGCCGGTCGTCGTCCCGTCGTGGACGGCGGAGGAGCCGGGCGAGCCCGAGGCGCTGAGCCTGCGCGCCCCGAGCCGGGTCGACGCCGCGCTCGGCTTCGATGCCCTGCCGCTGCTGCTGCGCGCCCGCACCGCGGCCGACGTCGAGGCGGCGCTCACCTCGTGGGTGGAGCCGGTGAACAGCGTCCTGGTCGCCGACAGCTCCGGCGACGTCCGCCAGCTCGTCGCGGGCCGGGTCCCGGACCGGGCGGCCGCGAACCGCTGGTACCCGGTGCCGGCCTGGGAGCGGGCGCACGCCTGGCGCGGGACCTGCCCGGCCCCGGCCGGGCTCCGGGTCACCGACGGACCCCCGTGGGACGGCGTGGCGGTGACGGCCAACGACCAGCGCCCCGACGTCGCCCCGTACGGCTCGGTGTTCGCACCGGGTCACCGGGCCGCCCGGCTGCGCGCGCTCCTCGGCGACCGCACCGGCCTGACCGCCGACGACCTGGCGGCGCTGCTGCTGGACACCGCCGCCCCCGCCTCCGGCCCGCTGCGGCTGCTCCGCGACCTCCGGCTCCCGGAGGCCCGCACCCCGGCCGCCCGGCTGCACGCGGAGATCGTCGGGTGGGACGGCCGGATGGACGCGAGCAGCCGCGGGGCGGCGGCGTTCGGCGCGTGGCGCGCGGCCCTGGTCCGGCGCGTCGCCGACCTGCCGCTGCTCGCGCCCCTGCACCACCCGGCCGGCGTCCCCGAGGTGCTGGCGCCCTGGGTGTCCCCGGTCGAGCGGATCGGGACGGCGCTGGAGCGGCTGCTCCGCGTGCTCCCCCAGCACGGCGTCGACGTCGACGCGCTGGCCCGGGACGCGCTGGCCGACGCGGCGGGGAGCACCGCCGCGACATGGGGGGCGACGCACCGACTGCGCACCGTGCACTCCCTCGACGGCACCCCCTGGGAGGACGTCGTCGCCCGGCCCGCCGACGGCGCGCCGCTGGCCGGCGACACCGACTGCGTCCTGGCCACGACGAGCCTCCCCGGGCTCACCGACGTCTGCCTGCGCGGCCCCGTCGCCCGCTACGTCTGGGACCTCGCCGACCGCGACGCCAGCCGCTGGGTCGTCCCGCTGGGCGCCGACGGGGTGCCCGGCCCGCACGCGGAGGACCAGACGGAGCTCTGGCTGCGCGGCGACCTCGTCCCCGTTCCCCGCACCGCCACCCCCGCCGGCCTGGAGGAGATCTCGTGACCGACGCCCGCCTCGTCGAAGGAACCAGCCCGTTCGGAGACGGCCGCACCCTCGGGGTGCGCCGGCTCGACCCTGACCGCGACGCCCCCCTGGTGCACTCCTGGGTGCGCGAGGAGCGGGCCCGCTTCTGGGGGATGACCGACCACACCGAGGACCAGGTGCGGGACGTCTACGCATTCGTGGACTCGCTGCCCACCCACCACGCCTACCTGGTGTCGGTCGACGACGCCCCCGTCGCGCTGCTGCAGACCTACGAGCCGGCCGCGGACCCGGTCGCCGAGACCTACCCCGTGCAGGACGGCGACCTCGGCGTCCACCTGCTGCTGGCCCCGGCCCGCAGCAGGGAGGCGGGCTTCACCGCCCGGTTCGTGGCCGCCCTCGCGGCGGTGCTGCTGGCGAACCCGGCCGTGCGCCGCGTCGTCGTGGAGCCGGACGCCGGCAACGAGCTGGCCTTGGATCGCGTCCGCCGGACAGGGTTCGAGCTGGGGCCGGAGGTGGACCTGCCGGAGAAGCGCGCCCGGCTCGCGTTCCTGTCCCGGGAGACCCTCGAGGCGCTGACCGGCGCGGCACGGATATCGGGCTGACGCGCCCGGTCGGCCGCCCTAGCCTGCCGCGGTGGCCTACGACGCGCTGACGGAGAGCATCGCGCTCCTCGAGCGCGGTGTGCCGGACTCCCCGCCGCGGATCAGCCGACGCCGGCGGTTCGCCCCGCTGGCCGTCGACGTCGACGGGGACGTCGCCTGCACCCTCTTCGCCCGCCGCAGCGTCGGCTGCGCGGTGCAGGAGGCCTGGGTGCTCGTGCGGCGCGGGGCCCAGTGGTCGCTGCTCGGGGGCGGCGGGGGCGGCGGGTTCGAGGACGACGACCTGGCCGACCGCCCCGCCGCCGCGGCCCTGGGCGGTCACCTCCTCTGGCGCGGCGGTGGCTCGTCGCTCCGGAACGCCGGGCGGCTGCTGCCCTGGGGTGCCCGGTACGTCAGCTACGCCGTGCTCAGGGCGAGCGCGGAGGTCGACCGGGTCGTCGTCGGTCCGCGGGAGATCAGGGTGCCGCGGCACGGGCACCTCGTGGTCGTCTGGGACGGCGTGCCGCCCCTCGTGGAGGCACGGGCCGCGGACGGCCGGTTGCTCGCCGCGCGTCGGGTGGACCTGCGGCGCCGCCGCCTCCCCGAGGCGTACCGCGACCCCGCGTGATCGCCCGACCAGCGCGGATCCGCCGCCCGGACTGGTCAGGGCCGGATCGGCCCCCTACCGTGGCCGGGTGCGGCCGGGAGGGCAGGACGACCGGCGAGGAGCCGGTCCCTCCGGGGCAACCCCGGGGTCTCGCAGCAGAGCAGGGCGATGCGTCACCCGCCGGACGGCGCGCTCCGCGCACGTCCCGGCGCCTCCGTCACGGAGCGGCTGCCCTCCCCGCCGTCGCGCTCGGCGGCCCCGCCGGTGACGGCCACCCGGCGCGCCGAGGTCACCGCGAACGGCATCGCCACCGCGCTGCTCGCCGGGCGGTGGCGGCGCCCGCAAATGGTGCGCCGGGTCGCCGTCGCGCTCGGGTACCGGCGCGCCCCCCGCTGGGTGGGCACGCTGGTCGGTGAGGTGCTGGGGGCCTACTGGCACCCACCGGCCGACCGCCCGCGGGAACTGGCCGCCTTCCTCCGCACGACGGGGGGCTGGGCGCGCGGTCAGGCGGCCGAGGTGCCGCCGCGGGTGGTGCACTGGGAGCCGGTGCCGACCGCCGTCGTCCGGCCCCGGCTGCCCACGGTGGAGCTGCCCGACCTGAGCGCCCTGGCCCGGCTGCTCGACCTCGACCAGGGCGAGCTGGCCTGGTTCGCCGACGCCCGCACCGTCGAGCGCACGGCGCCCGAGCCCCTGCGCCACTACCGCTGGCGGGCGGTGGACCGGCCGACCGGGGTCCGGCTGCTCGCCGCACCGAAGCCCCGGCTGAAGGAGATCCAGCGGCGGCTCCTGCGGCACGTGCTCGACCCGGTCCCGGTGCACGGTGCCGCGCACGGCTGCGTGCCCGGCCGGTCGGTGCGGACGGCGGCCGCCCCGCACGCCGGCGCCGCCGTCGTCCTGCGGATGGACCTGGAGCACTTCTTCGCGAGCGTCCCCGCGCCCCGGGTGCACGGGCTGCTGCTGGGCCAGGCCGGCCTCCCCGAGCCGGTCGCGCACGCGGTGACCGGCCTGGTCACCACCGTGGTGCCCGCCGCGGTGTGGCGGCGCATCCCGCCGCCGGAGGACCCCGTGGCCCGGGAGCGGCACCGGCGGCTGGGGACGCGGCTCGCCGTGCCGCATCTTCCGCCGGGTGCGCCCACGTCCCCGGCCCTGGCGAACCTGGTCTGCTACCGGCTGGACCGCCGGCTGGCCGCGCTCGCGGCGACTTTCGGCGCGACCTACACCCGCTACGTCGACGACCTGACCTTCAGCGGCGGCACCCGGGTGGGGCGCGGCCGGCTGGCCCAGCTGGTGGGTGGGATCGCCCGGGAGGAGGGCTTCCGGGTGAACGCCGCCAAGACACGCGCGACCGGCTCGGCCCGCCGGCAGGCAGTGCTGGGCGTCGTGGTCAACGAGCGCCCGGCGCTGCCCCGCCGCGAGCGGGACGAGCTGCGCGCGCTGCTGCACAACTGCGCCACCCGCGGCTGGACCACCCAGCTCCGCGGCCGCGACCCCGCCACGTTCCGGGACCACGTCCTGGGCCGGGTGGCCTGGGCGGCGTCGGTGGACCCGGCGTCCGGGGCGCGGCTGCGCGCGCTGGCCGAGCGCATCGACTGGAGCTGACCGCCGACGGCTCGGGCCGACCCGGGACGTAGCCTCGCGGGCGCCATGTCATCAGCCGGGCTGCCCACGCCTCCCCTCCGGGACCGGGCCGACGCCTGCCCCGGCGCGCTGCAGACCCACTCCGCCGCCGACGGCGAGCTCGCGCGGGTGCGGGTCCCCGGTGGACTGCTGGTGGGCGACCAGCTGCGCGTCCTCGGCGCGGCCGCCGTCGAGCTCGGGGACGGCGCGCTGGAGCTCACCAGTCGCGGCAACGTGCAGCTGCGGGGCCTGCGCCCCGGATCGGCCGGCGAGCTCGGCGGCCGGCTGGCGGCGGCCGGGCTGCTGCCCAGCGACAGCCACGAGACGGCCCGCAACCTGTTGGGCAGCGTGTTGAGCGGGCGGACCGGGGGTCTGCTCGACGCCCGGCCCTGGGTGCGCGACTTCGACGCCGGGCTGTGCGCCGACCCGTCGCTCGCCGCGCTGCCGGGACGGTTCCTGGCCACGTTCGACGACGGCCGGGGCGACGTCGCCGCGCTCGGCGGGGACGTCGGCCTGTTCGCGCTCGCCCCCGACGCCGTCGCGCTGACCCTCGCCGGCGCCGACTCCGGCCTGCGCGCCGGTCCGGCGGACGCCGTCGACCTCGCGCTGGCGGCCGCCCGGGCTTTCCTCGACGAGCGCGCCGCCCAGGGCGGAACGGCCTGGCGGCTGGCCGAACTCGCCGACGGGCCGGCGCGGGTGGCGGCCCGGCTGGACGCCCCGGCCGGGGAGCGGGTCGAGGTGCCGGCCCAGCCGCGGATCCGCCCGATCGGTGCGGTGCGGCAGGACGACGGCCGCACGGCCCTCGCCGCGGTGGTCCCCCTGGGCCGGCTGACCGCCGCCCAGGTGTCGCTGCTCGCCGACGTCGCGGCAGAGGTGCAGCTCACCCCGTGGCGCGGGGTCGTCGCGCCCGACCTGGCCGACGGGTCGGCGGCCAGGTCGCTGGCCGACGCCGGGCTGGTGCTCGACCCCACGAGCCCGTGGACGCGCGTGACCGCTTGCGCGGGGCTGCCCGGGTGCGCGAAGTCCCTGGCCGACGTGCGGTCGGACGCGACCGCTGCCGTGATCACCGGATCCCTCCCGGCGGACGGGGCGCGGCAGCACTGGGCCGGGTGCGAGCGGCGCTGCGGCCGGCCCGGCGGCGCAGTGGTGGACGTGGTCGCGACCGGCACCGGCTACCGGGTCGAGGGCAGCGGCCACCCCGGCTGAGGCCGGCTCGCTCCGGCAGGGGTGACGGACAGCAGCCCACGATGCTGAACCCGGGGCTGGGGCGTGCGCCCTGTTACCGGTAGTCGCTCAGCAATGCGCGGAGCACGCGGACGACGTCGGCCAAGACGTCATCGAGGTCGGTGAGGTCCCGCCACTCGTGCCGGACCAGCCGGCGTCGCCACCAGCGGCCGCGGACCTGGTCGACCGCGATGTCCTCGTCGAGCCCGTCGAACCACACCTCGATCGGCTCGCCTGCCGTCCTGGGCTCGATCGTCGTGCCCCAGCCGTAGACGGCCTCCCGCCGGTTCCCGGACTGCCAGAAGCGGTCGTGGTGCCGGTACGACACGGTGCCCTCGTGGTCACGCAGCACTGACTCGACGGTCGCGCGCAAGGCCACCTGCTGGGCGGGCGGCTCCGGAGCGGGGAAAGTCGGGCACGGCGCGACGCTAGCCCGGAGCCGGGCCGGAGGACGCACGTGGCGGGTCGGGCCATGCGAGAGCGGGCACCCGCCGCGGTGAACTCCCGAGCACCACGACCGACCGCTGTCCACGCTGTGCTGAAATCTGTGGACAGGCTTTTGACCTGCACTTTCGGGTTGCCGAGGCCGGTCCGCCCGGCTAGTATTCGTACATGCGTTCGACCGCTGCGGGTGATGCGCTGGACCGGTTGACGGCCGCGCTGGACGACCTGGCGGCCGAGGACCTGGCCGGCCGGTTCGGCCCGCAGCTGCTCGACCGGCTGCGGCCGCTGCTGGTGGCGCAGAACCGGCTCGCCGCGGAAGTCACCCGCACCGTGCGGGAGTGCGAGGTCACCTCCGCCGCCGAGCACGACGGGCAGCGGACGATGGCCTCCTGGCTGCGCGGACATGCCCGGCTGTCGTCGGCCGCGGCGTCCCGGGTGGTGCGCTCCGGGCGGGCGCTGCCCGAGCTACCGGCGGTGCGAGCCGCGTTCGCCGCGGGTGCGATCACGGCGGAAGCGGTCGCGGTGATCACCCCGGTCGCCGCACCGGTGAACGTGGCCGCCGCGCAGGCGCACGACGTGGGCCTCGCCGGGGTCGACGCAACCCTGGCCGAGGTCGCCGCGAGTCGCCCGCACGCCGAACTCCGCCAGGTCGTGGACCACTACCTGGCCCGGCTCGACCCCGACGGCCCCGAGCCCGATCCCACCGAGGGCCGGTCACTGGTGTTCGTCACCCACGCCGATGGCCGCGTCGGGTTCCGCGGCGAGCTCGACGCCGTCGGCGGGGAGAAGTTCCAGGCCGCGATCGAGTCGATCGTGCAGGCCTCCCGCCCCGCCGGGGACAGCCGCACCCGCGCCCAGCAGTCCGCCGACGCCCTGGTCCAGCTGGCCGACAACCAGCTCGCCTCCGGCGCCCTGCCGGTCCTGCGCACCGTGAAGCCGCACGTCATCGTCCGGATCGACCTCACCGACCTGGTCGACCCCGCCACCGGACCGGGCGCGGCCACCACCGGGCTCGGCGCCACCATCTCCGCCGCCCGCGCCCGCTGGCTGGCCTGTGACGGCAACGTCTCCCGCATCGTCATCGGCCCCGACGGCGAGCTCCTGGACCTGGGCCGCCGGCACCGGGTCGTCCCGCCGGCCCTGCGCCGCGCGGTCGAGTACCGCGACCGGGGATGCGTGTTCGCCGGCTGCGACGCCCCCGCCCACTGGTGCGACGTCCACCACCTCGTGCACTGGGCCGACGGCGGAGAGACCTCGCTGGAGAACTCCGGGCTGTTGTGCGAACGCCACCACACCAAGGTCCACCACGGATTCCGCATCGAACGAGATACCGCCGGCCGATGGCACACCTACCGGCCCGACGGCACCGAGATCCTGATCTTCCCCCGCATCACCGGCCAACCCGAACACTCGCGCACCGGCTGAGCCACCGACGCACGACGAACCCTCCCCGGGTCCTGGGAGGGGTTCGTCGGCCTGCTCAAGCACGCAGCACAGCGGTGGGCTGGGACCGCCCGCCGTTCCCCGGAGCAGGTGGCCCGAGCGCGGGACGTAGCCTCCTGCCCGATGTACGACTACGAGAAGGACGGCGCCGAGATCTACCGGCGCTCGTTCGCCACCATCCGCGCCGAGGCGAACCTCGCGAACCTGCCCGCCGACGTCGCCCAGGTGGCGGTGCGGATGATCCACGCCTGCGGGCAGGTGGACCTCGTCGACGACATCGCCCACTCCCCCGACGTCGTGCAGCGCGCCCGCGAGGCGCTGAACGCCGGCGCACCGGTGCTCTGCGACGCGCAGATGGTGGCCAGCGGCATCACCCGGCGGCGGCTGCCGAAGGACAACGACGTCATCTGCACCCTGAACGACCCGCGGACCCCCGGGCTCGCCGCCGAGCTGGGCACCACCCGCACCGCCGCGGCGCTGGAGCTGTGGCGCGACCGGCTCGACGGCGCGGTCGTCGTGATCGGCAACGCCCCCACCGCGCTGTTCCATCTGCTCGAGATGGTGGCCGCCGGTGCCCCGCGCCCCGCCGCCGTGCTCGGCATCCCTGTCGGGTTCATCGGCGCCGCCGAGTCCAAGGACGCCCTGGCGGAGTCCGACCTGGAGTTCCTGGTGGTCCGGGGCCGGCGCGGCGGCAGCGCGATCACCGCGGCCGCCATCAACGCGATCGCGAGCACCGCCGAATGAGCGGACAGACGACCGGCCGGCTCTACGGGGTGGGGCTGGGCCCCGGCGACCCCGAGCTCGTCACGGTCAAGGCCGCCCGGCTGATCGGCGCCGCCGACGTCGTCGCCTTCCACGCCGCGCGGCACGGCCGGTCGGTGGCCCGCGGCCTGGCCGAGCCCTACCTGCGCGAAGGGCAGATCGAGGAGCTGCTGGTCTACCCGGTCACCACCGAGACCACCGACCACCCGGGCGGCTACCAGGGCGCGATCGACGAGTTCTACGAGGCCGCCGCTGCGCGGCTGGCCGCCCACCTGGACGCCGGCCGCGACGTCGTCGTCCTCGCCGAGGGCGACCCGCTCTTCTACGGCTCCTACATGCACATGCACAAGCGGCTGGCGCACCGCTACCCGACCGAGGTCGTCCCCGGGGTGACCAGCGTGAGCGGCGCGGCCGCCGCGGTCGGCCGGCCCCTGGTGGAGCGCGACGAGGTGCTCACGGTGCTCCCCGGCACGCTGCCGGCCGACGAGCTCGCCGCCCGGCTGGCCGGCACCGACTCGGCGGCGGTGATGAAGCTCGGCCGCACCTTCCCGCAGGTGCGGGAGGCGTTCGAGCGGGCCGGCGTGCTCGACCGGGCGCTCTACGTCGAGCGGGCCACCACCGACCGGCAGCGGTGCCTGCCGCTCGCCGAGGTCGACCCGGCGAGCGTCCCGTACTTCTCCCTCGCCCTGCTGCCCAGCCCGCTCACGCCGCAGGTCACGGAGCCGGCCCAGCCCTCCGGCGAGGCGGCCACGCACGGAGAGGTCGTCGTCGTCGGCCTCGGTCCGGGCGCGCGGAGCTGGACGACCCCGGAGGCCGCCGAGGCGCTCGCCGCCGCCGACGACCTCGTCGGCTACGGCCCCTACCTCGACCGGGTCGCGGCCAACCCGCGCCAGACCCGGCACCCCAGCGACAACCGCGTCGAGGCCGACCGTGCCGCGCACGCGCTGACGCTGGCCCGGGAGGGGCGGCGGGTCGCGGTCGTCTCCAGTGGAGACCCGGGCGTCTTCGCCATGGCCGCCGCCGTGCTCGAGGTGGCCGAGCGCCCCGAGTTCGCCGGTGTCCCGGTGCGGGTCGTCCCCGGCCTCACCGCCGCCCAGGCGGTCGCCTCCCGGGTGGGGGCCCCGCTGGGGCACGACTTCTGCGTGCTGTCGCTCTCCGACGTCCTCAAGCCCTGGGAGGTGATCACCGATCGGCTGCGCCACGCCGCCGCCGCCGACCTGGTCATCGCCCTCTACAACCCGCGCTCGAAGCACCGCCCGCACCAGCTCGGCGAAGCGCTGCGGGTGCTGCTGGAGGTGCGCCCGCCGGAGACCGTGGTGGTCGTGGGGCGGGACGTCGGCGGGCCGGAGGAGAGCCTCCGGGTCACCACCCTGGGCGCGCTGGACCCCGCGACCGTGGACATGCGCTGCCTGGTGCTGATCGGCTCCTCGCAGACCCGCGTCACCGCCTCCGGCGCGGTCTACACCTCCCGCCGCTACCCGGGCTGACACGCCGGGGCGGGGAATGCCCGCGCGATCGTTGCCCTTTCCCACCGTCGTGGCACCCCCGACGCTCAGCAGAGCCCCCGCGTTCTGGACCACCGCCGGCCTGCTGCTGCTCGTCCTCGCGGCCTCGGGGGTGCCCACGCCGCTGTACCGCGTCTACCAGGAGCAGTTCGGCTTCGGGCCCGGCATGCTCACGACGGTCTTCGGCATCTACGCCCTCGCCCTGCTGGCCGCCCTCCTCGTGGTGGGTGGCCTCTCCGACCACGTGGGCCGCCGGCCGGTGGTGGCCGGCGGGCTGCTGCTGCAGGCGGTCTCCATGGCCGTCTTCCTGACCGCCGACAGCGTCGGCTGGCTGCTCACCGCCCGGGTGCTGCAGGGCCTGTCGATGGGCGCGCTCACCGGAACCCTCGGCGCCCTGCTGCTCGACACCCAGCGCCCGGCCCGCCCGCTGGGCCCGCTGGTCAACAGCGCCGGGCCCGGCATCGGGCTGTCGCTGGGGGCCGTGGGCGCCGGCCTGGTCGTGGAGTACGTCGCCTCGCCCACGCGCTGGGTCTTCGCCGTCCTGACCGGGGTGCTGATCCTCGCCGCCGCGCTGGTGCCGCTGCTGCCCGAGACCTCCCCCCGCGCACCGGGAGCGCTGCGCTCGCTGCGGCCGACGGTGCGCGTGCCCGCACCCCAGCGCCCGGCGTTCCTCACCGCGCTCCCGGCCATCGTCGCCGCGTGGGCGCTCGGCGGCCTGTACCTCTCCCTCGGCCCCTCGCTGGTCGCCTCGGTCTTCGGCATCGAGGACCACCTGGTCGGCAGCCTGCTGGTGCTGGCCATGCAGGGCACCGCGGCGCTCGGCGCCGTCCTGGGCCGCGACCTCGCACCGGAGCGCGCCATGGTCGCGGGCGCCTCCGTGTTCGCCGTCGGGGTGACCGGCACGATCGCCGCCCTGCTGACCGGGCAGGTCGTCGTGCTCTTCGGCTCCGCCGTCGTCTCCGGCCTCGGCTTCGGCCTGGCCTTCCTCGGCGCGGTCGCCACGGCCAGCGCCGGCGTGGCACCGGCCGAGCGCGCCGGACTCCTGTCGAGCGTCTTCGTCGTCGGCTACCTGAGCTTCAGCGTCCCGGCCGTGGCCGCCGGGGCCGCCGCCGGGGCGTTCGGCCTGGCACCGGTCACCGAGGTCTACGCCGCCGTCCTGGTCGTCCTGGCGCTGGCCGCGGTCGCCGGTGTGCGGCTGCGCCGCCGGGCGACCCCACCCGACCGGACGCCGGACGCCGCGGAGTCGCTGCCCGCCTGAGCCGGGTCGGCGGTACGTCGGATCAGGTCGTGCGCGACCGAACCCATTCCCGGGCCGCCTCCACGGTGTCGGCCACCGCGACCCCCGGCGGCAGCGGCGGGCGGCGCACCAGCACGACCGGCACCCCCAGCTCGCGAGCGGCGGTCAGCTTGGCGGCGGTCATCCCGCCCCCGCTGTCCTTGGTGACGACGACCTCCACGGCGTGCGCCCGCATCAGCGCGATCTCGTCCGCGACGGTGAACGGCCCGCGGGCGAGCACCACCGTGCTGCGCCGGGGCAGCGGCGGCGACGGGGGGTCCACCGACCGCACCAGGCAGTGCCCCGGGACGTCGGCGAACGCGGCGAGCCCCTGCCGCCCGGTCGTGAGGAACACCGAGTCGTACCCGGTCACCGCTGCCGCCGCTCGTTGCAGTGACCCGACCCAGTGCCAGTCGTCCCCCGGCCCGGCGGACCAGCCCGGTCGTTGCAGTCGCAGCAACGGAACCCCGGCGACCGCCGCCGCCTCCGCCGCCGCCGCCGTCATCCCGGCGGCGAACGGGTGCGTGGCGTCCACGACGGCCGCCGTCGGGGCCTCCCGCAGCCAGGCCGCCAGCCCCGCCGCACCGCCGAACCCACCGATCCGCACCGCACCCACCGGCAGCAGGGGCTCGGCGACGCGCCCGGCCAGGGAGCTGACGACGTCGACCCCGTCATCCACCAGCGCTCCGGCCAGCCGTCGCGCTTCCCCGGTCCCGCCCAGGACCAGCACCCGGCCGGTCACGCCGCGCCGCCGTGCATGCTGATCACGTGATGACGGCGGACCGGACGGACGGCACGGGCCTGCGCTCGGGCTGGACCACGGGCGCCTGCGCGACCGCGGCGGCCACCGCCGCCTACACCGCGCTGCTCACCGGCGAGTTCCCCGACCCGGTCACGATCGACCTGCCGCACGACCGGCACCCGTCGTTCGCGCTGGCCATCGAGCGCCTCGAGGACGGCGCCGCCACCGCCGGCGTGGTCAAGGACGCCGGAGACGACCCCGACGTCACCCACGGCGCGCTCGTTTCCGTGCGGGTGACCCACGGGGCACCCGGCAGCGGGGTCACCTTCCGCGCGGGCGAGGGCGTGGGCACGGTGACCAAACCCGGGCTGCCGCTGGCGGTCGGCGAGCCCGCGATCAACCCGATGCCCCGGCAGTTCATCGCCGCGCACGTGGCCGCGGTAGCCGCCCGCCACGGCGGCTCCGGGGACGTCGTCGTCGAGGTGTCGGTCGAGCACGGCGCGGAGCTCGCCCGCCGGACCTGGAACCCCCGGCTGGGCATCCTGGGCGGGCTGTCGATCCTGGGCACCACGGGCGTCGTCGTCCCGTACTCCTGCTCGGCGTGGATCGACTCGATCCGCCGGGGCATCGACGTGGCCCGCGCCGCCGGGTACGCGCACGTGGCGGCCTGCACCGGCAGCACCAGCGAGCGGGTGGCCGTCGAGACGTACGGGCTGCCCGAGGACGCGCTGCTGGACATGGGCGACTTCGCCGGGGCCGTGCTCAAGTACCTGCGCCGCCACCCGATCGGCCGGCTCACGATCGCCGGCGGCATCGGCAAGCTCGCCAAGCTCGCCGACGGGCACCTCGACCTGCACTCCGGCCGCTCGCAGGTGTCCTTCGAGTCGCTGGCCGGCCGGGTGCGCGCTGCGGGCGGCCCCCCGGAGCTGGTCGACGGGGTGCGGGGCGCCAACACCGCGCTGGACGCGCTGCAGCAGTGCCGGGCGGCCGGCCTCCCGCTGGGCGATCTGGTGGCCGCCGCGGCGCGGGAGACCGCGCTCGGCGTGCTGCGCGGCGCCCCCGTGGCGGTCGACGTGATCGTCATCGACCGCGCGGGCACCGTGGTCGGCCGGAGCTAAGCCTCGTCCGGTTGGACGGCCCTGCTGCAGGGGCTCGCCGCGAGCTCGCGAGCGGTGGGGGGCAGCAGGGTCCTTCATCGGCATCGGCTCGTCGAGTAGAGGTGGCTGTCGGGGAACTCCCCGGCGGTCAGCACCGAGCCGACGATCACCACCGCCGTCCGCTTCACCCCGGCGTCGGCGACCTGCGCCGCGATGTCGGCCAGGGTCCCGCGCAGGACCAGCTCGTCGTCCCGGCTGGCGCGGGCGACGACGGCGACCGGGCAGTCCGGGCCGTAGGAGGGCAGGAGCTCGGGCACCAGCTCGGCGATCCGCTGCACCGCGAGGTGCAGCACCAGCGTGGCGCGCGAGGCGCCGAGGGTGGCCAGGTCCTCCCCCGCCGGCATCGGCGTGGACCGGGCAGACGTGCGGGTGAGGATCACCGTCTGCCCGACGCCGGGGACGGTCAGCTCCCGCTTGAGCGAGGCGGCCGCCGCGGCGAAGGCGGGCACGCCCGGGACGACGTCGTAGGGCACGCCGGCCGCGTCGAGGCGCCGCATCTGCTCGGCCATCGCGCTGTAGACCGACGGGTCGCCGCTGTGCAGCCGGGCGACGTCGAGCCCGGCCTCGTGGGCCGCGACCAGCTCGGCGGTGATCTGGTCGAGGTCGAGGTTCGCGGTGTCCACCAGCCGGGCGCCCGGCGGCGCGGTGTCCAGTAACTCGCGGGGCACCAGCGCCCCGGCGTACAGGCACACCGGCGCCGTGGCTATGAGCCGGGCGGCCCGGACCGTGACCAGGTCGGCGGCGCCGGGCCCCGCGCCGATGAAGTGCACCGTCATGGCTTGACTCCCGACCAGATCGTCACGGGCATGGCCGCCTTCCAGCCGGTGAAGCCGCCCACGGGTGCGGCGGTGGCGACGGCGAGGCGCACCAGCTCGCCACCGTGCCGCGCGTACCGGTCGGCCAGCACCGCCTCGCTCTCCAGCGTGACGGCGTTGACCACCAGCCTCCCACCCGGCGGCAGCGCGGCCCAGCAGGCGTCGAGCACGCCGGGGACCGTCGCGCCGCCCCCGACGAAGACGGCGTCGGGGGCTGGCAGGCCCGCCAGCGCCTCGGGGGCGCGGCCCTCCACCACCCGCAGGTCGGGGACGCCGAGCCGCCCGGCGTTGCGCGCGATCCGCTCGGCCCGCTCCGCGCGCGACTCGACCGCGACCGCGCGGCAGGACGGGTGCGTCCGCATCCACTCGATGCCGATCGAGCCGGCACCGGCCCCGACGTCCCAGAGCAGCTGGCCCGGCAGCGGGGCCAGCCGGGCCAGGGTCACCGCCCGCGCGTCGCGCTTGGTCAGCTGGCCGTCGTGCTCGTAGGCGTCGTCGGGCAGGCCCGGAACGGTGGGCAGCGGCACGGTGCCCGGGTCGGCGACGACCTCCACGGCGGTCACCACCAGCGGGTCGGTCTCGGCGTGCGGCCACCCCGCGGCGGTGCCGGTGAACCGCCGCTCGCCCGGCCCGCCCAGCTGGGCCAGCGCGATGACCCGGCTGGCGCCGTACCCCCAGGCCACGAGACGGTCCGCGACCGCCGCCGGGGACGACGTGTCGGATCCGAGCACCAGCAGCCGCCGGCCCGGCGTCACGTGCGGGGCCAGCAGCTCCACCGGCCGGCCGACGACCGTCACCACCGTCGTCTCCTCCACCGCCCAGCCCAGCCGCGCGCACGCCAGCGTCACCGACGACGGGTGCGGGACGACGTCGACCGCGTCGGCCCCGAGGACCCGCGCCAGCGAGGTGCCGATCCCGGAGAACATCGGGTCGCCGCTGGCCAGCACGACTACCCGCCGGCCGGGGTGCGCCGTGGGCAGGGCGCGGATCGCCGGCCCCATCGGCGAGGGCCAGGGCACCCGCTCCGCGGCCACCGACGGTGGTACCAGAGCCAGCTGGCGCGCGCTGCCACGCAGCACCTCGGCCGTCTCGATGGCCCGCCGGGCCGTCGGCGACAACCCGTCCCAACCGTCCGCGCCGATGCCCACGACCACGATCGGGCGCTCGGCGGGGACCTCGGGGGCTGGCACGGGCGCCGATCCTAGGCAGCCCTCCCGACCGCGGCCGGCGCACGGGCGCCGGGCTGCGCCGGCCGGGCCGCGGTCGGGGTCGCGTGCCGCAGCGGATCAGGCGGGCGCGAGGCCGCCGGCGTGCAGCCGGCGCTTGGCGACCGCGATGGGCACCTGCCCGACGACGGCAGGCAGCACCCAGAACACCGGGTTGGCCGTCTCGGCGACCAGGAGGGCGGTCACGAGGGCGATGTAGGAGCCGCCGAGCAGATGCGGCTGGAGCGTGGCCCAGTGGTGCCACGCCCGCCGGCGGGCGAGCGCGCCCGCCACGGCGAGCACCTCCGTGAGCACGGCGACCGGCAGCAGCCAGAGCAGACCCGGCGACGTCGCCGCGAGCACCCCGCCGGTGACGGCCGCGACCACGACGGCGACCTGGTAGCCGGCCGCCGCGGCAACGCCCCGAGCACCCGCGCGACGGGCCGCGAGCCACACGGGCCCGAGGAGCAGCCCGGCGGTCCCCGCGAGGACGTGGACACCGAGCAGGGGGTCATCCATGGCCGGCCTTCCTTCCCGGTGAACCGAACAGCATCCCGGCCGCACGCCGGGCGAGCTCGAGCAGC
This sequence comes from Blastococcus sp. SYSU DS0616, assembly GCF_054051015.1. Lineage (NCBI taxonomy): Bacteria > Bacillati > Actinomycetota > Actinomycetes > Geodermatophilales > Geodermatophilaceae > Blastococcus > Blastococcus sp. SYSU DS0616. The sequence continues at coordinate 38,774 of NZ_JBJHAJ010000030.1, forward strand.
GCCTCACCACCGCCGTCGGGGGCGAGACCGGCTCCGGCGAGGTTCCCGGTCGCCGCCAGCCCGGCGAACCCGTGGACCAGCGACCACGCGGCCACGACCGCGGCCCGCGCGTCGTCGACCCGACCGTCGACGGTCAGCGCGTCGACCCCGCGCTGGAGCACCGCGAAGGTCCGGGCCCGGGCAGCGGAGAGCTCGCCGTCGTCCGGGTCGAGGACGTCGGGGGCGAACATCACCGCGAAGTGACCGGGGTGGTCGCGGGCGAAGCGCACGTAGGCCACGCCGACCTCGCGGAAGTCGGAGGCGGCCGCGTCCTCGAGGGCACTGGCGAGCATCCGGTGGCCCTCGGCGGCCAGCGCCGTCAGCAGACCGGTCCGTGAGGCGAAGTGGTGCCGGTGCGCGGCGTGGGACACACCCGCCGAGCGGGCGAGCGCCCGGATCGAGACCTCGGCGACGCCGGAGCGGGCCGCCACCTCGGCCGCGGAGCGCAGCAGCACCGCGCGGAGGTCGCCGTCTGGCCGGGTCACACCAGCAGCTTGCCACTGACAACTTGCCAGTGACAAGCACTGATGGACGGCGCTGCTCGGCGACGCGGCCGGGGCCTGTCGCCCCGTCGACCGGCAGGGGCTGGATCAGAAGGGCACCTGCTGGCCCAGGAGGCCGGCTCCGCTGCCCCGGCCCGAGAGGACCCGGCAGAACTCGACGGCGTCGAGCTCCAGCTGCTCGCCGTCCGTCCCCGCCGACCACTGGCCGCCGGCCGGGCCGGTGAGGGTGAGCCGGTACGGCCGGCCGTGCCGCCCGGCCCACTCGGCGACGACGTCGGCGACCAGCACCCCGTCGTGCTCGGGCGTGAGCTCGGGCTCACGGCCGGTCGCGCGGCTGACGTCGACCCGGTGCATCCAGACGTCGCGGGTCAGGACGACGTCGAGCAGGAAACCGATCCGCCAGAACTCGCGGACCGTGCCGTTGACCTGCTCCTCGCGCAGCTTGACCCGCCCCGCCACCCGGGACAGCCGGCGCCGCCCCCGCAGCGCACGCGGCGCCGTGACCTCGAGCGCGGCGACGACTGCCGGGCCGTCGAGGTCGGCGTGCTCCCGCACCTGCACGTCGGTCAGCGCGTCGATGCCGCCCCCGGCCTTGCCGGCGAGCCGCTGCTGACGGGCCATCTCCCGCACCGAGGCGGCCATCTCCGCCATCCCGAGCACGTGCGCGGCCATGGCCCGCACGTCCCAGCCCGGGCAGTCGGTGGGCCGGCTCCAGTCGTCGGCGTCCAGCTGCCGGAGGAGGGCGACGATGCGCTCGTACTCCGTGGCGGCGAGCCGGTAGGCGGTGTCCCGGTCCAGGGCGGCGGACCGCGGGCGAGGACGGGCAGGGGCAGGAGAGGGAGCGGTCACGTCGGACCTCCTCGGATCAGCGGGTGGATGGGTTCCTCTGGTGGTGGCCGAGCCACATGTCCATGACGTCGGGCAGGACGGTGGTGAAGGCGCCGGTCTCGAACGGCTCCCCGGGAGCGTTGGACAGCTGCTGGGAGATGACCCCGCCGACCAGCGCCGTCCAGGCGCGGTAGGCGCGGTCGAGGTCGACGTCCGGCGCCAGGTGCCCGGCGTCCCGCAACCGGGCCAGCAGCGCGCGGGACTCCGCGTCCAGCGCGACGGCCGGCTCGTACGCCCGCGGCGAGGGCGTGAAGCCGGGCACCGGCCGCCAGAACATGAGCGCGGAGTGGGCGGGGTGCTCGACGGCCCAGCGCACCAGGGCGGTGGTTCCGGTGCGCAGGGCGGCGAGCGGGTCGGCGTCCTCGCGCGTCGCGCCCGCGAGCCGCAGCACGTCGGCGAGCGCACGCCAGCCGCGTTCGAAGAGGGCGTCGTACAGCGCGTGCTTGCCGTCGAAGTACCCGTAGAGGGAGGGCGAGCGGATGCCCATGCGACGGGCCACCTCACCGAGGGTCAGCCCGGCGACACCGTGCTCGGTCATCACCTCGACGGCGACGGCGACGACCTCCTCGATCGTCTCCTGCCGCCGCCGCTGTCGGCGGTCCGGCGGTGCTGCCCCGGTCACAGGCGCATTGTTTTCCTAACGGCGTTAGGAAGTCAACGAGGTCTTAGGTCGCCATCGGGCGGCGGGGGGTCTGTCGCCGGCCGGGCCGCTCGTGGTCTGATGACGCAGCCACACGCGACGGCAGCGGAGGAAGCCCGGTGAGAATCCGGCGCGGTCCCGCCACTGTGACCGGGGAGCCCGTCCCCACGCTCGGCCACTGCTCCCCCGGGAGCGGGAAGGTCGGGGACGGGCGTCGAGCCGGGAGCCAGGAGACTCCAGCCGTCGTCCCTGCCACCTCCGGGCGTGGACACCCGGGGAGAGGACGCGTGCCATGCGCGGGTACCCCGCATGAGCTTTCCCTTCACCGCCGTCGTCGGCATGGACGACCTGCGGCTGGCCCTGCTGCTCAACGCCGTCTCCCCCGCCGTCGGCGGGGTGCTGGTGCGCGGCGAGAAGGGCACGGCGAAGTCGACGACGGTCCGCGCGCTGGCCGCCGTCCTGCCGCCGGTCGACGTCGTCGCGGGCTGCCGCTTCGGCTGCGACCCGGCAGCGCCCGACCCCGCCTGCCCCGACGGCCCGCACGAGCCGGGTGCGGCGGCCCGCACCCGCCCGGCCCGGCTGGTCGAGCTGCCCGTCGGCGCCTCCGAGGACCGGCTCGTCGGCTCCCTGGACCTGGAACGGGCGCTCACCGAGGGGGTCAAGGCCTACGAGCCGGGCCTGCTCGCCGCCGCCCACCGCGGGGTGCTCTACGTCGACGAGGTCAACCTGCTGCACGACCACCTGGTCGACCTGCTGCTCGACGCCGCCGCGCTGGGCACCGCGTACGTCGAGCGCGAGGGCGTCTCGGTGCGGCACGCCGCCCGCTTCCTGCTGGTCGGCACCATGAACCCGGAGGAGGGCGAGCTCCGCCCGCAGCTGCTGGACCGGTTCGGGCTGACCGTGGAGGTCGCCGCCCCGCGCGACCCCGCCGTCCGCGCCGAGGTCGTGCGCCGGCGGTTCGCCTCCGACGCCGACCCGGCCGGTTTCGCCGGGCAGTGGGCCGCCGACGAGTCCGCGCTCGCCGCCCGCATCGCCGACGCCCGCGCCCGCCTGCCGCACGTCACCCTCTCCGACACCGCGCTGCGCCAGGTCACCGCCGTCTGCGCAGCGTTCGACGTCGACGGTCTGCGTGCGGACATCGTCACCGCCCGCGCCGCCATCGCGCACGCCGCCTGGTGCGGCCGCGACGAGGTGACCGAGGACGACGTGCGGGTGGCCGCACGGCTGGCGCTCCCGCACCGGCGCCGGCGCAACCCGTTCGACGCACCCGGGCTCGACGAGGAGACCCTGGACCGGGCGCTGGAGGACAGCCGCCCCGAGGACGACCCGGAGCCCCCGGACGGCCCGCAGGACGGCGGCCCGGACGACGGCGGCCCGGACGACAGCGGCCCGGACGGCGGTGGCCCGGACGACGGCGGCGGCCCCGGCGCGGACCCAGGCATAGGAAGCAATACACCCATGTCCGACGCCGAGACGCAGGTAGAGCCTCCTATGCCTGGGGACGACGGGGGGGAGGTCCCGCCGACGACCGCCCCGCGCGGTGAGGGCGGCGGGCACACCGACGCGGCCCCGGCTCCGGAGAAGGCCGCGGTCGCTCCGTCCGACCCGTTCCGCACCCGGCGGCTGGAGGTGCCCGGGATCGGCGCCGGGGCCGCGGGCCGCCGGTCGCGCGCGCGGTCGGAGCGCGGCCGGGTGGTCGGGTCGACCCGCCCCGAGGGCACCGTCACCAAGCTGCACCTCGCCGGCACCGTGCTCGCCGCGGCGCCCCACCAGCGCGCCCGCGGCCGCAGCGGCCCGGGGCTGCGGATCGAGCGCGACGACCTGCGCCAGGCCGTGCTCGAGGGCCGCGAGGGCAACCTCGTGCTGTTCGTCGTCGACGCCAGCGGCTCGATGGGCGCCCGCTCCCGGATGGCCGCGGTGAAGGGCGCCGTGCTCTCCCTGCTGCTCGACGCCTACCAGCGCCGCGACAAGGTCGGGCTGATCACCTTCCGCGCCGGCGCGGCCGAGCTCGCCCTGCCACCCACCTGGTCGGTCGAGGCGGCCGCCGCCCGCCTCGGCAGCCTGCCCACCGGCGGGCGCACCCCGCTGGCCGCCGGGCTGCTCGAGGCCCACCGCACGCTCACGCTGGAGCGGGTGCGCGACCCGCGGCGCCGGCCGCTGCTGGTCGTCGTCACCGACGGCCGGGCCACCGGCGCGCGCGGCGGCGACCACCTGGGCGAGGCCCGCCGGGCGGCCGGGCTGCTCGCGGCGGCGGACGTCGCGAGCGTCGTCGTCGACTGCGAGTCCGGGCCGGTACGGCTCGGGCTGGCGGCGTCCCTGGGGCTCCAGCTCGGTGCGCAGACGCTGCGCCTGGAGGAACTGGGCGCCGAGTCCCTGGCCAGCACGGTCCGCGACGTGCGGAAGGCCGCCTGATGCCGCAGGGACAGGTCGCCGTCGTCCCGCAGGACGGGCTCACCACCCGGCAGCGCCGCAACCGCCCGCTGCTCGCGGTGCACACCGGCGAGATGAAGGGCAAGTCCACCGCCGCGTTCGGCATGGCGATGCGGGCGTGGAACCAGGGCTGGTCGGTCGCGGTCTACCAGTTCGTCAAGAGCGCCAAGTGGAAGGTCGGCGAGGAGAACGCGCTGACCGCGCTGGGCCGGCTGCACGAGCAGACCGGTGAGGGCGGGCCGGTCGTCTGGCACAAGATGGGCGCGGGCTGGAGCTGGTCGCGCAAGCACGGCGAGGAGACCGACCACGCCGCCGACGCGGCCGAGGGCTGGGCACAGATCAAGCGCGACCTCGCCGCCGAGGCGCACCGGTTCTACGTGCTCGACGAGTTCACCTACCCCCTGAAGTGGGGCTGGGTGGACGTCGACGACGTCGTCGCGACGCTCACCGCCCGGCCCGGCAGCCAGCACGTCGTCATCACCGGACGGGACGCTCCCCCGGCGCTGGTCGAGGCCGCCGACCTGGTCGTGGAGATGACGAAGGTCAAGCACCCGATGGACGCCGGCCAGAAGGGCCAGCGGGGGATCGAGTGGTGAGCCTGCCGCGGGTGGTGATCGCGGCACCGTCGAGCAACGCCGGCAAGACGTCGGTCACCACCGGGCTGATCGCCGCCCTCACGGCCCGGGGGCTGACGGTCTCCCCGCACAAGGTGGGCCCCGACTACATCGACCCCGGCTACCACGGGCTGGCCGCCGGGCGGCCGGGCCGCAACCTCGACCCCTGGCTCGTCGGCGAGGAGCGGATCGCGCCGCTGCTGCTGCACGGGGCCCGCGGCGCCGACGTCGCCGTGGTCGAGGGCGTCATGGGGCTGTTCGACGGCGCCACCCACCCGAGCGTCGAGCCCGGGTTCGCCTCCACCGCGCACGTGGCCGGGCTGCTGCGCGCGCCGGTGGTCCTCGTGGTCGACGCCTCCTCGCAGGCCCGCAGCGTCGCCGCCCTCGTGCACGGGTTCGCCACGTTCGACCCGTCGGTGCGGCTCGGCGGCGTCGTGCTCAACCGGGTCGGCAGCGACCGGCACGAGGCGATCCTGCGCGAGGCGCTCGGCGCCGCCGGCGTTCCGGTCCTCGGGGCGATCCGGCGGCTGGAGACCCTGCACACGCCCTCCCGCCACCTGGGCCTGGTGCCGGCCGCGGAGCGCTCGGCCGAGGCGGTGGCCACGGTGCGCCGGCTCGGGGAGGTCGTCGCCGCCGGGGTCGACCTGGACGCCGTGCTGCGGCTGGCCCGCTCGGCGCCCGACCTCGCCGAGCAGCCCTGGGACCCGGCCGCGGAGGTGGCGCCCACCGGCAGCCGGCCGCGCATCGCGGTCGCCGGCGGCCCGGCTTTCACCTTCGGCTACGCGGAGAACGCCGAGCTGCTCGCGGCCGCCGGTGCCGAGGTGGTGACCGTCGACCCGCTGCGCGACGAGGCACTGCCCGCCGGCACCGCGGGGCTGGTCGTCGGCGGTGGCTTCCCCGAGGTCTACGCCGCCGAGTTGTCGGCCAACGAGTCCCTGCGCGCCGACGTCGCCGCGCTCGCCGCCCGCGGGGCACCGATCGCCGCCGAGTGCGCCGGCCTGCTGTACCTGGCCCGCGAGCTGGACGGCGTCCCCATGTGCGGGGTCCTGGACGTCGGGACGGCGATGGCCCCCCGGCTCACCCTCGGCTACCGCGCCGCGGTGGCGACCACCGACTCCGTGCTCGCCGCGGCCGGCACCCGGGTGCGCGGCCACGAGTTCCACCGCACCCACGCCGATCCCCCGGCCGGCCCCACCCCCGCCTGGCAGTGGGCCGCCACCGGTCCCGAGGGGTTCGTCTCCGGCGGGGTCCACGCCTCCTACCTCCACCTCAACTGGGCCGGCAGCCCCGAGCTGGCCCAGCGCTTCGTCACCGCCTGCGCCCCCGCCGTCCGAACGGAGCACGCCCGTGCACATCGCTGAAGGCTTCCTGCCCGCCGGCCACGCGATCGGCTGGACGATCGCCGCCGCGCCCTTCGTCGTGCACGGCGCCCGGGCCGTGGTCAAGGAGGTGCGGGAGAACCCGGAGTCGACGCTGCTCCTGGGCGCGGCCGGGGCGTTCACCTTCGTGCTGAGCGCGATCAAGCTGCCGAGCGTCACCGGCAGCTCGAGCCACCCGACCGGCACGGGGCCGGGCGCGATCCTCTTCCGGCCCCCGGTGATGGCGCTGCTCGGCACGGTCGTGCTGCTGTTCCAGGCGCTGCTGCTGGCGCACGGCGGGCTGACCACGCTCGGGGCCAACGCCTTCGCCTTCGCCGTCGTCGGGCCGTGGGCCGGGTACGCCGTCTACCGGCTGACCCGCGCCGCGGGGGCCGGGCTGCTACCCGCCGTCTTCGCCGGGGTCGCGGTGGCCGACCTGGCCACCTACGTCACCACGTCGGTCCAGCTCGCGCTGGCCTTCCCCGACCCGGCCAGCGGCCTCGCCGGGGCGCTGGCCAAGTTCCTCGGCGTCTTCGCCGTCACCCAGATCCCGCTGGCCATCGGCGAGGGCCTGCTCGGCGTGCTGCTCTTCCGGGTGCTCACGGTCAACGCCCGCCCCGAGCTCGAGCGGCTCGGCATCCTGAAGCCCGCCCCCGTTCCCGCGGCCGTGCCCGCCGGAGGTGCCGCGTGAACCGCCGCGCGCTCGTCAACGCCCTCCTCGTCGTGGCGGTGGTCGCGCTGTTCGCCGTTCCGCTGCTCCTCGACGGGGGCAGGTCGGAGTTCGGCGGCACCGACGCCGCGGTGACCGAGGAGCTCGAGGCCGACGGCTACACCCCGTGGTTCGACTCGCTGTTCAGCCCGTCCGGTGAGGTGGAGTCCGGCCTGTTCGCCCTGCAGGCGGCCCTCGGCGGTGGCGTGCTCGGCTACGTGCTGGGCCGGCTGCGCGGCCGGCGGACGGCAGCTCCCGCGCCCGCCACGAGCACGCCGGCGGAGACCGACCCGCGGTGAGCGGCCTCGCGGTCGACGACGCGGCGTGGCGCAGCGCATGGCGCGGGCGTTCGCCCGGGGACAAGCTGCTGCTCTGCGCCGGCCTCGTCGGCTGCGCGCTGGTGCTGCCCGCCTGGCCGGGCAGCGTGCTCGTCGGGCTCACCGCCGTCGGGCTGGCCCTCGGCCCGGCCCGGGTGCCCGCCCGCACCTTCGGCCGGGCGATCCGCTGGCCGCTGGCGTTCATCGCGATCGGTGCGCTCACCGCGGTGGTGTCCGTCGGCGACGGCGGCATCGGCTGGGCCCCGGACGCCGCCGCGCAGGCCGGCTCGCTGGTCGGGCACGCGGTCGCCGGCAGCGCCGCGGTCCTCCTGCTGGCCACCACCACGCCGATGTCGGACCTGCTGCCCGCGCTGCGCCGGCTCCGGGTACCGGCCGCGGTCGTCGAGGTGGCGGGCGTGATGTACCGGCTGCTGTTCGTGCTGCTCGACAGCCTGCACACGATCCGCGAGGCGCAGACGGCGCGGATGGGCTGGTCCTCACCGCGCCGCTCCTACCGCTCCGCCGGGCTGCTCGCGGCCGGGGTGCTCACCCGCTCCTGGGACCGCGCCCGCCGGCTGCAGGAGGGCCTGGCCGGCCGGGGCATGGAGACCGACCTGCGCGTGCTGCCCGAGGTGCTGCCGTCGTCCCGGCTCTTCCTGGCCACCGCGCTCACCGGCCTGGCGGGGATCGTCGCGATCAGCGTGGTGGTGGCATGAGCCACCGGACCCTCGGCGCCACCGGGCTGGTCGTCGGTTACGAGCGCGGCCGCCCGGTCCTCGACGGCGCCGACCTCACCGTCCCCGCCGGCCGGCGGCTGGCCGTGCTCGGGGCCAACGGCTCGGGCAAGACCACGCTGCTGCGCTGCCTGTCCGGCGCGCTGGCGCCCGTCTCCGGCGCGGTGACCGTGGACGGGGTGCCGCTGGAGCACACCCGCCGCGGCCTGCGGCAGCACCGGCAGACCGTCCAGCTGGTGCTGCAGGACCCCGACGACCAGCTGTTCTCCGCTTCCGTGGCGCAGGACGTCTCGTTCGGCCCGCTCAACCTGGGGCTGGACGAGGACGCGGTGCGCGCGCGGGTGGCCGAGGCCCTGGACCTGCTCGCCGTCGACCACCTCGCCGCCCGGCCCACCCACCAGCTCTCCTACGGAGAGCGGAAGCGGGTGGCGATCGCCGGTGCGGTGGCGATGCGGCCGTGCGTGCTGCTGCTCGACGAACCCACCGCCGGGCTCGACCCCTCTGCGGTCACCGAGGCGCTGGCCGCGCTGTCCCGGTTGCAGGAGCACGACTCCACCGTGGTGATGAGCACCCACGACGTCGACCTGGCGCTGCGCTGGGCCGACGAGGTGGCCGTCGTCGTCGACCGCGCGGTGGTGCAGGGCGCCCCTGACGACGTCCTCGGCGACGGCGAGCTGCTGGCCCGCGCGCGGCTGTCCCGCCCCTGGGCGCTGGAGGTGGGTGCCCGGCTGCGCGAGCTCGGTCTGCTCCCCGAGGGCCCCCTCCCCCGGGACGCCGCCGGGCTGCTCGGCGCCCTGCCCGACCGTCCCGGCGTGCCCACGTGAGGACCGTCGGCATCGGGCTGTCCTCCGGGGTGAGCGCCGCCGAGGTGCTCGCCGCCGTCGACGCCGTCCTCCCCCGGCCGTGCGGGCCGGTCCGGCTGGCCACTCTGGACACGCGCGTGCGCGAGCCGGGGCTGGTGGACGCCGCCGCCCGGCGCGGCTGGCCGCTCGCCGGTCACCCGGCCGAGGCGCTGGCCGGGGTGCGCGTGCCCGCACCGTCCGGCGCGGTCGCCGACCGGGTGGGCACCCCGTCGGTCGCCGAGGCGGCGGCGCTCCTCGGGGGCGGGGTGCTCGAGGTCGGGAAGACGGTGCGCGGCCGGGTGACCGTCGCCGTCGCGCGGCCGCCGGACCCGACCGCCGACCCGCACCGGACCACCCCCACCGATGCAGCAGGAGGACCCGTGACCACCCAGCCCACCGGCGACGGCGTGCACCCGGTCGGGCTGCGGCTGGCCGGCCGGCGCGTGGTCGTCGTGGGCGGGGGTACGGCCGCGCACCGCGGGGTGACCGGCCTGCTCGCCGCCGGCGCGGAGGTGACGGTGGTCAGCCCGGGCCTGACGCCGGCGCTGGAGTCGGCCGCCACCGCCGGGCACCTGGAGTGGTGGCCGCGGCGCTACGCCGCCGGGGATCTCGCCGGGGCGTGGTTCGCGCTGGCCGCGACCGGCGATCCCGACGTCGACGCCGCGGTGGCCGGGGACGCCGACCGGCACCGGATCTTCTGCGCCCGCACCGACGGTGCGCGGGCCGGCGCCGAGCTGCCCGTCACCGGCCGCGCCGGCGACCTCGTGCTGGCGGTCCACGACGCGGCCGACCCCCGGGCGGCGGCCGGGCTCCGCGACGCGGTCCTCGCCGGGGTCGCCGACGGCACCCTGCCGGTCCGCCGTTCCGACACCGGGCCGGGGCGGGTCGTCCTCGTCGGTGGCGGCCCGGGTGATCCGGGGCTGATCACCGTGCGCGGCCGGCAGGCGCTGGCCACCGCCGACGTCGTCGTCGCCGACCACCTCGGCCCCCAGCCACTGCTCGCCTCGCTCCCCCCCGAGGTCGAGGTCGTCGACGCCTCCAAACTGCCGCGCGGCCGCTCGATGGCCCAGGAGACCATCAACGACCTGCTGATCACCCACGCCCGCGCCGGCCGCCGCGTCGTCCGTCTCAAGGGCGGCGACCCCTTCGTCTTCGGCCGCGGCTTCGAAGAGGTCCAGGCCTGCACCGACGCCGGCATCCCCGTCGAGGTCGTGCCCGGCATCACCAGCGCCGTCGCCGTCCCCGCCCTCGCCGGCATCCCGGTCACCCACCGCGGCCTCACCCACGAATTCGTCGTCGTCTCCGGCCACCTGCCCCCCGGCCACCCCCAGTCACTGGTCGACTGGGCCGCCCTCGGCGCACTGCGCGGCACCCTCGTCGTCCTCATGGGCGTCGACACCGCCCCCGCCATCGCCGCCGCCCTCGTCGAGCACGGCCGCGCACCCGACACCCCCGTCGCGGTCGTCACCGACGGCTCCACCCCCACCCAGCGGTCGCTGCGCACCACCCTGGCCGACCTCCCGGCCACCCTCACCGAGCACGCAGTCCGCCCCCCGGCGGTCTGGGTCGTCGGTGAGGTGGTCCACCTCACGTCAGCCGACCGCGGGCGTGTCACGGCGCGTCGGTGACTGGGCGTGAACGCCCGCCGGACTGTCGGCCACGGTGCTGGACGAAGTCGTCCCCAGGCATGGTGATCGGCCGGATCGGCACCTAGCGTGGGCCCGTCCGGACGGACCCTCTCGTCACTCGACCCGTGACAGCCGCCCGGACGCCGCCGAACCACCCGCCGGATCCGTCCGGCACCCGGACCGGGGACCCAACGCACCACCTGGGGTGAAGCGACGAGCGGCCCGCACGGGCCGTCCGCCGCCGGGCGACTTCCCGCCCGAACCCGTCAGCTAACCCGGTAGGCGGCCGTGGAAGAAAGGAAGACCCGCCGAACATGGCGAGTTCGCTCAGCCCTGCCCACCGCCGCATCACCGGACGGCGGGCCCTGCTGGCCCTCGTGGCCGCCGGCGGCGTCGTCCTGGCGCCGCTCCCCGCCGTCGCCGACCCCGAGCCGGCCACCTCCCAGGAGGCGGCGGACCTCGTCGCCGCCCGCGCGCACGACCTGGAGGTGCTCACCGAGCGCTTCAACGAGACCCGCGAGCACCTCAAGGCGGCGCAGGCGTCCGCCGACGCGGCCGCCGAGGAGCTCACCGCCGCGCAGGCCGCCTTGGCCCAGGCGCAGGACCGCGTCCGCACGGTGGCCCGCAGCGCGTACACCGGTGACCGGCTGGACACCGTGACGGCGATGCTGACCAGCGGCTCGCCCACGGAGCTGATCGACCGGGTCGGCCTGCTCGACACGATCGCCGCCCACAACAACGGCGTGCTCGGGGAGGCCCGGACCGCCGGCGAGGACGCCGAGCGCGCCCGTGCGGACGCCGAGCGGGCCGCGGCGGACGCCCAGGCGCAGGTCGACCGCGTGAACGCCGAGCGGGCGCGCCTCGACGAGGAGATCGCCGTCTACCAGGCGCACTTCGACCGGCTGAGCGCCGAGGAACAGCGCGCCTCCCGCGCCGCCGCCGAGCGGCACGCCGCCGAGGAGGCCGCCGCGGCCCAGGCAGCCCAGGCCGCCGAGGAGGCGCCGGCCGCCGCCCCGGCTCCCGCCGCCCCGGCTCCCGCAGCCGCGGCTCCCGCCCCGGCCCCCGCGGCTCCCGCCCCGGCCCCCGCCCCCGCGCCGCCCGCGCCGGTGTCCGGCGGCAGCGGCGCGGCGCAGACCGCGGTGAACACCGCCATGGCCCAGATCGGCGACCCCTACGTGTGGGCGGCCGCCGGCCCGAACGCCTTCGACTGCTCGGGCCTGGTGCAGTACGCCTACGCGGCCGCGGGCATCAGCCTGCCGCACTCCAGCCGCATGCAGTCGACCATGGGGACGCCGGTCTCCCGGTCCGCCCTGCAGCCGGGTGACCTGGTGTTCTTCTACAGCCCGGTCAGCCACGTCGGCATCTACATCGGCAACGGCCAGATGGTGCACGCCGCCACGTCCGGTGTCCCGGTGAAGGTCGCGTCGATCGACTCGATGGGCGGCTACAACAGCGCCCGGCGGATCGCCGGCTGACGACCGCCGGCTGAGACACCCGGGGGGGGGGGGGGGGGGGGGGGGGGGGGGGGGGGCGGGGGGGGGGGGGGGGGGGGGGGGGGGGGGGGGGGGGGGGGGCGGGGGGGGGGGGGGGGGGGGGGGGGGGGGGGGGGGGGGGGGGGGGGGGGGGGGGGGGGGGGGGGGGGGGGGG